>NC_013521.1:1519076-1822891 GCF_000024925.1 Sanguibacter keddieii DSM 10542
TCGTCGCGCTCGTGCTGGTGCGCATCAGCCCGCGGACCCTCGGCCGCCACCGCCCCGCGCAGACCCTCGTGCGGCTCTCGGCGCTGCTGTCTGTCGCCCTCACCGTCGCCGGACGCGTCACCTCGCTCACCAGCTCGGCCCGCACCAACGCCGAGGCGGAGGACGAGCACGAGCTGCGCGACATGGTCGACCGGGTCAACGACTCCGACGTCATCGAGGACGACGAGCGCATGATGCTGCGCTCGGTGTTCGGGCTGAGGTCCACCACGACCCGCGAGGTCATGGTCCCGCGCACCGACATGGTGACGGTCGCCGCCTACACCCCGCTGCCCAAGGCGCTCAACCTCTTCCTGCGGTCCGGCTTCTCGCGCGTGCCCGTCGTCGGCGACTCCGTCGACGAGCTGCTCGGCGTCGTCTACTTCAAGGACGTCGTGCGCGTGCTCAACGACGCCGAGGACGGCGCGTCGCGCACGGTCGGCAAGGTCATGCGGCAGGCGACCTTCGTCCCCGAGTCCAAGCCCGTCGACGACCTGCTCCGCGAGCTGCAGGGCGCGTCGTCGCACATCGCGCTGGTGGTCGACGAGTACGGCGGCATCGCCGGGCTCGTGACCATCGAGGACGCGATCGAGGAGATCGTCGGCGAGCTCACCGACGAGCACGACGCCGCCGCGCCCGAGGTCGAGGAGACCCAGCCGGGGACCTACCGGGTCCCGTCCCGCATGCCCGTCGACGAGCTCGGTGAGCTGTTCGACCTCGAGATCGACGACGACGACGTCGACACCGCCGGAGGGCTCCTCGCCAAGGCCCTCGGCAAGGTGCCGCTGACCGGCGCGACGGCCGACGTGCACGGGGTCCACCTCGTCGCCGAGCGCGTCGACGGCCGACGGCGCCAGCTCGCCACCCTTCTCGTCTCCCGGAGCGAGGCCGGAGACCCGGTCACCACCCAGGAACGACGAGTGACCGACGACCACCGTGCGCGCGACGACCGCCGCACGAACCGCACCCAGCAGGAGACCGAATCATGAGCCGCACCCCCACCGACGCGCCCGAGGGCGCCGTGCACCGGTCAGGCTTCGCCTGCTTCGTCGGCCGCCCCAACGCGGGCAAGTCGACGCTGACCAACGCGCTCGTCGGGCAGAAGGTCGCGATCACCTCGGACCGTCCGCAGACCACGCGCCACACCATCCGTGGCATCGTCAACCGACCCGACGCGCAGCTGATCCTCGTCGACACCCCGGGTCTGCACCGCCCCAGGACGCTCCTCGGCGAGCGGCTCAACGACCTGGTGCGCGACACGCTGTCCGAGGTCGACGTCATCGCGTTCTGCCTGCCGGCCGACCAGAAGGTCGGCCCGGGTGACCGCTACATCGCGAACCAGCTCGCCGAGCTCAACCGCGGCCGCCGCGGGACCCCGGTCATCGCCGTGGTGACCAAGGCCGACCTCGTCACCCACGAGCAGCTCGCCCTGCACCTGCTGTCGGTGGACCAGCTGGGGGAGTGGGCGGACATCGTCCCCGTGTCCGCCAAGGGCGGCTACCAGGTGGGCACCCTCGCCGACGTGCTCGTCAAGCACCTCCCGGAGGGCGGCGAGCTCTACCCGGACGGTGAGCTCACCGACGAGCCCGAGGCCGTCATGGTCGCCGAGCTGGTCCGCGAGGCCGCCCTCGAGGGCGTCCGCGACGAGCTCCCGCACTCCCTCGCGGTCGTGGTCGACGAGATCCTGCCGCGCGAGGGCTCCAACGGCTCCAACCCGCTGCTCGACGTGCGGGTGAACATCTTCGTCGAGCGGGACAGCCAGAAGGCCATCATCATCGGCCGCGGAGGCTCGCGCCTGCGGCACATCGGCACCGAGTCCCGTCGCGGTATCGAGGCGCTGCTGGGGAACCGGGTGTACCTCGACCTGCACGTCAAGGTCGCCAAGGACTGGCAGCGCGACCCCAAGCAGATGCGCCGACTGGGCTTCTGACCTCCCCGCCCGCGGACGGGCATGGGGAGTTCTACCGGGGGTCAGACGGTGCACCGCGCCACGATGTGGTCCATGCTCTTCGGTGAGACGTGTCGCGCAAGGACATCCGTGCCGGTCACGAGCGCGTCAGCCAGGGACGCCGCCCGCTTTCTCTCGGGAGCGGTCGGCGGCTGGTCGTGCCACCGTGAGGCAGGCGCGCCGGACACCGGGCACGCGCACGCCACGGCAACGACGAAAGGGAGAACATGAGCCACGAAGGCCAGGCGCCAACGCCCGGCGGGTACCCGCAGCAGGGGCCGCCGCCGCAGAACCCCTCGGACCCGGCGCCCCAGCCGGGCCAGCACGTGCCGCAGCAGGGTCAGCCCGGCGAGCACGGTCAGTACGCCCCGCAGCAGGGTCAGCCTGGCCAGTACGCTCCCCAGCAGCACCAGGGACAGCCTGGCCAGCCCGGCCAGTACGCACCGCAGCAGGGCCAGTACCAGGGCCAGCCCGCTCAGCAGGGCCAGTACGCTCCCCAGCAGGGCCAGTACCCGGGTCAGCCTGGCCAGCAGGGTCCGCAGGGCCAGCCCGGGCAGTACGCGCCGCAGGGCCAGCACGGCCAGCAGGGCGGCTACGCGCCCCAGGCGCCGTCCGCCCCGCGTCCCAACCCCTTCAAGGGCATCCCCGTCGCCGACTTCGTCCGTGACGGCGTCGCGGCGCTGCTCCTGCTCGTCTCGCTCGCCCTCTGGGTGACCGGCGGCGAGAAGATCGGCGACAGCTTCCACTTCGTCGTCATCATCGTCACCGTCGTCTCGGTGCTGTCCCTCGCGCTGCCGTACCTGGCACGTGGCGGTGTCTTCCCGGCCACGTGGACGGTGCACCAGACGCGCCTGGCCCGCCAGGTCGCGAACGCGCCCTACGCCCTCGCGGTCGTGGTCTACGTCGTCCTCGACATCTTCAAGGTCGGCGACGTCTACGGCGTCGGCACGGCCTTCGCGCTCGGTCTCGCCGGTGCCGTCCTCGCGGCGCAGCCGCGCGAGACGGAGATGGGCCCCGAGAACCTCGACCTCGCCGCGCCCAAGACGTGGCGCGCGGTCACCCTCGGCCTCGCCGGCCTCGCGGCCGTGACCATGCTCATCTCGCTCGTGATGTTCCTCGTAAACGCCGGCGACTACAACGGCGCCATGTTCGTGGTGTCCGGCATCGTCGCCTGGCTGTTCCTCGTCGGGTTCGTCGGGTGGGCCGTCTACGGCGTGCTCGTCGAGCGCTCCCCGTCGTGGCGCCTGCTCCTCGTGGGCCTCGGCATCTCGCTCGTCGTGATCTTCCTCTTCGGCTCGGGCGACTCCAGCTCGTTCCTGCAGGTGCAGTCGGTGCACGCGCTGTTCTTCGTGGCGCCGCCCACCATCCTGTCGTTCCAGGCCGGTCTCGGCGCGATCTTCCTGCCGGCGATCGCCGCCGCGGTCTCCTCGCCCGCCTTCCGCCGCACGCTACGCACCGAAGAGCCCAGCACCACGTGGGTCCGCGTGGCGGTGCACGCGCTCGACTACCTCGCGATCGTCGCCGTCTCGGCGTCCGTCCTGTCTGCGCTGTGGATCGGGATCCCGGGTCGTGACCAGGTGGACGTGGGCCTCGGTGGCCTCATCACGTCGATCATCCTCGGCCTCGTGGTCGCGGGTGGAGCGGTGTACGCACGCCTCACGCTCGCGTCGCGCCCCGCCAACGGCCGCAACCTGGCCCTCGGTGCGGCAGGCCTGGCCTTCGTGATCGGCATCGTGCTCCTCGTCATCGCGCCGAAGCTCTCCAACGGCTTCAGCGAGCACAAGCTCGTCGCCGAGGGACACCTGCTCCTCGCCTTCGCGCTCCCGGCGATCGTGGCCTTCGCGCTCACGGTGCCCAAGGAGATCCGGACGTACTTCGCCGAGAACCGTCCGGCACCCCGCGCCGCCGGCCAGGCTGCCTACCAGTGGAGCCAGCCGCAGGGCGGGCAGCCTCAGCATGGCCAGTACGGTGCCCAGCAGCAGGGTCAGTACGGCGCGCCCCAGGGTCAGTACGGCGCTCCGGCGCAGGGTCAGTACGGAGCCCCGCAGCAGCAGGGTCAGTACGGAGCCCCCGCCCAGGGGCAGTACGGCGCACCCCAGCAGGGCCAGTACGGCGCACCGACCGGTGCGTACGGGACCCCGACGGACCAGGGCTCGCCCGAGGGCGGCTACGGCTCGGCCCCCGTGGCCCAGCAGCCCGCTGCTGACCAGCAGTGGCAGGCGCCGAGCGCGTCGGCTGCCCCGGACAGCGAGATCGACCAGGACACCCACCTCGCGGGCTACGCCCCGGGTGTCTCGGCCGCGTCGGTGAGCGAGCAGCACGAGGCTCCGCAGCAGCCGTCGTCCTCCGAGGGCTCGCAGCCGGTGGCGCAGTCGGCCCCGGCTCCCGTGGCCCCGGCCGCGTCGCACGGCTACACGGCCGAGCAGGCCCTCGACCCGTCGACCACGGGTCTGGTCCTGTCGCAGATCGTCCAGGAGGCGCCCGAGCTGCGTCCCCAGGTCGCTGCCAACCCGACCACGTACCCGGCGCTCCTCGACTGGCTCGGCCAGCTCGGTGAGCCTGCGGTCGACGAGGCGCTCCGCAACCGCCAGGCCTGACGGCCTCAGGTGACCCGAAGAGCCCAGACGCCCCCGCGGCGGCTGGGCTCTTCGGCTCCCAGGCCGGCAGAGCCGGCCCATCGTCCCCCCGGCGCACCTCTCACCAGAACAGGTTGACCATGACCAGCCCGAGCGAGTTCACCGCGTCTCACGCGGCCGACCCATCGACCCCTCCCGCGACCCTCGCCGAGATCGCGACCCACCGTCCTGACCTGCGCGCGGCGGTGGCCGCGAACCCCGTGGCGTACCCCGAGCTGCTCGACTGGCTCCGCGCGCAGGGCGACCCCGCGGTCGCAGCGGCCATCGACGCCCGCTCGGCCGCCCCGCAGCGTCCCCTCGCCCCGCCGGTGCCGCCCGCTCCGCCGGTCCCGCCGGCTCCCGAGGGGGCCCAGCCAGCCCTGACCCAGCAGGTGCCGCAGCCCGCCCAGCCCGACCAGACCCAGCAGCTCTGGCAGGGCCAGCCCCAGCAGCAGGCCCAGCAGGGCTACGGCACCCAGCCGACCCAGGCATACGTCCAGCAGGGCTACGGGCAGCCGGCCTGGGGACCGCAGGCCGGTCAGACGCCTCAGGGCCAGGACGCCTACGGCCAGCAGGGCTTCGCCCAGCAGCCGGGCGCCCCGGTGGGCTACGGCCAGCCCGCTCAGCAGCAGGGCGCGTGGGCGGCGCAGCCTGCTGCCGGCACCGGCACCAAGAAGTCCCGCAAGGGCCTGTGGATCGGCGTCGGCGCAGGCGTCCTCGTCCTCCTCGGCGCAGGCGCCTTCGCGGCGAACCACTTCTGGTTCTCCAAGGTCGGCGGGGCGTCCACGCCCGAGGCCGCGGCGACCCAGATGATCGAGGGCGTGGCCTCCAAGGACCTCGTCGCGGTCTACGGCGTGACCTCGCCGGCCGAGATCTCCCAGCTCACCACGGCCGCCGACCTCTTCGACGCCCGCATGCCCGACGGCGACGAGGTCAGCGATCTCACCGACGCCTACGAGCAGTACCTCGACGCGCTCGACCTCACGCTGGACGACCTCCAGGTCAGCAGCGAGGAGATCGGCGACGGGCTCGCCAAGGTGAGCATCACGAGCGGCTCTCTCACGGTCGACGCCGACGCCGACAGGCTCGTCGAGGCGACGGTCGGGTTCTTCGACGAGATCGAGGGGTCGTCGCTGTGGACCACTCTGCAGGACCAGGGTGCGACGATGCCGACCGAGAGCGAGATCCGCGAGGCCATCGAGGAGGGCGTCGCCGAGTCCTTCCCCGCGACGGTCACCGCGGACGACCTCACCCTCGACCCGAGCGACCTCGGCGGCGACCTGGGCCTCGACCTCGGGGACGACCCCATCTCCCCGTTCCTCGTGGTGGTCGAGGAGGGCGGCGACTGGTACGTCAGCCCCTACCTCACGCTCACCGAGTACTCGACGCTCGCGGCAGGCGTCGAGCGCGGCGCGATGCCGGGCGCCGACCTGGCCGGGGCGTACGACACCCCGGAGGCCGCTGGCGAGGGGCTCGTCCTGGGCATCAAGGACTACCTCGAGACCGGGACCACCGCGGAGCTCGCCAAGGCGCTCCCGCTGGCCGACCGCCGTGCGTTCTCGCTCTACGGCGACCTCAGCAGCATCGACGACGAGACCTTCCGGGACTTCCAGGAGCAACTGCGCGACGTGGACGTCGACGCGTCCTTCAGCGTCCGCGACGAGAAGGACGGCGTCGCGTGGCTCCGGCTCGAGTCCCTCGAGGTCTCGGGCACGATCGAGGGCACGGACTTCTCGGTCACCCTCGACGCCGAGTGCATCCAGGCAGAGGCGGACGGCGAGTCCGTCGAGGGCTGCGCCGACCAGGTGCCGTTGCTCGGGGAGCTGGGCATCACCGACCTGTCCCTCGTCGCGATCGAGGAGGACGGGTCTTGGTACATGAGCAGCGCGGCCACCTGGGGCGACTCGTCAGGCCTGATCCTGTCGAACGTCCTGCGGCTCAAGGACGAGGGGAAGCTCGACGACCCCGAGTGGCTCGAGGACAGCCTCGGCGACCTGGCCGACATGTTCTGACGCACGCCCGACCGAGCCCGCCCCGCCACCCGCGGGGCGGGCTCGGTCGTCTCCGGCACATGACGGGCACAGGACAGGCGCAGGACCGGCAGAGGACCGGCAGAGGGCAGCCGGCGACGGCTCTGGTGAGACGCCCTGGCGCTCGACGCCTCGAGGGGTAGAGTGGTCGACGTGAATGGCGTCCAGCGGGTTCTCCTCCTCCTTCTGTGCCGCGACGAGGCCTCGTAGGCCGTCTCCTCGTCGCGGTGGTTGGTGTGCCGGCTTACAGGATCGACACCCTCGAACGCACAGGACGACGAAGGACCTACTGACATGAACCCCCAGCCTGCAGCCCCCAGCTCCAGCAGCACGAGCGCCGCCAGCGCGGTGCAGCGACCGACGCCGATGCCGGTCCACAAGTACCGCCCCTACTCCGAGCAGTTCCGCGTGGAGGTCCCCGACCGCACGTGGCCGGACAAGGTCATCACCCAGGCCCCGCGCTGGTGCGCGGTCGACCTGCGCGACGGGAACCAGGCGCTCATCGAGCCGATGAACGCCGAGCGCAAGCTGCGCATGTTCGAGCTGCTCGTCTCGATGGGCTACAAGGAGATCGAGGTCGGGTTCCCCTCGGCCTCGCAGACGGACTTCGACTTCGTCCGCATGCTCATCGACGACGGGCTGATCCCCGACGACGTGGTGATCCAGGTGCTGACGCAGTCCCGCGAGCACCTCATCGCCCGCACCTACGAGGCGATCGCGGGCGCCAAGCAGGCGATCGTCCACCTGTACAACTCGACCTCGACGCTCCAGCGCGACGTCGTGTTCCGCACGGACATGGACGGCATCGTCGACATCGCCCTCGAGGGCGCGCGCCTGTGCCGCAAGTTCGAGCAGACGATCCCCGAGACCCAGGTCTTCTACGAGTACTCGCCCGAGTCCTACACCGGGACCGAGCTCGAGTTCGCCGCGCGCATCTGCAACGAGGTCATCGAGGTCTTCGAGCCGACCCCGGACCGCAAGGTGATCATCAACCTGCCCGCCACGGTCGAGATGGCCACGCCCAACGTGTACGCCGACTCGATCGAGTGGATGAACCGTCACCTGGTGCACCGCGAGAACGTGGTCCTGTCGCTGCACCCGCACAACGACCGCGGCACCGCGGTGGCGGCCGCCGAGCTCGGCTACCAGGCCGGCGCCGACCGCATCGAGGGCTGCCTGTTCGGCAACGGCGAGCGCACCGGCAACGTCGACCTGGTGACCCTGGGCATGAACCTGTTCAGCCAGGGCGTCGACCCGCAGATCGACTTCACCGTCGGCGGCGGCATCGACCACATCCGCCGCACCGTCGAGCACTGCAACCAGCTGGCGGTCCACGAGCGCCACCCCTACGCCGGTGACCTCGTCTTCACGGCCTTCTCGGGCTCGCACCAGGACGCGATCAAGAAGGGCCTCGACGCGATGGCCGCCGAGGCCGACGCGAAGGGCGTCTCGGTCGACGACCTCGTGTGGGGCGTCCCGTACCTGCCGATCGACCCGCGCGACCTGGGGCGCTCCTACGAGGCCGTCATCCGGGTCAACTCGCAGTCCGGCAAGGGCGGCATCTCGTACCTGCTCAAGACCGAGCGCCACCTGGACCTGCCGCGCCGCCTGCAGATCGAGTTCTCGCGCGTGGTGCAGTCGGTGACCGACTCCGGCGGCCGCGAGGTCACCGGCGAGGACATCTGGCAGATCTTCGCCGACGAGTACCTGCCGGCCCCGGCCGACGGCCCGCTCGAGGCCTGGGGACGCCTGTCCCTTCGCGGCACGCGCGCCTCGAGCGTCGAGGGCGGCCTCGACACCCTGTCCGTCGACCTGGTCGACGGCGGCACGCCGATCACGCTCGAGGGCACCGGCAACGGCCCGATCGCGGCCTTCGTGGACGCGGTCAGCCAGGTGGGCGTCGACGTCCGCGTCCTCGACTACGCCGAGCATGCTCTCTCCGAGGGTGGCGACGCGACCGCGGCTGCCTACGTCGAGTGCGCCGTCGGCGACGAGGTCCTGTGGGGCGTGGGCATTGACCCGTCGATCACCACGGCCTCCCTCAAGGCGATCATCTCGGCCGTCAACCGCGAGGGCCGCACGGCCGCGTGACCTGACGCCTCGGGGACCGACCAGCTGGTCGGTCCCCGAGGTGCACGTCCTGTGACGACCCGCGCCGGCTGCCCCCGCTGTCGGTGCGATGAGAGATGATGGTGAGCGTGGTCCTCTACCGAGACGAAGCGCTCGTGCTGCGCACCCACAAGCTGGGCGAGGCGGACCGGATCATCACGTTCCTCACGCGCGAGCACGGCAAGGTGCGCGCCGTCGCCAAGGGCGTGCGGCGTACGTCGTCGCGCTTCGGCGCGCGCCTCGAGCCCTTCATGTTCGTCGACGTCCAGCTGCACGTCGGGCGCAACCTCGACATCGTCACCCAGGCCGAGATGGTCCAGCCGTACGCGCGTGCGATCTTCTCGGACTACACGCTCTACACGGCAGGGGCGGTGATGCTCGAGACGGCGGACCGTCTCGTCGAGGCCGAGCGCGAGCCGAGCGTCCAGCAGTTCTGGCTGCTCGCCGGGGCGCTGCGGGCCCTCGCCGACCACGCGCACGCGCCCGGCCTGGTGCTCGACTCCTACCTGCTGCGGGCCCTCGCGGTCGCCGGCTGGGCGCCGACCTTCGCGGACTGCGCGCGCTGCGGCGAGCCCGGCCCGCACCGGGCCTTCTCCGTCGCGCAGGGTGGCACCGTCTGCCCGCGCTGTCGCCCCCCGGGCTCGACGGCTCCCGCACCCGAGACGGTCGACCTGCTCGCAGCCCTGCTGAGCGGCGACTGGGCGGTGGCCGACGTCACCGACGAGCGCTGCCGCCGCGAGGCCAACGGCATCGTCGCCGCCTACTCCCAGTACCACCTCGAGCGTGCGCTGCGCTCGCTGAGGATGGTCGACCGCACCGTGCCGGCGGAGCCGGCTGCCACCGCCGACCTGCCGGCACCGGCCGACGCCGACCAGCCCACCGTGACCGAAGGAGCTCTCCATGGCTCGCACCCCCAAGCCTGAGCCCGTGCGGCGTGCCGCCCCGATCCTCCCGCCGTCGCACCCCTCGGGGGAGACGGCGCCGGCGATCCCGCGCGAGTTCGTCCCGCAGCACGTCGCCGTGGTCATGGACGGCAACGGCCGGTGGGCCAACGCCCGCGGGCTGCCGCGGACCGCGGGCCACGAGGCGGGGGAGGCCGCGCTCCTCGACGTCGTGGCGGGCGCGATCGACATCGGTGTCCAGCACGTCTCCGCATACGCGTTCTCGACCGAGAACTGGAAGCGGTCACCGGAGGAGGTGCGCTTCCTCATGGGCTTCAACCGCGACGTGCTCCGTCGCCAGCGGGACACCCTGAACTCCTGGGGCGTGCGGGTCCGCTGGGCCGGGCGCCGTCCCCGGCTCTGGCGCTCGGTGATCTCCGAGCTCGAGGTGGCCGAGGAGCTCACCCGCGAGAACACGGTGTGCACCCTCACCATGTGCGTCAACTACGGCGGTCGCGCCGAGATCGCCGACGCCGCGCAGGCCATCGGCCGCGAGGTCGCCGCAGGCAGGCTCGACCCGTCCAAGATCACCGAGAAGACCGTCGCCCGGTACCTCGACGAGCCGGACCTGCCCGACGTCGACCTCTTCCTGCGGTCCTCGGGGGAGCAGCGCATCTCGAACTTCATGATCTGGCAGTCGGCCTACGCCGAGCTGGTCTTCATGAACCAGCTCTGGCCCGACGTCGACCGCCGCACGCTGTGGCGGGCCGTCGAGGAGTACGCGCGTCGCGACCGCCGCTACGGCGGCGCGGTCGACGTGCCGTCGACCGCGCCGGCCGCCGGTGACCAGCCGGGCTGAGTGCGCCCGTCCGAGCGAGCACGGCTGCGCGGCGCCCTCAGTGCGTGAGCACCACGAGCCGCTCGGTGGCCCGCGTCATCGCGACGTACCGGTCGACCGCTCCCTCGACCCCGGACCCGAGGGCCTCCGGGTCGACGAGCACGACGAGGTCGAACTCGAGCCCCTTGGTGAGCTCGGGTGCGAGGGACCGCACGCGCGAGGTCCCGACGAACCCTGGGTCTCCGACGACGCAGGCCGTGCCGTCCGGGTGCTCGGCCAGCCACTCCTCGAGCACGGTCTCGAGCTCGTCGACAGACCCGTGCCGGACCTCGTGCCCCGACGTGGTGCGGACCGAGACCGGCACGTTCGCGTCCGGGATCGCCGCCCGGACGACGACCTCCGCCTCCGCCATGATCGCCGCGGGGGTGCGGTAGTTGTAGGTGAGCGGCGAGACCGTGACACCGGTGAGACCCACCCTGTCGAGCCGTTCCTGCCAGGTCTCCGTGAACCCGCCGCGAGCCTGGGCACGGTCTCCGACGACGGTGAGGCTGCGCGAGGGGCAGCGGCGCAGCACCATCTGCCACGCGGCATCGGTGAGCTCCTGCGCCTCGTCGACCACCACGTGCGCGAAGGGACCGACGAGGTGGTCGTGCGCGACGTCGTCGGGGTCGAAGGCACCGGCCAGGGCCTCGGCGAGGTCGCTGCTGCGGAGCATCACCACCTCGCTCTCGCGGTCGTCGTCGGCGGCGACGAGGTCGTCGATCACCTGCGAGCGGTACTCGAGCTCGGACGAGACGGTCGCCTCGTGGCGTGCGCGTCGGCGGGAGGCATCAGGGTCGCCGAGGCGGTGACGGGCCGCGTCGAGGAGCGGCAGGTCGGCGTCGGTCCAGGCGCTCTCGGCCGGACGTCGGAGCGCGGCGCGGTCCTCCGGGCTCGTCCACGGCGCGCAGTGCCGCAGGTACGCGGGGACCGCCCACAGGTCGGCGACGAGCTCCGCGGCGTCGAGGAGGGGCCACGCACGGTCGACCGCGGCGGTCAGACCGGCGTCGCGGCGCACCGCCGCGCGGAGGACGTCCGGCGAGACGTCGCCGCCCTCGTCGCCGCCGTACGCCCCGTCGTCCGCGAGCCCTGCACCGTCCTCCACCTCCGCACCGTCCTCGTACCTGTCGTCGCCCTGCTCGGCGAGCCGGTCCACGAGGATCGAGACGATCTCGTCCCGGATACCGTCGCGCGCCTCGTTGTGGGGGGTGCCGGGGTCGGGTGACCCTAAGGCCCGGGCCCAGTCGGCCGGGCTGAGCCAGAGGTCGGCCCAGGGCGTCTCGACGAGGAGCCCGTCGGCGGGAGGCTGCTCGTAGAAGCGCACCGCGGCCTCGACGGCCTCGACCATCGCCAGGTTCCCCTTGAGCCGCGCGACCGCGGGGTCGCGCTCGGGGACGGCCGCAGCCCCCTCGGGGACGAGGTCGGCGAGCGTGCAGGTCTGCACGCCGTCCTCGCCGAGGTCGGGCAGGACGTCGGCGACGTAGTCGAGGTAGGGCTGGTGCGGGCCCACGAACAGGACCCCGCCGCGGCGGTGGCCCAGGAGCGGGTCGGTGTAGAGCAGGTAGGCGCAGCGGTGCAGCGCGACCACCGTCTTCCCGGTCCCGGGACCGCCGTCGACCACGAGCGTCCCGCGCGACCCGGCGCGGATGATCGCGTCCTGGTCGCCCTGGATGGTGCCCAGGACGTCGCGCATGCGGTCGGTGCGGCTGCCGCCGAGGCTCGCGACGAAGGCCGACCGTGCGTCGGGGAGCGCGTCGCCGACACCACCGTCGCCCTCCCTGCCACCGTCGTCGTCCCCGTGGTCCTCTCGGTTGCTGGCGAGCGCGGCAGGGGTGAGCGGCTCGTCCCAGTAGTCGCGCACCCGGCCGAGGTGCCAGCGGTACCGGCGGCGGCTGGCCAGGCCCATCGGGTGCGCCGGGGTCGCGGCGAAGAAGGCCTCGGCGGCGGGGGAGCGCCAGTCGACGAGCAGCGGCTCGCCCGCTGCGTCGGTGAGGCCCTGCCGCCCGACGTAGACGTGCTCGGCGGTCGCGTCGTCGGCGACGGTCCGTCCGAGGCAGAGGTCCGGCCCGTGCCGGCGCAGACCACGCAGCCGGGCGACGAGGCGGTGGATCTCCGCGTCACGCTCCACGGCGGTCTGGCCGTGTCCCGCGGGGGAGCGTCGCACGGTGGCGAGGCGTGCGGTGAGGTCGGTGACGGTCTGCTCGAGCGAGCCGCTCAGCTCGGTGAACAGCTGCTCGTCGCGCTCGACGAGCGCGGGGTCGGCCTTCGCCGCCAGGTGCTCTGGCAGGTCGAAGACGCTGGTGGTGTGCTGCACGGTGCCGCTCCTCTGCCCGAGGTGTCGAGGGTCTCGGGCGACGATCCTCCACCGCAGAGGGGGCCTTGCGGCAAGCCCCCTGCTCCGCTATAAGTTGAGAGTGGAAGGACGCGGTGCGTCCGGCTCTTCCCCGGTCGTGCTGCCGGGGAACGTGGCGGTGAAGACCGTCCCCACACCCGGCTCGCTGGCAGCGGTCAGCGTCCCGCCGTGGAGCTCGACGAGCGTGCGGCTGATGGCCAGGCCCAGCCCCGAGCCTCCGGACCCCTTGGTCCGAGAGCGGTCTGCGCGCCAGAAGCGGTCGAACAGTCGCGAGAGGTCGTCGGCCGTCATCCCGATGCCGTCGTCGGCGACCTCGAGCACGACGGTCGTGCCGTCCAGCGCCGCCCGCAGGTCGATACGAGACCCTTCAGAGTGCTGGACCGCGTTGGCGACGAGGTTCTCGACGACCTGTCGCACGCGCCCGGGGTCCACCTCGGCGACCAGGGGCCCGGGTGCGTCGACCCGGACGTCGAGGGAGCGGGTGGCGGCTCTCTCGCCTGAGGCACGGCGTGCCTCGTGGAGCAGCGCGGCCACGTCCGTCGGCTCCCGGTGCACCTGGAGGTGACCGGAGTCCGCACGGCTCAGCGTCTGCAGGTCGGCGGTGATCTGCTGCAGGTGCATGGTCTCGCCGTGGAGCAGGTCGACGAGGTGCGCGTCGGTCGGGACCACGCCCTCCTGGGCACCCTCGAGCCAGCCGCGCAGCGTGGTCAGCGGGGTGCGGAGCTCGTGCGAGACGTCGGCGACCATCTGCTGCTGCTGCTCGCGGGTCCGGGCGAGCTCGGCCGCCATGGTGTTGAAGGCCCGGGCGAGGTCCGACACCTCGTCGCCGCCGCGCACCGGCACGACCACGGAGAGGTCACCGGCCGCGAGCTCGCGTGCCGCGCGCGTCACGGAGCGGACCCGGCGGACCGCCGGCACCCCCACGAGGCCCGCGGTGGCGAGCACGAGCGTCACGACCACCGCTGAGACGAGGGCGATGCGCGCCTGAGACCCGGGGCTGAGGTCGAGGGCGTTGCGCTGGTCCCCGCGCTCGTCCGTGAGGTACACCTCGACGGAGGGTGCGACCGACCCGGCCGAGGCCGTCGTGAAGGCGGCCGCGACGCACCTCAGCTCCTCTCCGGGAGCGGGCCGGCGGACCGGCTCGCCGCCGGTCTGGAGGCCCAGCACGATGCCGGCCGGGTCGGCTCGGACGGGGCGGAGCACCACACGGTCCACCGGCGGCAGCCCCGCGGTGATCAGGCAGGGGTTGGTCAGCTCGGTGATCTGGTCGAGGGCACGCTGCTCAGGGCCGATCGGCTGCGCCAGCGCTGGTGCGCCGCAGCCGTCCGGCTGTGACGCGACGTCGAGCACGGCTCGGCCGGTGGGCCAGAACGCGATCGAGGTCTCCAGGGTCAGCCCCAGGCACCCGACGACCGCCGACACCCTGCGCAGGCTCTCTGCGCGCTGCTCGTCGTCGAGCGTGAGCGCACCGCTGAGATGGTCGGGCAGAGGGGCGAGGTCCTCGCTCCCGGTCCCTGGGGAGTCGTCGGGTGCCAGGACCTGGTCGACGAGCTCCTGCCACGGGTCGACCTCCGTGCGGGCGTGGTCGGGGTAGGGGAACCCTGGGCGGGTGTCGACCACGGTGCGTCCTTGCTCGACGACCGCGATGCGGCGCCCGTGCTCGCGCGCGAGCCTGTGGACGACGGGACCGACGTCGTCCCAGGTCGCGTGCGACCCGCCCCAGTCGAGCAGCTCGTCGACGATCGCGACGTCCGCCTCGAGGTTGGTGCCTGCCTGCTCGATGCTGTAGCTGGGCTGGGTGGTGCGGGTGAGCCAGACGGTCCCGAGGACCGCGACGAGTGCGACCGCGACGACGGACAGGAGCAGCCGCGCGACGAGGCTACGTCGCATCGGTCCCGGGCTCTGTCGCGGTCGGGGCGACGAGCTTGTAGCCCACCCCGTAGACGGTGCGCAGGAGCTCGGGACCGTCGAACACCGCGTCGACCTTGGACCGCAGGTTCTTCATGTGGGTGTCGATGGTGCGCTCGGTCGTGTACTCGTCGGAGCCGTGCAGGTGCCGCAGGAGCTGCGGTCGGCTGAGCACCAGCCCGGCGTGCTCCGCCAGGAGGGTCAAGAGCTGCATCTCGGCACGGGTGAGGTCGATCGGGGTGCCGCCGACGGACGCCTCGTGCCGCCGGGGGTCCACCACGAGCGGGCCGACCGTGACGGGTCCGTCGTCGACGGTGCGGCTGCGCCGGAGCAGGGCCCGGGCCCTGGCCACCATCTCGCGGGGGGAGTAGGGCTTCGAGAGGTAGTCGTCGGCGCCGAGCTCGAGCCCCACGAGCAGGTCGTCCTCCTCGGAGCGGGCGGTGAGCATGAGGATGGGTGTCTCGTCGCCCGCGGCGCGCAGTGCACGGCACACCGCGAAGCCGTCCATCTCCGGCAGCATGACGTCGAGGACCAGCAGGTCGACCGCCGAGCCGCGGACTGCCTCGAGGGCGGAGCGACCGTCGCCGACGACCGTCGCCTGGTAGCCCTCACGGGTCAGGTACCGTCGCGCGAGCTCGGCCTGGAGCTCGTCGTCCTCTGCGATCAGGATCGTCGTCACGCCGCCATCCTAGGGGCGCGAGGACGCGGGGAGAGCGCGTGGGTGGGTGGCTCACGAGGACCTCAAGGGCACCGGACAGGTTCCTCACAATCGCTGGCTAGCGTCTCGTCGCGCACCTCCCAGCACCCCTGAACCCTGGAGCGACCATGCACCTCCACCACCGCACCGCCCAGGCGAGGGCAGCCGCCCCGCTGCTCGCCCTCGTCGTCGCCCTCAGCGCCTGCTCGGGCGCCCAGAGCGCCCCGCCCGAGACCGGCTCGGGCGAGATCGCGAGCATCCCGACCACCGAGGCGCCCGCCGCGCCCGGGCCTGCCGACCCGACGCAGGGCGGGCCGCCCGCCGACGCCGCCGACGCTGCTGGCGACGACCTGTTCGCCACCTACGGCGAGCCGGTGCGGCTGCGGCTCGACATGACCGAGGAGGAGGAGATCGAGGCGCAGGCCGGGTACGACCGCTGCACCATGGACCACTCGGGCATCCCCGCGGGCGCGGGGTCCGACGCCGGGGGCACCGAGGGAGGTACCGGTCCGGCCTCGCCCGAGCAGGCTGCGGCCGACAGGGAGGCGACCGAGCACTGCGCCTCGCTCCTCCCGCTCGCGCCGTGGGAGTACGACCCTCAGAACCCGGACGCGCTGAACTTCGTGCAGGCGGTCGTCGACTGCCTGCACGACCGCGGGGTCACCTACGTCGAGGTCGTCCAGGACGACGGGAGGATCGGTGTCGCGCTCGGTGGTCCGTCGAACGACTCGCGGTCGATCAGCCTCGGCATGGAGCTCCACGACCAGTGCGAGACGAGCGTCGTCGACGCTGGTTCGTGGCAGTGAGAGGGCCACGTGCTGGCCGGCGCACGACGGTGGTCGCCGGTGTCGTCGCGGCCTCGCTCGTCGGGGTAGGTGTCCTGGTGACGACCGCCTGGCCGAGCGGGACCCCTGACGGGGGAGCGAGCCCGTCCGCGGTCGGTCGACCGGTACGGGAGACGGTCGAGGTCGCTCGTGAGGACCTCGTCGTCACCCAGGAGGCCCAGGGGATGGTGGAGTTCTCCGGCTCCCGCGAGATCACGGCCTCCCGGGCGGGCACCATCACCTGGCTGCCCGACGTGGGCACCGTGCTGACCCGCGGGGACACCGTGCTCCGGACGGACGACCAGCCGGTCGTGCTGTTCCTGGGGGAGACCCCGCTCTACCGGACCCTGGACGGCTCCGGGCTGCGCGGGCCCGACGTGGACGTGGTCGCGCAGAACCTCGTGGCACTCGGGCACCTCGCCGCCTTCCCGCCCGGCGACGTCACCGGACCGCGGTTCGCGGCAGCCGTCAGCCGGTGGCGCACGGCGAACGGCCTCCGGCCCGTCGAGCTCGTCCCGCCGGACGGTCCGGGGACGCCGGACCCGCAGAGCGGTCAGGGCGCGGGACGTGCGGCAGCGGGTGCCGGTGCCTCGGCCGAGGCACCGGCCGACGCACCTGACGGTGAAGGGGCCGAGGTCCCGGTCTCGCCTGACGACGACCCGCAGGCGCCTCAGGCGTCACCCGACGGGGTACCAGACGAGCCGCCGGCACCGGCGGACGGCAGCGCCCCTCCGGCACCGGCCGCCGAGACCCCACCCGCGCCGATCACGAGCGTCACCTCGATCCAGACCGGCGAGGCCGTCGTGCTCCCCGAGGACGTGCGGGTCTCGGCGGTCCTCTCGCAGCTCGGCGACCCCGCCGAGGGGGCTGCGGTGCTGCGCGTCACGAGCACCCGGAAGGTCGTCCGGCTCTCGGCAGACCAGGTCCCCGAGGCCGCCGTCCAGCAGGGCGGCGAGGTGACCGTCGTGCTGCCCGGCGGCGCCGAGGTCCCCGGGACCGTCGCGGAGGTGGGCACGAGCGGTGAGGCCGGCGACGCCTCGGCCACCGTGGTCGTCGAGGTCGCCGACCAGGAGGCGTTGTCCGGGGTGGACGGGGGGCCGGTCACGGTGCGCATCGTCACCGCGCGCCGCGACCAGGTGCTCGCCGTGCCGCCGGCCGCGCTGCTCGCGCTGCGCGAGGGCGGTCACGCGCTCCAGCTCGAGGACGGCACCCTCGTGCCGGTCGAGACCGGCATGTTCACCGACGCGCGGGTCGAGGTCTCGGGTGATGCCGTGCACGAGGGACTCAGGGTGGTGACCGCCTCGTGAGCATCCTCGAGCTCGAGGACGTGACCAAGACCTTCGGCCCCGACGTGGTGGCGCTCGACTCGGTGTCGCTCCGGGTAGAGCGCGGCGAGCTCTTCACGATCGTCGGGCGGTCCGGCTCGGGCAAGTCCACCCTGATGAACGTCATGGGCACGCTCGACACACCGACCTCCGGCACCGTCCGCGTCGACGGCCAGGACACCAGCGGGCTGACAGACCGGGAGACCACCGAGCTGCGGGCGCGGTCGATCGGCTTCGTGTTCCAGAGCTTCCACCTCGACGACGGCCAGACCGCCACCGGCAACGTCATGACGGGACTGCTCTACGCGGGCGTGCCACGACGTCAGCGCCGAGCGCTCGCGACCGAGGCGCTCGAGCGTGTCGGGCTCGCTCACCGGGTCGGGCACCGTCCGCCCCAGCTCTCGGGCGGTGAGCGGCAACGGGTCGCGATCGCGCGGGCCATCGTCAAGGAGCCCGCGATCGTCCTCGCCGACGAGCCCACCGGTGCCCTCGACAGCCGTAACGGCGACCTCGTCATGGCCGTGCTCGAGCGACTCAGCGCGGAGGGCACCACGATCGCCGTGATCACCCACGACCTCACGGTCGCCGCACGGTCGGCGCGGCGGGTCGAGCTGCACGACGGCGTGGTCGTCGACGACGGTGCGCCTGCCGACGCCGGTGCACGCGTCCAGCACGCCACCGGAGGTGGACGATGAGCCGCACGGGACTGTCGCTGGTCGACACCCTTGTGGTCGGGACCGTCGGGCTCCGCGCGCGGCGCCTGAGGTCCGTGCTGGCTGCCCTGGGCATCTCGATCGGCATCGCCACGGTCGTCCTCGTCACGAGCATCCCGGCCTCGTCGCAGGCGGACCTCGACCGTCGTCTGTCGGCGCTCGGGGCAGACCTCCTGCGGGTCGACCCCGTCCAGACCGGGGGAGAGGTCCGCACGCTGCCGCGCGAGAGCCAGGCCATGCTCGAGCGGGTCGGACCGGTCACCGGGGCGGCGGTGGTCGCCAACACGCACGCCTCGGTCCGCAGCAGCGCGCTGCGCCCGCAGGGTGACGGAGCCATCACGGCGCTCGCCGTGAGCGGGACTCTCGACGAGATGCTGCGGCTGAGGGTCGCCGACGGGCGCACGCTCACCGGGGACGTCGAGCCGACCGTCGTGCTCGGGTCTGACGCAGCCGAGCGCCTGGGCCTCGACCGTCTGCCGTCGGACCCGGTGACGATCGACGTCGGCGGGGTCGCGTTCACCGTGGTCGGCGTCCTCGCGCCGAGCCCGCTGGCGGTCGACCTCCAGTCGGCCGTCCTCATGGACTGGGCGGACGCCGAGACCTGGCTCGACCCGGACGTCCGCCCGACCGTCGCCTACGTCACGGCGCCTGACGAGGTCATCGGTGAGCTCCGTCCCGTCCTGGCCTCGACGCTCTCTGCCGAGTCGCCGGGGCGGGTGCTCGTCAGCCGTCCGTCAGACGTCGTCGCGGCGAGGCAGGCGACCGGCGCGACCTTCGAAGGCATGTTCGTCGGGCTTGCGGCTGTCGCCCTGCTGGTCGGCGGCGTCGGGATCGCGAACACGCTCTTCGCCTCCGTGCTGGAGCGCCGCCGCGAGATCGGGCTGCGTCGGGCGCTCGGTGCTCAGCGCTCGGCGATCCGTACGCAGTTCATGACCGAGGCGCTCTGCCTGTGCCTGGCCGGCGGTGCGCTCGGCAGCGCTGGCGGGGCGTTCGCGACGGTGCTCTGGGCGACGTCGCGCGGGTGGCCGGTCGTGGTCCCGCTGGACGTCGTCTGCGCCGGGGTCGCCGCCGCGCTGGTCACGGGAGCCCTCGCGGGGATAGCCCCCTCGGTCCGGGCCGCGCGGCTCCCACCCACCCTCGCGCTCTCGGCCGAGTAGGGCCGGGCGAGGTCTCGGGTCACGAGCCTGCGGTCCGGGCCGCCGTCGACCTCCGGCGTGCGCGGGCCACGTGCAGCACCCCGAGCACGGTGAGCAGGAGGAGGACGACGAGAGCCACGGCACCCCACGGGGACCCGGTCGCCGCGGAGATCGCCGCGGTCCACGCGGCCCAGCCGATGGTCGCGTAGATGGTCGCGTGGATGAGGCAGCCCACCACGAGGGCTGGCAGGTACCGTGTGAGGAAGGGCATCCGGGTCAGGCCCGCCGCACCGTTGACCACAGTCTTGGTGCCCACGGCGCAGAAGCTCAGCGGGACGGCCAGGACACCCCAGCGGTTGACGGTCGCGACACCACGCTGTGCGGCGGGGGTCGTCGACCAGGCCTGGGCCTGGGCGAGGAGCCGGTTCCTCGGCGTGGTGCGCTCGAGCGTCTGGGTCGCGACCACGCGGGCTACCCAGTACGTCGCCTGGGTCCGTACGAAGGCGACGGCGAAGAAGAACGCGAAGATGGCGACGAAAGGCGCGCTCTCGAGCTGCTCGGGCACTCGTCCTCCTCGCCGACGCCTCAGGAGGGGGGCGCGGCGTCGGCGCGTGCGGCGGCGCAGTCCGCGCAGGTGCCGAACAGCTCGATGGTGTGCTCGATCTCGGTGAAGCCGTGGGTGGAGCCCACGAGCGTCGCCCAGGCCTCGACCGTGGGGCCGTCGATCTCGACGGTGGCCCCGCAGCTGCGGCAGACGAGGTGGTGGTGGTGCTCGGACCGCTCGCACCGGCGGTAGAGGCTCTCGCCGTCCGCGGTGCGCAGCACGTCGACCTGCTTGGCGTCGGCGAGCCCCTGGAGGGTCCGGTACACGGTCGCGAGGCCTGTGCTGTCGCCGCGGGCACGCAGGATCTCGTGGAGCTGCTGCGCGCTGCGGAAGTCTTCGACGGACTCGAGCAGCTCCGCGATCGCGGTGCGCTGCCGGGTCATGCGCTGCATCTGGGGGCTCCCTGGTCGAGTGTGACGTCGTCCATCATATCGGGGTGCGGGTCGCGGGCGACCGTCCGCCGTCGCACCACGAGCGGGCGCAGCGCGGCGACCACGGCGTAGAGAGCGATCGCGAGGACGACGATGGTCGCGCCCGGTGACTGCGGCTGCCAGTAGGTGATCGAGAGGCCGACGACGCACACGGCGACGCCGATCGCGACGGCCACGACCATGGTGCGTCGGAACGACGTGGTGACGAGCTGGGCGACGGCGACGGGGATGATCATCAGCGCGCTGACGAGCAGCAGCCCCACCACGCGCATGGAGACGGTCACGGTGAGCGCCGCGATGACGGCGATCGCGATGTTGAGGCCGCGGACCGGCAGGCCGGAGGCCCGCGCGAAGTCCTCGTCGTGGGACACGCTGAACAGCGCCGAGCTCAGCCCCACCCCGACCAGCAGGATGACCGCGCCGAGCCCGACCGTGAGGTAGAGGTCGGTCATGGTGACCGTCGAGATGGACCCGAAGAGGTACGACATGAGGTTGGCGTTGGTGCCGCCGGCGAACCCGATGATGAGCACACCGCCGGCGATGCCGCCGTAGAACATCAGGGCGAGCGCGACGTCGCCGCTCGTCCGGCCACGCTCGCGCACCAGCTCGATCGCCACGGAGCCCAGGACGGCGGCGACCACGGCGCCGGGGATGGCGAGGGCGTCGTTCTGGACCAGGCCCATGGTCGACCCGACGAGCCACCCGACCGCGACTCCGGTGAGCGCGATGTGCCCGATGCCGTCGCCGAGCAGGGAGAGCTTGCGCTGGACGAGGTAGGTGCCCATGACGGGGGCGGTGAGCCCGACGATCACGGCGGCCGCGAGGGACCGCTGCATGAAGGGGTCGGACAGCATGCCGCTGATCTCGGAGAAGAAGGTCATGAGGGGAATCCTGTGTCCTGGATGAGCGGCGAGCCGGGCTCTTCGTCGTGGTGCGGGTGCACGTGGTCGTGGCCCGGGGCGCCGTGGTCGCCGGCTGGGGCGAGGGGCGCGCCGTCGTGCACCTTGGTGCCGTGCTGCAGGACCACGGTACGGGTGATGAGGGGCGCGAAGCTGCCGAGCTCGTGGAGCACCACGAGGATGGTGGTGCCCTGCTCGACGAGTGCTGTCAAGGTTGCGGCGAAGGCCTCCTGGCTCGGGTGGTCCACCCCGGCGACGGGCTCGTCGAGGACGAGCAGGTCGGGCTTGCGGGCGAGGGCGCGGGCGATGAGGACGCGCTGCTGCTGGCCGCCCGAGAGCTCGCCGACGGCGCGGTCGGCGCGGTCGGCCAGCCCGACGCGTCCGAGCGCCTCGAGGGCGTCGGCGCGCGCGGACCGCGGCAGGCGGATGCGGCGGCCGTAGAGCAGGCCGGACGCGACGACCTCGAGCGCGGTCGACGGCACCCCGGTCGAGGCGCTGACGCGCTGCGGCACGTAGCCGATGCGCTGCCAGGGCACGGAGCGCCCGAGCGGCGTGCCGTGGATCGCGACCGTGCCGTGGGTGGTCGGCAGGATCCCGACGAGGGACCGGACGAGCGTCGACTTGCCGGACCCGTTGGCGCCGAGGAGGGCGACGACCTCGCCCGAGCGGACCGTCAGGTCGATGCCGCGCAGGATGTGGCTGCCGTCGATGGACACGTGCACGCCGTGCGCCTCGATGGCCGGCGCTGCCGTGCTGCCCGGTTGGTCTGAGGCGCCGGGCGAGGGTGCCGACGTGAGGGTCTGGCTCATGCGCAGCCCAGACCGGACTGGAGTGCCTCGAGGTTGCTCAGCATGACTGAACGGTAGTCCCCGTCGGGGTCGGTGAGGCTCTCGAGCGGGTCGAGGACGGCGCTCGTGATGCCGAGGTCGGCGGCCAGGGTCTCGGTGACCTTGGGGCTGACGAGCGTCTCGAAGTAGATGGTAGTCACGCCGCGGTCCTTGATGATCGCGGAGACCTCCTTGATGCGGGCCGGCGAGGGCTCGCCCTCGGGGTCGATCCCGGAGATGCCGACCTGCTCGAGCCCATACCGCTCGGCGAGGTACCCGAAGGCCTCGTGCGAGGTGACCAGGAGCTGCGAGTCGCACTGGGCGAGGCCGTCGGCGAAGGTCGTGTCGAGCTCGGTGAGCGAGGCCACGAGGTCGTCGCCGCGCTGGGCGTAGGTGTCGGCGTTGTCCGGGTCGATCGCGGAGAGCTCGGCGACGACGTCCTCGCTGACGTCTGCCAGGCGCTCGGGGTCGAGCCAGAAGTGGGGGTCGAGCGCCCCGTGGTCGTGGCCGTCGTCGGTCGAGTGCTCCTCGCCGTGCTCGTCCTCGGACTCGCCCTGGAGCTCGTGCGCCTCGAGGTGGGCCGACGTGGCCGCGTCGACCACGTGGGCGGGCTCGCGCTGGGCGATCGCGTCGTCGACGGCCGGCTGGAAGTCGGAGAGGTAGACGACGAGGTCGGCGTCGCCGACGCTGCGCGCGGCTGCGGGGGAGAGCTCGAGGTCGTGCGGCTCGGCACCCGAGGGGGTGAGGGAGGTGACGTCGACGAGGTCGCCGCCGATCTCCTGGGTGATGAACTGCAGGGGGTAGAACGAGGCGAGGACCTGGAGGCGGCCGTCGTCCGGGGTGTCCGCGCTGCTGCAGCCCGTGAGGGCGAGGGCGGCGCCGAGGGCGCTGACCGCGAGGGCTGCTGGGACACGGGACCGGGGGATGTTCATGAGCATCATTCTCAATTGTGCGGAGGAGGGGTGTCAAACGTCTGCGGTGTCTCGTCGGTCACCAGGTCCCACAGGACCTCGTCGTCCCGGCGGCGCCACCGGCGCGCCGCACCGGCGGGCTCGAGCACGTCGGTGAGCCACACCGTCTCGCCAGGCGCCCAGCCGGCGAGCACGGTGCAGGCACCGGCGACGGGGGTGCCCTCCACCGGGACGGCAGTCCCCGCCGTCGTCAGGTAGCCCCTCACGGTGAGGTGCACGGCGTCGTAGTCCTCCGCGACGGCCGACCAGTCGGGGGCCGCCCAAGCGCCGTCGACGCCTGTCGTCTCCCACCACGTCCGTCGCCGCGACCGCGTGACGTCACGAGGGAACCTCGAGACGAGCGCCGCGAGGTCACCGGGGCCGTCGATCTCGAAGACCCGCGGTGCGCGCGTGGCCCACAACGGCCATGACAGAGCATCGGACCAGCCGTAGCTGTCCTCTGGGTAGAAGAGTCCCGCCGGGGCGAGCGACGGCACCGTCGGTGTCGTGCGGACCAGGTCCGCCCCGAGAGGCTGGGTCCACCACTCACCGCCCGCCGCATGCTCGAGCCCGCGGTCCGAGCCCACGTGCTGCTCCTCCTCGAGGTCCCGGTCCGTACGCCAGCGCTCCAGGCGCTCTCGTGCACCGACCAACGCACTCCGGCCGGCGGGTGCGGTCTCGTCGAGCATCTCGACCTCGTGCAGGTCGTCCAGGTCGAGAGGGGCGGTCCACCACCCGGTCGCGCTCGCCGACGCCAGCACCTCGGCCACGGGGCGGAGCCGGTCACGACTCCCCGGGAGGGCGAGCTCCTGGTCCAGCTCGTCCTGTGACTGCCAGTACCGCGCCGCGTCGACGGACTCGGTGAGTGCGAGCGAGATGTCCTCGGGTGACATGTCGTCTGCGACCTCGGCGCACAGCCGTCGCCCGCGCGGACCGGCCAGCAGGTCGTCGGCGCTCAGCGGGCGGAGGGCGTGCGGCGTGGCGCTCGCGGTCATCTCGTCGGCCGCCCTGCCGCCGCCAGCTGCTGCGTGGCGTGCTCGATGCTCGCCTCGGTCTTGACGAAGGTGAAGCGGATGCTCGACCGGAGCAGCGCCGCGGTCTCCGATCCGGCCTGGCAGAACGCGCTGACCGGGACGCCGACCACCCCGGCCAGGTCCGGGAGGCGTCGGGCGAGCTCGGCGCCGTCCTCGTAGCCGAGGGGCGCGCCGTCGGCCACCACGAAGTACGTGCCCTGCGGCACGACGACGTCGAAGCCCGCGGCGACGAGCCCTTCGCACAGCAGGTCACGGCGGTGGGCCAGCGAGTCGCGGAGGGCTCTGACGGCCTCGTCGCCTCGCGGGTCGGTGAGGGCCAGGGCCACGGCGGGCTGGAACGGGGCCCCGTTGACGTAGGTGAGGTACTGCTTGACGGTCCGGATCGCGGTGACGAGGTCGGCGCGGGCGTGCAGCCAGCCGATCTTCCAGCCGGTGAGGGAGAAGGTCTTGCCGGCCGACGAGATGGTCACCGTCCGGTCGGCCATGCCGGACAGCGTGGCGACCGGGACGTGCTCGACGTCGTCGAAGGTCAGGTGCTCGTACACCTCGTCGGTCACGACGATCACGTCGTGCTGCTGTGCCACCGCCGCGATCTCCCCGAGCTCGGCCCGGGTGAGCACGGTCCCGGTCGGGTTGTGCGGGGTGTTGACCAGGATGATGCGCGTCTGCGGACCGACGGTGGTCCGCAGGG
Organism: Sanguibacter keddieii DSM 10542; assembly: GCF_000024925.1. NCBI lineage: Bacteria > Bacillati > Actinomycetota > Actinomycetes > Micrococcales > Sanguibacteraceae > Sanguibacter > Sanguibacter keddieii. The sequence continues at coordinate 1,543,965 of NC_013521.1, forward strand.
CGTCGACGTCGAGCGCGAAGCGCGCGCTGCCCGCGGTCCGTCGCAGCGGCACCGTCCGGTGCACGGCCCCGGCGAGTGCGATCGCGGCGGCGTGCGAGTCGTAGAAGGGCTCGAGGGTGACCACCTCGTCGCCCGGCTCGCAGAGCGCGAGCAGCGTCGCGGTGATCGCCTCGGTCGCGCCGGCGGTGACGAGCACCTCGGAGGCGGGGTCGACCGAGAGCCCGTAGCAGCGCTCCTGGTGCTGGGCGACGGCGCGCAGCAGCTCGGGCGTGCCCGGCCCGGGCGGGTACTGGTTGTGGCCCTCCCGGATCGCCGCGACGGCCGCCTCGCGGACGAACTCCGGGCCGTCCTCCTCCGGGAACCCCTGACCGAGGTTGATGGCGCCGGTGGTCGCGGCGAGCGCGGACATCTCGGCGAAGATCGTCGGCGCGACCGTGCCGTCGGACCCGAGCAGACCTGCGGCCCGTGCGGTGCGGTGCCAGGCGCCAGCCGGTCGTGGTGTGGTCATGGTGCTCCAGTCGCAGGTCTCGGGCGGGTGGTCCTCTCGGGCCAGGCTAGCGACGTGCGTCACGGTCGTGGGTGCGCGTCCGGCGCGGCACGCGTGCCGGCCCCTAGTAGCCTGGGACCTCGACGCGCGACGTGCGTCGACCCCCTGAGCCCCACGAGCCACGTGCGGGCCCCGATGTTCTTGGAGTGATCACTGTGGCCCAAGCGCCCTCTCGTCTCGACGCCGCCATCTCCCTCGCGAAGCGCCGTGGCTTCGTCTTCCAGTCCGGCGAGATCTACGGAGGTTCGCGCTCGGCGTGGGACTACGGGCCCCTCGGTGTCGAGCTCAAGGAGAACATCAAGCGCCAGTGGTGGCGCACCATGGTCACGAGCCGCGACGACGTCGTGGGCCTCGACTCCGCGGTCATCCTGCCGCGCAAGATCTGGGAGGCCTCCGGCCACGTCGGCGTCTTCACCGACCCGCTGACCGAGTGCCTCTCGTGCCACAAGCGGTTCCGCGAGGACCAGATGCTCGAGGAGTTCGAGGAGAAGAAGGGCCGCGTCCCCGAGAACGGCCTCGCCGACATCGCCTGCCCCAACTGCGGGACCCGCGGCCAGTGGACCGAGCCCCGCGACTTCAACATGATGCTCAAGACGTACCTCGGCCCCGTCGAGGACGAGTCCGGGCTGCACTACCTGCGCCCCGAGACCGCGCAGGGCATCTTCGTGAACTTCGCCAACGTCGTCGGCGCCAGCCGCAAGAAGCCGCCGTTCGGCATCGGCCAGATCGGCAAGTCCTTCCGCAACGAGATCACGCCGGGGAACTTCATCTTCCGCACGCGTGAGTTCGAGCAGATGGAGATGGAGTTCTTCGTCGAGCCCGGCACGGACGCCGAGTGGCACCAGTACTGGATCGACCTGCGCACCGCCTGGTACGTGGACCTCGGCATCAGCCGTGACAACCTGCGCCTGTTCGAGCACCCGCAGGAGAAGCTGTCGCACTACTCGACCCGCACCGTCGACATCGAGTACCGCTTCGGGTTCACCGGCTCCGAGTGGGGCGAGCTCGAGGGCATCGCGAACCGCACGGACTTCGACCTCAAGACGCACTCGGAGCACTCCGGCAAGGACCTCAGCTACTTCGACCAGGGCAAGAACGAGCGCTGGGTCCCGTACGTCATCGAGCCCGCGGCCGGTCTGACGCGCTCGCTCATGGCGTTCCTCGCCGAGGCGTACACCGAGGACGAGGCCCCGAACGCGAAGGGCGGCGTCGACACCCGCACCGTGCTCAAGCTCGACCCGCGCCTGTCGCCGGTCAAGGCCGCGGTCCTGCCGCTGTCCCGCAACGAGCAGCTCTCGCCCAAGGCGCGCGACCTCGCGACCGAGCTCCGCAAGCACTGGAACGTCGACTTCGACGACGCCGGTGCGATCGGCCGCCGCTACCGCCGCCAGGACGAGATCGGCACGCCGTTCTGCATCACCGTCGACTTCGACACCCTCGACGACCAGGCCGTGACGATCCGCCACCGCGACGACATGTCGCAGGAGCGCGTCGCCCTCGACCAGGTCACCGCGTACCTCGGCGCCCGTCTCCTCGGAGCCTGACGCCCCCGGGGCGGCGCGCACCACGCGTCGCCGTCCCGGCCTGCACGTCCGACGCCCGCGTCCCGACCCTCACGGGTCTAGGCGCGGGCGTCGTCGCGCCAGGGTGTGCTCGCTGCTGGCCGTGCCGTCCGCGAGCCGCCGTGTGACCATCGTCCGGTGCGCACCGACGACCGTCCCGACGACCGACCTCTCGCCGTACGGGCCGTCGCCACGGTGCAGCGGTCACGGTGGCCGGGTCGTCGGGGCCGCCCGGTCCGGGTGTGCCGCTACGACGCGCTCCATCACGACGGTCGCGTCGAGACCGACGTCCGGGTCACCGTCATGTACCGAAGGTCCCCGGCCGACTTCGAGGTCGTGTCGCGGACGGTGCACGACCACTGCCCGGAGGTCGGCACGGGGGCATGGGTCGGTGCTGCCGGAGACCTGGTCGACGGACCTGGCCCGGTCGACCACCCGGGCCGGGTCCGCTACGGCCGTCGGGTGCCGTGGCCACCGCTGGACCGGCGGCGCGACCCTCGACGCGCGCTGCTGTGGCGTGCCGGGCTGGGGGCGGTCGCGGCGGTCACCGGGATCCTGCTCCTCGTCGGGACCGGCGGCGCCGGACCGCTCGCGGCCCTCGGTGTGCTGTCCGCCGTGTGCGGCGGCGCCGCACTCGCGACGACCCTGCCGGGCGGCTCACGGCGGCGGTGACTGCCGGGATGCCCGAGCGGTCCGTCAGGGTCGAGGCGCTCGCCCCACCCTAGAGCGGGGTTCGACGGGCGAGGAGCTCGGCGATGGTCGCGCGGACCTCTGGTGACAGGGGCTGGTCGGACAGGGCCTCGTGCATCCAGAGGCCGTCGGCGGCGAGCCGTGCCACGAGCCGCCAGACGGCCTCCGGGTCCTCCTGGGTGACCGCGGCGGGGTCGACGGGCGGTGCCCAGCGGTTCATCACGGACGTCCACGGAGACATGTGCTCCGGTGTGCTCACGGCCTCGAGGAGGAGCTGGAGCTCTGCGCGGGTCGCGGACTCCGTGCAGACACGGACGTAGGCGCTGAGGCGTTCGTCGACGGTGGCCTCGTCCGCGGACTTCCCCGCGGTGCGGGCCATCAGTGCGTCCCAGGCGTCGGCCTCGTGCTCGTGCAGCGCGGTGAGCAGCTCCTCCCGTGAGGGGAAGTGGTACATGATCCCTCCGCGCGTGAGGCCGGCCTCGGCCGCCACGGAGTCGAAGGTCACTGCTGTGACACCTGCTCGCTGGATGACGCGGGTCGCCGCGTCGAGGATCATCGTTCGCTTGCTGGTTCGCACAGGTGTCCTCGCAGGTCAGTGGTCGGAGTCGTAGGACGAGGAGGCGCTCCCCGGACCGTAGCGCCAGAGCAGCGCGGTGGTCAGGGCCGCCCCGGTCGCCAGGACTGCCGCCACGACGACCATGACGACGGAGTACCCGTGGTCGAACGCCGTGAAGGCCGCCTCTAGGATGCCAGGGTCCGAGGCGCTCGTGGACAGCGCCCCGGAGAGGGAGTCTCCGGCCTCGGCCAGCGCTCCGGGCGGCAGGGTGATGGTGCTGGTGTAGATCGCGGTGAGCAGCGAACCGAGGATCGCGACCGCGGTGAGGCTGCCGAACTCGTAGGAGACCTCTTCGAGCGACGAGGCCATGCCGGCGCGGCGCGGCGGCACGTTGCCGACGATCGCGGTCGAGGCGACGGACATCGCCGCGCCGAGCCCCATGCCGGTCAGCGCGAGACCGGCGATCATCCAGCCCAGGCCCGACTGGAAGCTGGTGACGGTCACGACCACCCCGACGGTGCTGACGGTCAGCCCGCCGCCGATGAGGGTCCTGAGCCCGACCACGTGCAAGAACGCACCGCCGAGCAGCCCGGTGGGCAGGGCGCCGACCGCCACGGCCGCGACCAGCGCGCCGGCCTCGAGCGGGCTGAGGCCTTCGACCAGCTGGTAGCGCTGGCTGGTGACGAGCTGGATGCCGCCCACGGCGAACATCGCAAACGCTGCCGCGAGGACACCGGCGGCGAAGGCGCGGTTCCGGAAGATCGAGAAGTCGAGCAGGGGGTGGTCCAGGCGTGACTGGCGACGGGTGAAGGTGATCGCTCCGAGTGCTGCGGCCACGAGGGCTGCCGCGACCACGGGCCACGACGGACCGGGCTTGGTGACCTCCTTGAGGGCGAAGACGAGCCCGACCATCGCGACCATCACCTGGACGGAAGACAGCAGGTCCCACGTCTTCGAGGGGTCGGGGTCGTTGTGCGGGGCGACCTTGAGCACGACGAGCAACGCGATGACCGCGACGGGGACGTTGACGAGGAACACCGAGCCCCACCAGAAGTGCTCGAGGAGGGCTCCTCCGACGATCGGTCCCAGGGCGCTGCCGATCAGCGCGACGGATCCCCATACGGCGATGGCGACGTTGCGCTCGCGCTCGATCGTGAACGCGATGCGGATCAGCGCGAGCGTGGCCGGCATCATCGACGCCGCACCGACCGCCAGCACGGCGCGTGCGGCGATGAGGACCTCGGGGGCGGGTGCGAATGCCGCGACCAGGGAGGCCGCCGCGAAGATGACCAGCCCGACGAGGAACATGCGCTGGTGCCCGACACGGTCGCCGAGGGTCCCTGCTCCGAGCAGCAGGCCTGCCATGACGAGGGGGTAGGCGTTGATGATCCACAGGCCCTGCGACGGCGACGCGCCGATCTCCTCGGTGAGGGTGGGCAGCGCGGTGTAGAGGATCGAGTTGTCGAGGGTGATGAGCAGCAGTCCTGCGCTCACGGTCACGAGGAGCAGCCATCGCTGCCGAGGGCTCGTGGGCGATACCACGGCGGGGGTACGGGTCGAGTTCACGACGTAACTGTACCATCTAGAATGTATAGTTACGGGAACGTGGCTCACCCTCAGACCCGATCGCCACCGCGACCGCTCGAGGTCTGCGAGGGGATCCCCAGACGCGACACCCGGTCGACGGGTCCGGCATAGACCTGCGTCAGTGCTCCGCCCAGAGCCACCGCAGCGCGTCGGGGAGGAGGACGCCGCCGTGGTTCGGGCTGTGGCCACCGTCGCCTGTCACCAGCCTGAGGTCGTAGCCGGCGCGGGCGAGCGCTGCTGCGGTCTCGAGGTTCTCTGCGAACCAGTTGTGGTCCGCCGCGTCCCAGTTCAGGTCCCTGTGCGCGGCGTGGAGGAGCACACGCAGCGGCTTGCGCGGCTCGCTGGCGACGAGCGCGGGGTACGGGTTGCCGCCGGGCATCTGGGCGAAGCTGGCGTTGAACGCGATCACCCGTCCGATGCCGTCCGGCCGCGTCCACGCCGCAGTCAGCGCGGCGTCACCGCCGCTGCTGCCGCCGCAGATCCCGCGCATCATCGGGTCGTCCGCGACCGCGTAGCGGGCCTCGACCAGGGGCAGGACCTCGTCGAGGAGGAACGTCGCGTAGCGGTCGTCGAAGGCGTCGTACTCGGCGTTGCGGTGCTTGGTGGGGACTCCGTCGACGTCGAGGACCCCGGGGTCGACGAACACGCCGATCGTCTGCGGGAGGTCTCCTGTGGCTGCGAGGTTGTCGAGGACCGTCCCTCCCCGCACGTCTCCCTCGGGGTCCAGGTACCACCAGCCGTCGTTGAAGAACATCACCGCGCTGTCCTGGTGCGGCGAGTGGCCGGCTGGCCGGTGCACCCAGACCGTGCGCGACGTCCCGGGGAACGTGTCGCTGTCGTCGATCGAGAGCCGCTCGACAGACCCTGGTTCGACCCCGTCTCTGGGCCGAGAGTCGGGGCCGTACTCGTAGGTGACGTCGACCTGGGAGACCGGGAGCGAGGCGAACGGGATCGTGGTGGCCATCGGTCGACACTATCGAGCCCTCGGCGACGGGCTGGCTACGATGTCGCCATGGGTCTTCACCTCGACGCGACCACCGCCCTGTCGACCGCGGGGTGGGTGCGCGAAGGACCGACCCGGGCTGCCTCCGCCCCGGTGCCGGACCCGCTGGTCGGAGCCTCCGACCAGCTGGTCTCCTGGGTGAGGTCGTTCTCCCTGCTCGCCAGCCCCGACGACCAGGTGTGGTTCCTCTCGGCGGACAGCTATGCCGGTGGGGTCAGCGACGAGGCGTTCCCGTGGGACGCGTTCCGGCACGAGAGCCTGGCGGCTGCTCCCGGCGAGGCTGAGCGCTCCGCCGTCGACGCCTTCTGGTCCTCCCACATCCCGATCCTGCTGTCGGTGCGCGACGGGTACGAGTACCTGGCCGTCGCACCGGACGGCAGGGTCGTCCGTGGAGGAGAGCCGGAGTACGAGGAGGTGACGGTCGTCGCCGCCGGTCTCGACGCACTGCTCCGGTGCGTCGCCACCGGGACCAGCACAGGAGACCTCCTCACCGACGCCCTGCTCGGTACGGTGGGCGCCGCCCGGCCGGACGACGACCGTTAGCCCCCACGGGGAGCCGCGGTCTGGGGTCAGCGGCCGGTTCAGCTCTCGTCTGTGCTGACGTCCACCACGAGGCGTGTGGGCTCGGTGAGCGTGAACACGCGGAACGGGGCCTGGGCGTCCAGCCCGACGAAGGTGCTGCTCCAGCCCTCGAAGATGCCTGTGGCGAACACGTCCTGGACTACCTCGGCCTGGCTGGCGTCGTAGTGGCCTTCTGCCATCTGGCTCAGGTCGAGCTCGCCCTCGGTCAGGGGGAGGCTCACCCCGCTCACGCTGACCCGGACGATGGCGTCTCCGGCGAGGTCGACCTCACCGACCACCTCGTCAGAGACGACCTCCTCGACGTACTCCGCGCGCCAGCCGGGAGTGCCGGTGCCCTCGAAGTCGATCACCACCCGGTCGAAACCGTCGTGGTGTGCCACCCGGGCGCCGGTGGAGAACAGGGGGCCCTCGTCGCCGGGCGACACGGGGTGCTCAGGACTCTCCTGCGCCTCCGTGCTGAACTCGGCACCTGCGGGCTCCTCTGCCTCGTCCGCCGGTGCGTCCTCCGGCTCCTCGGCGGTCGGCAACGGTTCGGGCTCTTCCGTCGCGGCGGGCGTCGTCTCCGTCGGCTGCGGTGCCGTGGTGGTCGGTGCCGTATCGGTCGGCTGCGTCGCCGTCGGCTCAGGGTCGGTCCCGGAGGAGCTGCACGCCCCGAGGGCGAGAGCTGCAGCGACGACGGCGGGCAGAACGGTCCTGCGCATGTGAGGTGACCTTTCAGAGCGGAGTGCTCGAACCTATCCACACGCGCCCGGCTCCGCACCCTCAGCGCACCAGCGGCTTACCGGACCATGCGGGCGTCGGTGATCGACGGGGCCTGCGGGTCGACCTGCTCGGTGCCGTCGAAGACGAAGCCGTTGCGTGCGTAGAACGCGGTAGCCCGAGGGTTCTGCTTCGCCACCCAGAGCATCGCCGGACCGGCCCCGATCGCCTGGTCGAGCAGTGCCTGGGCTGCGCCACTCCCGTGGTGCGACTCCGCGAGGTAGATCGCGTAGAGCTGACGCTGTCGCGGGAGCGCTTCGTCTCCGTCGCCGATACCCGGTCCAGCCCAGGCGAAGCCGACGAGCGTCCCGTCAGCCTCGGCGACCCGCACGGTGACGTCGTCGCGGGGGTGGGACAGGACGTGCTCCCACATCCGGTGACGACCCTCGACGTACTCCGTCGAGAAGTAGTCGTGCGGCAAGAGGTGGGTGTACGCCTCGCGCCAGGTGCTGACGTGGAGCTCGGCGAGGTGGGGTGCGTCCTGAGCCGTCGGCTCGCGGATGGTGAAGTCCATCCGGTCATCATGACAGGGCGAGCGCCCCTGCTGGCCCGTGCCCTCGACCACCGGCTCATGCAGACGACGACGAGCCTGGACCAGCGCACACGTCGGTGCGTCGGTCCAGGCTCGCATCTCTCGGTCCGGTCTCCGGGCGGGCGTCGTCAGCCTGCTCGGGGGACTGGTGCCCTACTTGATGAAGAGCATCTCGCGGTACTTCGGCAGCGGCCAGACGGCGTCGTCGACCTGGGCCTCGAGGGCGTCCGCGTAGCCGCGAGCGGTCTCCATGAGGCCCCTGATCGAGGTCGCCGAGTGCTCCATGTGCGCCTTGGTGTCGGCGAAGTCGTGCGACTCCAGCGCGGACTCCAGCTGGGTCGCGGTCGACAGCAGCAGGTTCGCGTTCTCGGCGATGATCTTGACCTGGGCCGTGTCGAAGGAGATCCCGACCTCGTTGGCCGCGGCGTACGTGGTGGCGAGGTCAGCGGCGTACTTGAGGGCGGCCGGGTAGATGACGGTCCGCGCCATGTCGACGACCAGACGGGCCTCGACCGCGATCGAGTTGATGTACTGCTCGGAGTACACCTCGTACCGGGCGTTGAGCTCGACGGCCGACAGCACGCCCGTCCGCTCGAACAGGTCAATGACGTCCGGCTCGGTGTAGACAGGGAGAGCCTCGGCGCTGGTCGGCAGGTTGCGCAGACCGCGCTCCGCCACAGCAGCCTCGTGCCACTCGGAGGAGTAGCCGTCGCCGCCGAAGACGGCGTCGCCGTGCAGCTCCATGAGCTCCTTGACGACGACCGCGACGGCCTCGGGGCGCGTCAGGCCCTTCTCGAGCTGCGTCTCGAGCTGGTCGGCGACCCAGGTGAGGGAGTCGGCCAGCATCGTGTTGAGCGCCGTGAGGGGACCGGAGATCGACTGCGAGGAGCCGACCGCGCGGAACTCGAACCGGTTGCCGGTGAAGGCGAACGGGGAGGTGCGGTTGCGGTCGCCCGGGTCGCGCTGGAAGTTGAGGATCTGCGACAGGCCGAGGTCCATCACGCCACCGTCGGAGGAGACCGAGATCTTCCCGGCCTTGATGTCGTTGTAGACGCCCTCGAGCTGGTCGCCGAGGTACACCGACAGGATCGCCGGCGGGGCCTCGTTCGCACCGAGACGGTGGTCGTTGGACGCCGACGCGATGACGGCGCGCAGCAGCGGGCCGTACTTGTGCACGCCGCGGATGACCGCACCGCAGAAGAGCAGGAAGTTGAGGTTGTGCTCGGGCGAGGTCCCCGGGTCGAGCAGGTTGCCCTGGGTGGCGTTGCCCACCGACCAGTTGACGTGCTTGCCCGAGCCGTTGAGGCCGGCGAAGGGCTTCTCGTGCAGCAGGCACAGGAACCCGTGCTCCGCAGCGGTCGCCTTCATCACGGTCATGAGCAGCTGCTGGTGGTCCGCGGCGACGTTCGCGGCCTCGTGGTACGGCGCGATCTCGAACTGGCCGGGGGCCACCTCGTTGTGGTGGGTCTTGGCGGGGATGCCCAGGCGGTAGAGCTTCTCCTCGAAGGCCTGCATGAAGACCTGCACGCGCTCGGGGATCGCCCCGAAGTAGTGGTCGTCGAACTCCTGGCCCTTGGCGGGCGGGGCGCCGAAGAGCGTCCGGCCGGAGAGCAGCAGGTCCGGGCGAGCGGCCGCGAAGTGCTGGTCGACGAGGAAGTACTCCTGCTCGGGGCCACAGCTGGCGTTGAGCGGGGCGATGTCCGTCTCGCCCATGAGGGTGAGGACGCGGCGCGCGGAGACGTCCATGGCGGAGATCGAGCGCAGCAGCGGGATCTTCTTGTCGAGGGACTCGCCGGTCCACGACATGAAGACCGACGGGATCATGAGCGTCGCGCCGTTGGCGGTCCACATGATGTACGCGGGGCTGGTGGGGTCCCAGGCGGTGTACCCGCGGGCGGCGTTCGTCATGCGCAGCGAGCCGTTGGGGAACGAGGAGCCGTCGGGCTCGCCCTTGATGAGCAGGCTGCCGGTGAACTCGGTGATCGCCTGACCGTCCGAGTTGGTGACGATGAACCCGTCGTGCTTCTCGGCCGTGATGTTGGTGAGCGGGTAGAACACGTGCGAGAAGAACTTCGCACCCTTGCTCATCGCCCAGGTCTTCATCGCGGCGGCGACGATGTCGGCCGTGGCCGGGTCGAGCGGCTCTCCGGTCGTGACGGTCTTCTTGACCGCCTTGAAGGCGGTCTTGGAGAGCGCCTCCTCCATCTTCGTGAGGTTGAAGACGTCGGTCGCCCACGTCTCGCTCAGCGGACGGGTCTCAGCCGTCTGCACGGCGGGGCGGGTGAGCACCTCGGTGATCGCCTGGCTTCGGACGTGGTTGGCAGTCATGATCCCGCTCTCCATCGTAGACATTCGCTCCGGGCACCGTAGGGCCCTCGTGTTACGGGGAAGGGCTCCTGTGTTACGGGCATGTTTCGTGGAGCGGCTACCCGGCCCGGAGGTCGTAGACGTCCTCCGAGGTCGCGGTCGGGTCGAACAGGGAGGTCGACAGGACGCGGCGCCGGGCGGTCTCGTGCAGCGTCTCGGCGCCCTCGTCTGCGAGGTACCGGGCCAGAGCCAGGACCCCCAGGTGAGAGAGCGTCGAGTCGGTCAGACCCGGGTCGTCGGCCGGGTCGCCGTCCGGCGAGGAGTAGACCAGCTCGCGCCGTGCAGGCAGAGTCCCGGACGTCACCCGCACCGTCGGACCGGCGGACGACCTGACGGCATCCGTCAGCTTCTCGAGGGTGCTCGCCCGCACCGGAGACAGCGCACGGTGAGCGAGGCGCAGCCGCGCCGCAGCGCCCTGCGTCGACACGGTCCACGACTCATCGACCAGCTCGACGCCCTCGGACTGGAGAGCGTCCACCAGAGTCCGGTCGAGGTGAGGGAGGTCGACCGCCATCGCCGTGAAGGTCTCCTCGAGGTCGTCGGTGCTCGAGGAGACCTCGAACGGCACCTCCGCGGCGACCCAGTGCGCAGGGCCCGCCTCGCTCACCGCAGCCACGAGACCCGCAGGGTCGCCGGTCGCCACGCGTTCTGCGAGGTCGAGGTAGAAGTCCTCCATGGCCCTGCGCATCGCGAGCTGTCCGCGGTGATCGTCGAACCGGAACCGCCGGTCGGCGTGGAGGTCGTCGAGCGGCAGCCGTGCTCGACGCAGGAGATCGAGGGTGATGCCGTCGCGCAGCTGGTCGGCGTCGTACGAGCGGTAGCCGGTGGTCGGGTCGACGGCAGCCGGGACGAGGATCTCTCGGTCTGCGTACAGGCGGAGCGCCTTGTCCGAGAGGCCGGTCATCGACCGGAACCGTCCCGCGGAGTAGTCGGTGCTGGTGTTGTCTGTCATGCCGTCCACTCTGGGCCACGCCCCTGGGGCGACCTCAAGCCGCGTCTCGGACGCGTCAGTCGCGCACCGCGGCCACGGCCTCGATCTCGACGAGCTGGTCGTCGTAGCCGAGGACGGTGACGCCCAGCAGCGTGCTCGGGACGTCGTGGTCCCCGAAGGTCTCGCGGACCACGTCCCAGGCCTCCACCAGGTCTGCCTGGCGGGTCGAGGCGACGAGCACCCGCGTGCTGATGACGTCCTCGACGGTCGCGCCGGCCGCAGCGAGGGCGACGGTCATGTTCTCGAGGCACTTCGCGGCCTGACCCGCGTAGTCGCCGACAGCAGCCGTCGACCCGTCCGCCTCGAGAGGGCACGAGCCGGCGAGGAAGACGAGGCGGGCGTCGGCGGGCGCGGTGGCCGCGTAGGCGTACTCGGCGGCATCCGACAGGGCTGCGGAACGGATGAGGGTCACGGCAGACGGCATGGTTCGCTCTCGTCGTACGGGGATGGGGATCGTCCATCCTCTCATCGACCCGCTGGTCAGAGCGGATGGACGACTCCGGCCGCACGAAGCAGGTAAGGGTAGCCTCGCTCCGATGACTGCGAAGGAGACCGACGACGGGCGCCCCAGGCCACGACGCGTCGGCTGTGCCCTGATCTCGCGCGACCTCGACGAGCCGATGGTCGGTGCCGCCGGCCGCGCGGACGCGTGGGTGCTCGTCGAGCACCCCGGCCCCTGGCCCTCCGAGGCACCCGAAGGAATCTTTCCGGACGAGGTGGTCGAGCACCTGGGGCAGCCCGGTGTGCGGGTGGTGCTGATCCGCCGACCGCGCTCGCGGACCGTCACCCGACCGGTGTGCTTCGTCGCGGCGACGCACCCTGCCGGGCCGTGGGTGCGCCGGTTCGAGATCGACACCTACGACGAGCTCCTGGCGGTCGACGTCACCGCCGCCGTCGCCGGAGACCGCCCCACCCAGGGAGAGACGCACGACCTGCCCCTGGCGCTCGTGTGCACGCACGGTCGTCGCGACGTGTGCTGCGCCGAGCTCGGCCGACCGCTCCTGCCCGGCATGGCGGCCCGGGACGACGTCGACGTGTGGGAGTGCACGCACGTGGGCGGCGACCGCTTCGCCGCCAACGTCGTGCTGCTCCCGCACGGGCTGCACTACTCCCGCCTCGTCGACGAGACCGCTGCCGCGGTGCTCGACGCCTACGTCGACGGCCGTGTCGTCTCCGAGCACCTCCGGGGCCGCTCGGCCTTCAGCCAGCCCGCCCAGGTCGCCGAGCACGCCGTGCGCCAGCTCACCGGCATCACCGAGGTCGACGGCTTCGAGGTCCTGGACGAGACCGTGAGCGACGACGGCACGAGCGCGCGCGTCGAGATCCGGCACCGCAGCGAGACGTTCGTCGTGAACGCGGAGCGGACCCCGACCCCCGGGGCGCCGACGACGCACGCCTGCGTCCGGGGCGCCGAACCAGCCGGGTGGAGCTCGTGGCGCGCCGTGACCGTCGTCTCCCCGGTGACGGACCGCCTCACCGCTGGTCGCGGTGGGATACTGGGGGCATGACTTCCGCGACCACCCTCGAAGCGACCGGCGCGCCCACGGACGGGACCGGCACGTCTGCGCAGGCCACGCCGCTGCTCCCGCCGCTGCGCATCGGTCAGTACACGGTGCCGTCGCCGGTGGTGCTCGCGCCGATGGCCGGCGTCACGAACACCGCCTTCCGCAAGCTGTGCCGTGAGCACGGCCCCGGCGGTCTGTACGTCGCCGAGATGGTGACGTCGCGCGCCATCGTCGAGCGCAACGAGCAGGCGCTGCGCATCGTCACCTTCGAGGACGGCGAGTCGCCCCGCTCCGCGCAGGTCTACGGCGTCGACCCGGCCACGGTCGGTGCGGCCGTCGAGATCATCGCGGGTGAGGGACGGGCCGACCACGTCGACCTCAACTTCGGCTGCCCCGTCCCCAAGGTGACCCGCAAGGGCGGGGGAGCGGTGCTCCCCTGGAAGCGCGAGCTCTTCACCCGGATCGTCGACGCGGCCGTCGAGGCCGGTGCACGTCACGACGTCCCGGTGACCATCAAGATGCGCAAGGGCATCGACGACGACCACCTCACGTACCTCGAGGCCGGGCTCATCGCCGAGCAGGCCGGCGTCGCCGCCGTCGCGCTGCACGCGCGCACCGCCGCCGACTACTACTCCGGCACGGCCGACTGGTCGGCGATCCGCCAGCTCAAGGAGACGGTGACGAGCATCCCCGTGCTCGGCAACGGCGACATCTGGTCGGCCGAGGACGCCCTCGAGATGGTCCGCCAGACCGGTTGCGACGGCGTGGTCGTCGGGCGCGGCTGCCAGGGGCGCCCGTGGTTGTTCGCCGACCTCATGGCTGCTTTCAACGGCTCGGACGAGCGGGTCAAGCCCGGTCTGCACGAGGTCGCCGAGACCATCTACCGGCACGGTGAGCTCATGGCCGAGTTCTTCCAGGACGAGGACAAGGGCACCCGCGACCTCCGCAAGCACATGGCCTGGTACCTCAAGGGCTACGCCGTGGGCGGCGACGCACGACGCGCCCTCGCGATGGTGTCGTCCCTCGCCGAGCTGCGCCAGCACCTCGACGCCCTCGACCACGACGAGCCGTACCCGGGCGAGCGCGCCGAGGGGCAGCGCGGACGCCAGGGCAGCCCCAAGAAGCCGCACGTCCCCGACGGCTGGCTGTCCTCGCGCGAGCTGAGCGACGAGCACCGCGCCAAGCTCCTCGAGGCCGAGCTGAGCGTCTCCGGCGGCTGACGCAGGGCTCCGCCCGCACCCGACGTCGCCTCGAGCGCAGAGGGATCGGGCACGGAGAGATCACGCACGGAGAGACCGTGCACAGAGAAGGAGGGCAGTCCCGACCGGGACTGCCCTCCTTCTCTCGTCGGTGCCGCGGGCAGTCAGCCCGCGGCACCGTCAGACGTCAGACCTGCACCCACACCGTGGTGTCCTGCGGGACCGCGGTGCGGTCGCCGGCGGTGGTCAGCGGGCCGCTCGTGATGAGCACCTCCGCGCCCTCGGGCAGGGCCACGGGGGCCTCGCCGAAGTTGGTGACGACCAGGACGTCGTTGTTGACGAAGGCCAGCACCGAGGGGGACGAGGCGAAGTCCTCGACCCAGCCGAGGGAGCCGAGCCCGAGGTCCTTGGCGCGACGCGTCGCGAGCGCTGCCTTGTACATGGAGTACGTGGAGCCCTCGGTGGTGCGCTGCACGTCGGCGGCGCACTCCTTGTAGGTGTCCGGCTGCGGGAGCCAGGTCTTGCCGGTCGGGCCGAAGCCGTAGCCGGGGGCGTCGGCGACCCAGGGGAGCGGGACGCGGCAGCCGTCGCGGCCGGCCTCGGTGTAGCCGGAGCGCCACCAGGCCGGGTCCTGACGGAGGTCGTCGTCGAGGTCGGTGTGCTCGGGCAGACCGAGCTCCTCGCCCTGGTAGACGTACGCCGAGCCGGGCAGGCCCAGCATCTGCAGGGTCGCGGCGCGAGCGCGGCGCAGGCCGAGCTCGGCGTCGGGCTGCGGGTCGTTCTTGCCGATGCCGTTGGGGCGGACCGCGGCGCCGGTGAGGCCCATGCGGGACGCGTGACGGATGACGTCGTGGTTGGACAGCACCCAGGTGGTCGGCGCGCCGACGGCGTCCGAGGCCTCGAGCGACGCGGTGACGACGCCGCGCAGCGCGGCCGCGTCCCACGCGGTGGTGAGGTACGAGAAGTTGAAGGCCTGGTGCATCTCGTCGCTGCGGACGTAGCGCGCGAGGCGGCTCAGCGGCTCGACCCAGGCCTCGGCGACGAGGGCGCGGTCGCCGTCGTACGGCGCGAGGACCTTGTGCCAGGCGCGGTAGATGTCGTGCACACCCTCCTGGTCGAACATGGGGCCGGAGTTGCCGGCGCCGGTCGAGCCGTCCTCGGCCGCCTCGTGCGGCTCGGTGTCGACGGCACCGGGAGCCTCGGAGGAGCCCTCGACCATCGCGACGTCGCCGTCCCAGTCGGGGAGGCCGGGGGCCTTGACCATGCCGTGCGCCACGTCGATGCGGAATCCGTCGACGCCGCGGTCGAGCCAGAAGCGCAGGATGTCCTCGAACTCGCTGCGGACCTCGGGGTGCTCCCAGTCGAGGTCGGGCTGGCGGGTGTCGAACATGTGCAGGTACCACTGGCCGTCGGTGATGCCGTCCGTGGCCGCGGCGGCGCGCTCGCTCACGCGCGTCCACGCCGGACCGCCGAAGATCGACTTCCAGTTGTTCGGGGGCAGCTCGCCGTGCTCGCCCTGGCCCTCGCGGAACAGGTAGCGGGCGCGCTCGGCGCTGCCCGGCCCGGCAGCGAGCGCGGCCTGGAACCAGGCGTGGTCGTCCGAGGTGTGGTTGGGGACGAGGTCGGCGATGACCTTGAGGCCGCGGGCGTGAGCCCCTTCGAGGAGCGCCTCGAAGTCGGCGTTGGTGCCGAACAGCGGGTCGACCTCGCGGTAGTCGGCCACGTCGTAGCCGGCGTCGGCCTGGGGCGAGCGGTAGAACGGGGACAGCCAGACGGCGTCGACGCCGAGGTCCACGAAGTGGTCCAGCTTCGAGGTGATGCCAGGGATGTCACCGATGCCGTCGCCGTCGGCGTCGGCGAAGGAACGCGGGTACACCTGGTAGATGACGGCGGTGCGCCACCACTCCCGGGCGACGTCGCTCGCCGCGTGGATCACCGAGACGGTGGGGCTGGTGGTGGTCAGCTCGAGAGCCTGAGCGGCTGAGGTCGAGTCGAGGTGGGTCACGGCGGAAGAGTCCTTCGTGGGTCGGAGACGGTGGATCGGGGGGTGGTCTGCGTGCCGGTCAGCTGGTGCGCTGCGCGGCGTGGATGCGCATGTCGGGCGAGGCGCCCGTGGAGTTGCGCACGATGAGCTCGGGGTGGAACAGCAGCTCGGACCGGGGGGCGCTGCCGCCGTTGAGCAGGGCGACGAGCGCGCTGATCGCGGCGTGGCACATGGCCGAGACAGGTTGACGGACGGTGGTGAGCGGCGGGTCGGTGAAGGCGATGAGCGGCGAGTCGTCGTAGCCCACGACCGACAGGTTGTAGGGGACCGTGAGCCGGCGCTGGTGGGCGGCGCGGACGACGCCGAGGGCCATGAGGTCGGAGCCGCAGACGATAGCGGTGTGCCCGGAGTCGATGAGGTCGCCTCCGGCGGCCTGGCCGCCCTCGACGGTGAACAGCGACGTGGCGACGTGCGGGCTGGCGTCCTCGATGCCGAGGTGACGCTGGACGGCGTCCTGGAAGCCCTCGAGCTTGCGGCGCGCGGTGATGAAGCGGTCCGGGCCGGTGGCCAGGCCGATCTTCTGGTGCCCGAGCGACACGAGGTGGCGGACGGAGAGCTCCATGGCGGCGGTGTCGTCGGCGGAGACGAAGGGCGCCTCGATGTCGTCGGCGTAGCCGTTGATGAACACCAGCGGGATGCCGCGGGCCAGGAGCCTGTCGTAGCGGGCGCGGCTCGCCTGGGTGT
The DNA here is from genome assembly GCF_000024925.1 of Sanguibacter keddieii DSM 10542. NCBI lineage: Bacteria > Bacillati > Actinomycetota > Actinomycetes > Micrococcales > Sanguibacteraceae > Sanguibacter > Sanguibacter keddieii. The sequence goes on from NC_013521.1 coordinate 1,560,573, forward strand.
CTGCGTGCAGCCCGGAGACGAAGATGATGCCGTCGATCGAGTGGTCGAGGAGCATCTCGATGTACTCGTCCTCGGTGGTGCCACCGGGGGACTGGGTGCACAGCAGGGGGGTGTAGCCGCGCTGGGACAGCATGCTCTCGATGGTCTGCGCGAAGGCTGGGAACACCGGGTTGGTGAGCTCGGGGACGATGAGCCCGATGAGCCCTGCCGACCGGTTGCGGAGCTTCTCGGGGCGCTCGTAGCCGAGCACGTCGAGGGCGGCCAGCACGGCCTGGCGGGTCTCGGACGCGACGCCGACCTTGCCGTTGAGGACGCGCGACACCGTGGCGGTGCTGACGCCCGCCTGCTGGGCGAGGTCGGTCAGGCGGGTCTTGCCACCTGAGCCTTCGGACGGGATGAGAGACACACCAGACCTCCTTGTCGTGCGTCAGGGCTCTCGTAGCGCTGATGGGCGTGATCCGGGTTGACCCGGGAGCTGTTGCAAGCCGTTGCAGAGCGACAGCCAGCGCCTCATGCTACGACAGATCGGCGCGATCTCTAAAGAATCCGGGGATCTCATCCACGATCTTGCAACGTGCACGGCATCGTTGCCTGAAAGTTACTGCAACGGCTTGCAACCTGAGGATGCGAGAGGTTACGGTCTGGGCTATCAGGGCCAACGACGGTGGATCTCGCCGTAGACGGCCGGACCCATCCACTCACCCTGGGAGTACAGACGATGCGACGAAGCATCCTTCTTGCCGGAGCGCTGGTCACCAGCCTCACCCTCGCTGCCTGCGGCTCGAGCGACGACGACACCCCCGCGGAGGGGACCGCGACGTCGGCGGCCGGCGCTGACGCGGCCGGCTCCATCACGATGTGGGTCGACGAGGTCCGCATCAACGACTTCCGCGGCGTCGCGGAGACCTTCACCGCCGACACCGGCGTCGAGGTCAACATGGTCCAGAAGGCCTCGGGCGACATCGGCCCGGACTTCGTCCAGCAGGCCCAGACCGGTGAGGGCCCCGACGTCATCATCACCGCCTCGGACGGCCTCGGTGAGCTCGTCACCAACGGCCTCGTCGCACCCGTCGCCCTCGGCGACGCGTCCTCCGACTTCGTGGCCTCGGCCGCGAGCGCCTTCGTCTACGACGGCCAGAACTACGGCGTGCCGTACTCGATCGAGAACATCGCGCTCGTCCGCAACAACGCTCTCGCGACCGAGACCCCGGAGACCTTCCAGGAGCTCGTCGAGCAGGGCAAGGGCCTCGGCACCTACCCGATCCTCATCCAGCAGGGCATCGAGGGCGACCCGTACCACATGTACCCGATCCAGACGTCCTTCGGGGCGACGGTCTTCGAGCAGACCGAGGACGGGTCGTACACGGACCAGATCGCCATGGGCGGCGAGGCCGGGGAGAACTTCGCGACGTTCCTGCGCGAGATGGGCGACGAGCGCATCTTCGACGCCTCGATCGACGGCGACATCGCCAAGCAGGCCTTCATCGACGGCGAGAGCGCCTACACGATCACGGGCCCGTGGAACACGACGGCGTTCACCGATGCCGGCATGGACATCACCGTCCTGCCGATCCCGAGCGCCGGTGGCGAGCCTGCTCGTCCCTTCGTCGGTGTGCAGGGTGCGCTCGTCAACGCGTACGCCAAGAACCCGGTCCTCGCGAACGAGTTCGTCGCCAACTACCTGACGACCGAAGAGGCGCAGGACGCGCTGTACGAGGCCGGCGGCCGCTCGCCCGCGCTCACCGCGTCGGCCGAGAAGGTCGAGGACCCGATCCTCGCCGGCTTCGGCGAGGCCGGTGCCGAGGGCTTCCCGATGCCGTCCATCCCCGCCATGGCGTCGGTCTGGACCTTCTGGGGCGTCGGACAGGCTGAGGTCTTCACCGGTGCTGCCAGCGACCCCGTCGCCGGCTGGAACACGATGATCTCCAACATCGAGTCGGCCATCGCCGGTTCCTGATCCCGCACCACAGCACCACCAGGGGTGGGAGCCACGACGGCTCCCACCCCTGCCCCTGAGCACCAGGGCGCCGGACGTGGTCGTCCGGGGCCCGCACCTTTTCCCGGAGGGAAGACCATGCCCGACCAGCCGACGGTCGTCCGACCGCCCGAGGCGGACGCCGTGCGCGAGCCGCAGCCGCGGCCCGACCACGCCGCCGCCCGCGCCATGAAGCCCGGTTTCATCGTCAAGCTCGTGCTCATGGCGATGGTGAACGCCTTCGGGCTCTACGGGATCCTCGCGGCCGCAGCCGTCGGCTCGTGGGGCATCGCGGTGTTCCTCGTCCTGGCCGTCGCGGTCGCGGACTGGGCCTACTTCAGCCGCCGGGCGGTGCCGCTCAAGTACCTCATCCCCGGGCTGCTCTTCCTCTTGGTGTACCAGCTCTTCACGATGGTCTACACCGGCTACATCGCTTTCACGAACTACGGTGACGGGCACATCCTCAACAAGACCGACGCGATCGCGTCGATCGAGCTGCAGACCGAGAAGCGTGTCGAGGGCTCGGCCTCCTACCCGCTCACGGTGCTCTCGGACGACGACGGTCTCGCCTTCGCCATCGTGCGCGACGGCCAGCCGCTCGTCGGCTCTGAGGACTCGCCGCTCGAGGTCGCGTCCGACGCGACCGTCGCCGGTGCCTCGGTCACCGCGGTGCCCGGCTACGACGTCCTGACCTTCGCCGAGGTCGCCCAGCGCCAGGCCGAGGTCACCAGCCTGCGCGTGGAGTTCCCCGAGGACCTCGGCGGCGGCAGCCTGCGCACGCAGGACGCGTCGAACGGCTTCGTGTTCGCCCCGACCCTCGCCTACGACGAGGCCACGGACACGTTCACGAACATCGAGGACGGCACGGTCTACACCCCGGACGACCGCGGGAACTTCGTGTCGGCCGACGGCCAGCGCCTCACGCCCGGCTGGCAGGTCACGGTCGGCTTCGAGAACTTCACCACGATGTTCACGGACTCGCGGATCTCCGGTGCGTTCCTGCAGATCACCGTGTGGACCTTCGCCTTCGCGTTCCTGTCGGTCGCGACCACCTTCGTGCTCGGCCTCGGCCTGGCCCTCGTGTTCAACGACCCGCGCATCCGCGGTCGCAAGCTCTACCGGGCGCTGATGATCCTCCCGTACGCCTTCCCCGGGTTCCTCGCGGCGCTCGTGTGGCGCGGCATGCTCAACGAACGCTTCGGGTTCATCAACGAGATCATCTTCCAGGGCGCGGACATCCCGTGGCTCACCGACCCGTGGCTCGCCAAGCTGGCGATCCTCGGCGTCAACCTGTGGCTCGGCTTCCCGTACATGTTCCTCATCTGCACGGGTGCCCTCCAGGCGATCCCGGGCGACGTCATCGAGTCGGCCAAGCTGGACGGCGCGAGCCCGTTCCGGGTGGTCACGCGGATCATCTACCCGCTGCTCCTCATCTCGGTCGCGCCCCTGCTCATCTCGTCCTTCGCCTTCAACTTCAACAACTTCACGTTGATCTACATGCTCACCGGGGGTGGTCCGAACTTCCCGGGCTCACCGCTGGTCATCGGCTCGACCGACCTGCTCATCTCGATGGTCTACTCGGTCGCCTTCGAGAGCGGCGTGAAGCAGTACGGACTCGCGGCCGCGGTGTCGATCCTCATCTTCATCGTCGTCGGTCTCATCTCGTGGCTCGGCTTCCGCCGGACCCGTACCCTCGAGGAGCTCTGACATGGCCACCACGACCACGTCGACCGTGACGAGCGCGACCGGTGAGACGGTCACGTACCGCAGCGACGCACCCACGGGCATGAAGTGGTGGCGCGAGGTCGGCTGGCGGCACGTCGTCGGCGTCGTCGTCATCATCTACTGCGCGCTGCCGCTGCTCTACGTGGTGTCGGCCTCGCTCAACCCGGGCGGCACGCTCACCGGGTCCAACAACCTGTTCCGCACCTTCAGCCTCGCCAACTTCCAGCGGCTGTTCGAGACGGACTTCGCGTCGTGGGCGATCAACTCGCTGGTCATCTGCTCGGTGACCGCCGTCGCGACGGTGCTCATGGGTGGGGCCGCGGCCTACGCCTTCTCGCGGTTCCGCTTCCGTGGGCGCCGCGCCTCGCTCACCGCGCTGCTGCTCATCCAGATGTTCCCGCAGATGCTCGCGGTCGTCGCGATCTTCCTCGTGCTGCTGACCCTCAAGGACGTCTTCCCGATCCTCGGCGTCAACAGCCAGCTCGCGCTGATCTTCGTGTACCTCGGTGGGGCGCTCGGCGTGAACACCTTCCTCATGTACGGGTTCTTCAACACCGTGCCGCGCGAGATCGACGAGGCCGCGAAGATCGACGGCGCGAGCCACGCGCAGATCTTCTGGACCATCATCCTGCGCCTGGTCGCACCGATCCTCGCGGTCGTGGGCCTGCTGTCCTTCGTCGGGACCTACGGCGAGTTCATCATCGCGCGCACGGTGCTGCAGAGCACCGACAAGCTCACCCTCGCGGTGGGGCTCTACCAGTGGGCCTCCGACGAGCGCAACGCACCGTGGGGCCAGTTCGCCGCCGGTGCCGTGCTCAGCGCGATCCCCGTGATCCTGCTCTTCCTGTTCCTCCAGAAGTACATCGTCTCCGGCCTCACCGCCGGCTCCGTCAAGGGATGACCCTCTCCACATGAGCTCTGCGCACCCCCAGCCCGCCCGTCACCTCGCCCAGCCCGGCACCGCCGGTGCGGGACACCTCCTCGGTGACCCGCACCACGACGGCTCGGCGCTCTACGTGTCGAACCCGACGCCGAGCCTGGGGGAGTCCGTCACCGTGCGGGTCCGGGTCCCGCTCGCCGGCACCGAGCGCGGGATCCACCTACGCGTCGTGCGGGACGGCGAGCCGCGCATGTCGGCCGCCGAGCTGGTCGAGACCACGTCGACCGACCGCTGGTACGAGGCGCAGGTGCTGGTGCACAACCCGGTGACGAGCTACAGGTTCTTCGTCAACGAGCCCGGCGGCTACCGCTGGCTCAACGGCAAGGGGCTGTTCTCCCGCGAGGTGCCCGACGTCTCCGACTTCCGGCTCACCGTGTTCGACGCGGCGCCGGAGTGGATGACGGGCAGCCTCGTCTACCAGGTGTTCCCCGACCGCTTCGCGCGCGGGATCGCCGAGAAGCCGACGCCCGAGTGGGCGCAGGACGCGGAGTGGGCCGACGAGCCCATCGGCTCCGGTCCGGGCGTCGGCACGCAGCTGTACGGAGGTGACCTGCCCGGGATCGAGCAGCACCTCGACCACCTCGAGGACCTCGGTGTCGGGACGCTCTACCTCACACCCGTGTTCCCGGGGCGCTCCAACCACCGCTACGACGCGAGCAGCTTCGACGAGGTCGACCCGCTGCTCGGTGGCGACGAGGCGCTCGCGTCCCTGTCGGGCGCCGTGCACGAGCGTGGCATGCGCATCATGGGCGACATCACCACCAACCACACCGGCGACGGGCACGAGTGGTTCCGCCGTGCGCAGGCCGACCGGTCCAGCCCCGAGGGGTCCTTCTTCTACTGGCAGGACGACGAGCCCGGCTACGTCGGGTGGCTCGAGCACGCCTCGCTGCCCAAGCTCGACTACAGGTCGCCCGAGCTCGCGCGCCGCATGATCGACGGGCCCGACTCCGTCATCGGGCGCTGGATCTCCGAGCCCTTCGCGCTCGACGGCTGGCGTGTCGACGTCGCCAACATGACCGGCCGGTACGCCGACCAAGACATGACGCACGAGGTCGCCCGGACCGTCCGTCGCACCATGCAGGACATCAACCCCGACGCGGTGCTGGTGTCTGAGCACTTCCACGACTCCGGCCTCGACATGATGGGCGACGGCTGGCACGCCAACATGAACTACTCGGCGTTCACCCGGCCCGTGTGGTCGTGGGTCGTCGCCGAGGACAGCGCCGTGCCGGCCCTCGGGCTGCCCACCTCCCTGCCGCGCCGATCCGGGCGCGACATGGTCGCCGCCATGCGCGACTTCGACTCCGTGGTCCCCTGGAAGGTCGTCGCGTCGCAGTGGAACATGCTCGGCTCGCACGACACCCCGCGCCTGCGGTCCCTGGTCGGCAGCCTCGACATGGTCGAGGTCGCCGCCGGCCTTCTCTTCACCTACCCGGGCACGCCCGTGGTCTTCGCCGGTGACGAGATCGGCGCCGAGGGTCTCAACGGCGAGCACGCACGCGTCACCATGCCGTGGGACGAGCCGGACCGCTGGGACGGGGACACCTTCGACGTGTACCGCCGCCTCGTCGCGCTGCGCCGCTCCTCGGTCGCCCTGCGCACCGGTGGCCTGCGCTGGGTGCTCGTCGAGGACGACGCCGTCGCGTTCCTGCGCGAGTCTCCGGACGAGACGGTCCTGGTGCTCGTCGCCCGCGCACCCTGGTGCGGTGCGGTGCTGCCCGAGGCCATCGCGCCCGACGGCGCACCCGTCACCCTCTACGGCGACGCGGACCTCGAGCCCGTCGACGGCGGCTACGCCCTCCCCGCCGGCGGCCCCGGAGTCCACGCCTGGCGCCTCCGCTAGGACCACGGCCCAGACCGTCAGAGCCCGGGTGCCCACAAGGTGCACCCGGGCTCTGCCCGTCTCCGGAGCAAGGCGTCACCCGACGGCTGGCCGGTCTGCGACGTCGCGTAGAGCACCTGGTCAGCCGCTGGCTACGCTTGTCCTGTGCCACACACCCACGAACGCGACACCGCCGAGTCCGGCTACACGCAGGCCGACCGTCTGCGGTGGGTCGACGAGGCTCCCAAGAGCAAGGCGCGGACCCCCTTCGAGCGGGACCGCGCGCGCATCGTGCACTCCTCGGCGCTGCGCCGCCTCGGGGCCAAGACTCAGGTCCTCGGCCCGGCGTCTGACGACTTCATCCGCACCCGCCTGACCCACACCCTCGAGGTCGCGCAGGTGGGTCGCGAGCTCGGCAAGGCGCTCGGCTGCGACCCCGACGTGGTCGACACCGCCTGCCTGGCGCACGACCTCGGGCACCCGCCCTTCGGGCACAACGGCGAGCGCGCCCTCGCCGAGATCGCCAAGGACATCGGCGGCTTCGAGGGCAACGCCCAGACCCTGCGCCTGCTCACCCGCCTCGAGGGCAAGGTCTTCGCCGACGACGGCCGCGCCGTCGGCCTCAACCTCACCCGTGCGAGCCTCGACGCGTCGGTCAAGTACCCGTGGGCGTACCGGCAGGGCCCGCTGCGCCTCGACGGTCGCCCCACCCACAAGTTCGGCGTCTACGCCGACGACATGCCCGTCTTCGAGTGGCTGCGCGACGGCGCCCCCGAGGGCGTCAAGTGCCTGGAGGCGCAGGTCATGGACCTCGCCGACGACATCTCGTACTCCGTGCACGACGTCGAGGACGGCATCGTCGGCGGACGCTTCGACCTCAAGATCCTCGAGGGCGACGAGGAGCGCGCCCGCGTGATCGACGCCGTGCAGACCTGGTACGGCCACCTCGTCTCGCCCGACGGCCTCCGCGACGCCATCGAGCGCCTCGACGACGCCGGCCTGCTGGTCCAGGGCTTCGACGGGTCGCGGCGCGCCCTCGCCACCCTCAAGGACACCACCAGCCAGCTCATCGGCCGGTTCGCCAAGGCCGCCGAGCGCGCCACCCGCGCGCAGTACGGCGACGGCCCGCTCACCCGGTACGCGGCGATGCTCATCGTCCCCGAGGAGACCCTCGCCGAGATCCTCGTCCTCAAGGGCCTCGCCGTCGCCTACATCATGGCGCCGCGCGAGGGAGAGCCCCTCTACATCCGTCAGCGCGAGCTCGTCGCCGACCTCGTCGAGGTCCTCAGCGACCGCGCCCCGATCGCCCTCGAGCCGTCGTTCGCGATCGACTGGAAGGAGGCCGAGGACGACGCCGCCCGCCTGCGTGTCGTCGTCGACCAGGTGGCCTCCCTCACCGACGTCTCAGCCGCCCAGTGGCACGCCCGCCTCGTCCAGCCGGGCAAGCTCGACGTCTGACCTCGATCTGCGTGGACGAATCTCGCCCGTCCGGGAATGTACGGGGTAGACCACCCCACGACCGGAGGCAGACATGCAGATCGACGACCTGGACACCTTCCTTGAGGACGCCGACCCGGCAGGCGACCTGACCCCGGACGAACGCCGGCAGGTCGCGGCGATGGCGGCCCGCTCGGCGCCCGCCCGCAGGCGTCGTCCCGCACGCCCTGTCGCCGCGGCGGCGATCGCGGCGTCCCTCCTCGGGGTAGGCGCCGTCGCCGCAGCGGCTGCGGGCAGCCAGTGGTCTCCCTGGGCGCAGGACGACCCGCTCGTCTCGATCAGCTACGTACCGCCGAGCGGTGCGACGTGCGAGCTCCGCTTCGGCAACCTCACGGCGGTCTCCGAGGAGTTCGGCGAGGTGATCCGTGACACGGTCGCCAGCACCCGCCTCACGGACGCCGACGTCGCGGCAGCCTTGGAGCACCACGACGTGCCGCACGACTTCTTCCCCGAGGACAAGGGCTACGACATCGGGGTCTCCATGGCACTCCAGCTGCGGATCCGTGCAGCGTTGGAGGCGCACGGCATCCTCGGGCAGTCGGCGAGCTACGAGTCCGAGCTCGTCTGCTCATGACCTCGACCAGATCCCGGCAGCTCCTCACCGCGGCGCTCGGCGAGTGCTCGGACGACCTCCTGCGCTACTTCCTCCGGCGCCTCGACCGCGAGGACGCCGCCGACGCCCTCGCGGACGTGATGACCACCGCCTGGTCCCGCGTCGACGCGCTCCCGACCGCGCCGACCGAGGCCCGCATGTGGCTGTTCGGTATCGCCCGCAACGTCCTGCTGCACGCGCAGCGAGGGTCGTCGCGCCGGTCCCGGCTCGCTGACCGCCTCCGGTCGACCCTGGGCCAGCGGACCGCGTCGTCCGCCGACCACGGCGTCGAGATCCGCGACGCGATCGACAGGCTCGACCCGGACCTGGCCGAGCTCGTCCGGCTCGTCCACTGGGACGGGTTCTCGCTCACGGACGCCGCGGACCTGCTGGGGATCCCCGCCTCGACCGCCCGAGGGCGGTACCAGCGGGCGAAGGAGACCTTGCGCGACGTGCTCGCCCCTACGCCCCGGTGAGGTCGGTGAGCTCGGCCAGGACTCGCGCTAACCGGCCGTGGAGCTGCGGGGGCACCTCGGCGGGCAGGGCGTCGACCGGCCACCACGCGACGTCGTCGCTCTCCTCGCTGACCACCGGGACGCTGTCCGCTGGCACGAGCGCCACGTAGCCGACGTCCCAGTGCACGGCGCAGCGCCCGAAGGCGTCGCCCAGGCCGTGGCGGTCGAGGTCGACCGGGGTGCGGCGGAGCAGCCCGAGGTCCACCAGCCCGCTCTCCTCGTGCGCCTCGCGGGCGGCCGCAGCCGCGACGTCGGAGTCGCCCGGCTCGACGTGCCCGCCGACCTGGACCCAGAACTGGCCCTTGCGGTGGAAGCAGAGCAGCACCTGCCGCAGGTCCGGGCTGAGGACGAAGGTGCTCGCCGTGAGGTGCTGCGGGGAGGCGTCGCGCGTGGCCGTGCCGCCGTCGGCGAGGTACGCCAGGTACTCGACGCGCAGCGTCGCGAGGTGCGGGGACCGGGGTGCCCACGACGCGAGCTGCTCGGCGAGGACCACGGTCCGCGGGTCGTCTCCAGGCCCAGAGGCCGTGGACGGGAGAGGGTGCGGGGCAGGCGTCTCGGTCACCCGACGACACTAGCGGGCGGTCGGGACCCGTCGAGTGCCCAGCCCCAGCACGGTGCCCACCCGTCCGCCAGACTGGACCGATGCACCTCACCCACCTGCCCCCGACGCCCGAGCAGCAGTGGTCCCTCGCGATCCACGCCGGAGCCGGCCCGCGACCCCGTCCGCTGACACCCGAGGAGACCGCCGGCTACGAGGCCGGCCTGCGCCGTGCCGTCGACGCCGGTCGCGCCGTCCTGCACGATGGCGGCGCCGCCCTCGACGCGGTCACCGCGGCGGTCCTCGTCCTCGAGGACGACGAGCACTTCAACGCCGGGCGCGGCGCCGCGCTCACCAGCGCAGGCACCGTGGAGCTCGACGCGGCCGTCATGTCCGGCACGGACCGCTCTGTCGGCGCCGTCACCGGGTCGACGCGTGCACGCAACCCCGTCCTCGCGGCCCGGGCCGTCAGGGAGCAGACCCGGCACGTGCTCGTCGCCGACCCCGACGCCGACCTCCTCGCCCGCTGGGGCGTGCCGACCGCACCGCAGGACTACTTCGTCACCCCGCGCCGACGAGCCCAGCTCGACGACGCCCTCGGGGCCGACGCCTCGACGCCACGCTGGCCGGCACCCGAGTCACCCGCCCCCGGCACGGTCGTCGGCCACGGGACCGTCGGGGCCGTCGCCCGCGACAGCCAGGGCAACCTCGCCGCGGCCACCTCGACCGGCGGCGTGACCAACCAGATGGTCGGGCGCATCGGCGACGCACCCGTCGTCGGCGCCGGGACCTACGCCGACAACAGCACCGTCGCGATCTCCTGCACCGGTATCGGGGAGTTCTTCCTCCGCGGGGTGCTCGCCCACGACGTCGCCGCCCGCATCCGCTACCGCGGAGACACCCTGCACGACGCCGTCGAGTCGGCGATCGACGAGCACCTCGTCGCGACCGGCGGGGACGGCGGGCTCATCGCCGTCGACAGCGCCGGCGGCGTGGTCCTCGGCTTCTGCTCGGCCGCGATGTTCCGGGGATACGCGACCAGCACCTGCGAGACCGAGGTCGTCGCCTGAGCGTCAGCCAGCAGGCACTGAAGGCCTCAGACGGTCACCCCGCCGCAGCGAGCCCGTACCCGTCCGGGTCGAAGCGCCCGTAGCGCTCGCGGAAGGTGAAGGCGAAGTCTGGCCACAGCAGCGTGAGGCGGCCGTTGCGGTCGTCGCGGTACCAGCTGGTGCAGCCTCCGGTGCGCCACACCGTGCCGGCGCCGGCCTCGTCGAGCCACGCGGAGTACGACTCCTCGGCCTCGCGGGTCGCCTCGACCACGCCGTGCGACCGGACGTGGTCGAGGGCCCCGAGGACGTGCTCGATCTGCGTCTCGATCATGAACACCGCGGAGTTGTGCCCGAGGCTGGCCTGCGGGCCGTTGATGACGAACAGGTTCGGGAACCCGTGCACGCTGGTCGAGGCGTAGGCGCTCATGCCCGTGATCCACTGCTCGGCCAGGGTGCTGCCGTCCCGGCCGACCACCTGCTCGGCCCACGGCGGGCGCGTCGACACGAAGCCCGTCGCGAGGATCAGGACGTCGAGCTCGTGGGCGGTCCCGTCGGCGGCCACGACGGTGTGCCCGCGGACCTCCTCGAGCGCGGCGGGGACCACCGTCACGACGGGTGAGGCGACCGCCGGGTAGTAGTCGTCCGAGAGCAGCACGCGCTTGCAGCCGATCTCGTAGTCCGGGGTGAGCGTCTCGCGCAGCGCGGGGTCGGGGACCTGGGCGGCGAGGTGCCCGAGAGCGGTCTCGCGCAGCCGGTCGACGAACCCGGGCACGGCGTGCCGGGCGGCCAGCCCCTGCTCCATCTCCCAGAACAGCCGCGACCGCAGGCGCTCGACGGCCCCGGGGACCCGCTCGAGGCCGCGGCGCTCGGCGTCGGAATAGGCGCGGTTCCCGCGCGGCACTACATAGGGGGCGCTCCGCTGGAACAGCACGACCTCGCCGGCGTCGCCCGCGACCTGCGGCAGGATCTGCACGGCCGACGCCCCCGACCCGACGACGCCCACGCGAGCACCGGCCGTCACGACCGAGTGGTCCCAGCGCGCCGAGTGGAACACCGGCCCGGCGAAGGTCTCCAGCCCGCGCGCCGAAGGCAGCCGCGGCTCCGACAGCCGCCCGGCGCACACCACGAGCGCGACGCACCGGAAGACGCCTGCCGACGACGTCACGTACCAGCGGGCCTCGGCCTCGTCCCAGCGCATCGACCGCACCTCGGTGCCCAGCCGCAGGTGCGGTCCGATGCCCTCGTCCTCGACGGTCGCCTCGAGGTACTCGCGGATCTCCTCGCCCGGTGCGAACACCGCGGACCACCCTGCGCGCGGCCGGAAGGAGTACGAGTACAGGTGCGAGGGCACGTCGCACCCGACGCCGGGGTAGCTGTTGTCCCGCCAGGTCCCACCGACGCCGTCGCCACGCTCGAGCACCACGAAGTCCGTGCGCCCGGCACGCGCCAGGCGGACCGCGGTCCCGATCCCGGCGAAGCCCGCCCCGACGACGACGGTCTCGACGTCGGTCGGGGTGCCGGTGGGCGTGCCGACGTGCGGCGCGTCTGCCGTGCTCGTCGTCGGGGCGCTCATACCTGCACCGTCGGGACGGCCCCGGGGTCCACACGACCGTCCACGAAAGCCTCGACGAGCGCGAGCACCTCCGCGGGTCGCTCGGCGAGCAGCGCGTGCCCGGCGTCGAGCACCGCGTACCGGACGTCGTCGAAGGACCCGACGAGCTCCTGCGTGAGCGCGGGGGAGACGAGCGCGTCGGCGCTGCCGGCCACCACGAGCGTGGGCGTGGTCCAGGCATCGGTGCCCGGTGCCGCCTCCGCAGCGCCCGAGACGTCGAGGGAGCGGGTGGCGGCGAGGCGCGCCGTGGCCGACGGGTCGGCGGCCAGCAGCGGTGCGCCTGGCGCCGTCGTCGCCGACGGGCTGAGCAGCAGCAGCCGTGCGAGGGCGGGCAGGAGCTCGGGCGACCGCTCGCCGACGGCGAGCAGCAGGTCGAGACCTTCGCGCAGCCGCGCGTCGGGCGCCACCCACCCGCCGAGCAGCACGAGACCGCGCACCCTCGGCTCGGCCGCAGCGACCGCGGTCGCCACGAGCGCCCCGGAAGACGCGCCGACGAGGACGACCGGGCCAGCCTGGGCGCGCACCACTCCCGCGACGCGCTCGACCAGCGCTGCGAGGTCAGCAGGGTCCGCACCCTCCAGGTCGACCACGACCGCAGGCCCGCGCCGCGCCAGCATCGGCTGCACGAAGGCGTACTCCGCGCCGCCACCCGAGAACCCCGGGACGAGCACCACCGGGGTCGGGCGGGACGGCTCGGCGACGGACGAGGTCATCGCAGGCGCGCGCCGCTGATGAGGTCGGTGCGCAGCCAGGGCTCGACAGTGGGGTGACCGTCCCCACCGCCGGTGAGGAGGTCCGACGTGTCGGCGGCCCCGTAGTCGGTGGTGCGCTGACGCACCGGGCGCCCGATCTCGTCGGCGAGGCGCACGACGTCGGCCCGGTCCAGGGCACGGTACGCCTCCGCCCCGACCTCGGGGTCGAGGGCACCGTCGAGCAGCAGCCCACCGAGGTCGTTCGCCCCGCCCAGCAGCAGCGTCTGGCTGGTGCGCATCCCGTGCTTGGTCCACGCCGTCTGCAGGTTGTCGATCCGACCGGTGAGCACGAGGCGGGCGACCGCGTGGACCGCACGGGTCTCGCGCAGCGAGGGTCCGCCGCGCGTCCCGGTGACGGTCGGCGCGTCGTGCGGCACGAAGGGCATGGCGATCATCTCGGTGAAGCCACCGGTCGAGTCCTGGATCGCCGCGAGGCGGCGCAGGTGCGCCAGCTGCTGCTCCGGCGTCTCGACGGAGCCGTAGACGAGCGTCGCGGTAGAGCGCAGGCCGGCGCGGTGCGCGGTGAGGATCGCGCGCTCCCACGCGTCGACCGTCAGCACCGACGGACCGCCCAGGACCTCGCGGACGTCCTGGTCGAGGACGAAGGCCCCGGTCCCGGGCACCGTGTCCACCCCGGCCGAGCGCAGCACTGCGACGTACTCGTCGAGGGTCAGCCCCTGGCGGGCCGCGCCCGCGTACAGCTCGGCCGGCCGGAAGGCGTGCAGGTGCATCTCCGGGGCCTGCGTGCGGATAGCCCGCACGAGGTCGAGGTAGTCGTAGCCCGGCTCGCCGCTCACGGCGCCCTGTGCGCAGATCTCGGTGGCCCCGAGGGCCTGCGCCTCGGCGACCAGCTCCGTGACGCGACCGACCGTGAGGCGGCTCGGCGAGAACAGCGAGGCGTCGAGGTTGCGGTTGGCCACGAAGGTCACGTCGTCGCCGACGGACTCGCGTCGCACCGCGTCGGCGAGGGCAGCGAGGGCGTCGAGGTCGGCGCCGTCGGCGGAGAGCAGGACGAGGTAGTCCGCGTCGGAGAGCCCGGCCGGGGCGTCCGTGGCACGGGACAGCACGTCGGCGACCTCGCGGCTGAGGCGAGGGCTGGCTCCGGTGCCCGCCGGGGCGTCGGGGCTCCGGGGGGTCGCCCGAGAGACGAGCACGGGCTCGAAGGGCCTGCCGACGACCTCGGCGTCCTCGACGGCCAGGAAGGTCTCCGTGTCGGTGAGCGCGTCGAGGTGCGGGCGGATGCGGTCGTCGACCCAGGTCCCGGCGTCCGCGAGGTACGGCGGGTGGGCGGTGAGACGCTCGCGCAGCTCGAATCCGGCGGTCGCAGTCAACGCTGCGAGGTCGCCGATGTGCGGCCAGGGACGCTCGGGGTTCACGTGGTCCGCGGTGAGCGGGCTGACGCCGCCCCAGTCGTCGATCCCGGCGCGGACCAGCAGGCCGAGCTCGTGCGGGTCGGTGAGGTTCGGCGGTGCCTGGACGGTCGCGTCGGGTCCCATGACCACACGGGCGACGGCCACCGCGGCGATGTACTCCTGGAGCTCGAGGTCGGAGTCGTTCTGCATCGCGGTCCGCGGCTTCGCGCGGAAGTTCTGGACGATGGTCTCCTGGACGTGCCCGTGGCGCTCGTGCGAGGCGCGGATGGCGAAGAGCGCCTCGGCGCGCTCGGCGTCGTCCTCGCCGATGCCCAGCAGCACACCCGTGGTGAAGGGGACCTTCGAGCGGCCGGCGTCCTCGAGGACGCGCAGGCGCAGCGCCGGGTCCTTGTCCGGGGACCCGTAGTGCACCCCGCCCTTCTCGGACCACAGGCGGGTCGCGGTCGTCTCGAGCATCATGCCCATCGACGGGGCGACCGGCCGCAGGCGCTGGAGCTCGGCCCACGACATCACGCCCGGGTTGAGGTGGGGGAGCAGCCCGGTCTCCTCGAGGACCAGCACGGCCATCGCCCGCACGTACTCGAGGGTCGAGGAGTACCCGTGCTCGTCGAGCCACGCCCGAGCGGACGGCCACCGGTCCTCGGGCCGGTCGCCCAGGGTGAACAGCGCCTCCTTGCAGCCGAGCGCGGCGCCGGCCCGGGCGACCGCGAGGATGTCCTCGGGCTCCATGAACGACTGCTCGCCCGACGCGCGCAGGCTCCCCGGGGTCTCGACGAACACGCAGTAGTGGCAACGGTCCCGGCACAGCTTGGTGAGCGGGACGAACACCTTCTTGGAGTAGGTGATGACGCCGGCGCGGCCGGCACGCTCGAGCCCCTCGTCACGGATCCGGGAGGCGAGCACCAGCAGCCGCTCGAGCTCGTCGCCGCGCGCTGCGAGGAGGAGCGTCGCGTCGTCCTGGGTGGTCGTCCCGGACTGCTCGGCCCGGGTCAGGGCCGCGTCGATCGCATCGCAGGTCATCTGTCCTCCAGGCACTGGGCGGCTCTCCGGCCGTCCGATCGTAGGTGCCCCCGGTGCCGGGCGGGCACCTGCTGGCGGTCTCGACCGCCGCGCCCAGCAGGGCTGGGACAGGTGCCTGCGACGGCGAGGGCAGCTGGAGGTGACTGTACCCGCGCGGGTGAGGTCGGGCCGGGTCTGACCGGCCGGAGGAGCATCGTGGCGTCGTGCCTTGGTCTGCTCGCGAGCGCTCCTCCACCCCGTCCTCCACAGGCGTAGACGCCGCGGTCGGCCGGCGGCCCCGGGAGGCCTAGACTCGACGACGTGGCTGGTCTCATCAAACGCGAAGACGTGGACGCCGTCCGTGACAAGGCGCGCATCGAGGAGATCGTCGGCGAGCAGGTCACCCTGCGCCCCGCGGGCGTCGGCTCCATGAAGGGCCTGTGCCCCTTTCACGACGAGCGCTCCCCGTCCTTCCACGTGCGCCCCCAGGTGGGCCGGTGGCACTGCTTCGGCTGCAACGAGGGCGGCGACGTCATCTCCTTCGTGCAGAAGATCGACGGGCTCGGGTTCTCCGAGGCCGTCGAGTACCTGGCCGGGCGCGTCGGCATCCAGCTCCGCTACGAAGAGGGCAGCGGCCCGCGCCGCACCGAGGAGCCCGGAAAGCGCCAGCGCCTCCTCGAGGCCAACCGCATCGCCGGTGCGTTCTTCGCCGAGCAGCTGCTCACCCCCGAGGCCGCGACCGCGCGCGCGTTCCTCGCCGAGCGCAGCTTCGACCGCAACGACGCCCTGCACTTCGGCATCGGGTACGCCCCCAAGGGCTGGGACGCCGCCCTCAAGCACCTGCGCGGCAAGGGCTTCACCGAGGCCGAGCTCACCGCCTCCGGCCTTGTCAGCCAGGGCAACCGGGGGATCTACGACCGCTTCCGCGGCCGGCTCATCTGGCCCATCCGCGACGTCACCGGTGAGACCATCGGCTTCGGCGCCCGCAAGCTCTACGAGGAAGACCAGGGCCCCAAGTACCTCAACACCCCCGAGACCGCGCTCTACAAGAAGTCGCAGGTCCTCTACGGCATCGACCTCGCCAAGCGGGACATCGCCAAGAACAAGCAGATCGTGGTCGTCGAGGGCTACACCGACGTCATGGCCGCGCACCTGTCCGGGGTCACGACGGCCGTCGCGACCTGCGGCACCGCCTTCGGTCCCGACCACGTGCGCTTCGCGCGCCGCCTCGTCGGCGACACCAGCGCAGGCGGCGGCGTGCAGCTCGCCGGCGGAGGGTCCTCGGGCGGCGAGATCATCTTCACCTTCGACGGGGACGCCGCCGGGCAGAAGGCCGCCATGCGCGCCTTCGGCGAGGACCAGAAGTTCTACGCCCAGACCTTCGTGGCCGTCGAGCCCTCCGGCATGGACCCCTGCGACCTGCGCCAGGCCCGCGGCCCGCAGGCCGTCCAGGCCCTCGTCGAGGGACGCCAGCCGCTCTTCGAGTTCGTCATCAAGACCACGCTCGCGACCTACGACCTCGACACCGCCGAGGGCCGCGTCGCCGCCCTGCGCGCGGCTGCACCCGTCGTCGCCGGGATCCGCGACACCGCGCTGCGCCCCGAGTACGCCCGCATGCTCGCCGGCTGGCTCGGTATGGACGGCGAGTCCGTGCTGCGCGCGGTCCAGACCGCCGGTCGCGGCCAGGGCAACGGTCAGCAGCGCGGAGGCGACCGTGGTCGACCGAGCCGCCAGGCGCCCGAGCAGAGCGGCGACGGCGGCGCCCGCCTGCCCGGTGCCGACTCCGGCGACGGCTTCCAGCGGCCCAGCCAGTCCGACCCCATCGCCCGCCTCGAGCGCCAGACGCTCGAGGTGATCCTCCAGCACCCGCACCACATCCCCGCGGCCGCCGTCGACGACCTCCCGGGCGACGCCTTCACCGTGCCCGCCTGGCGGGCCGTCCACGAGGCGATCCGTGCCGCAGGCGGCCTCGCGACCGCCGCGCAGCGCCAGGACTCCGAGTGGGTCGGGCTCATCACCGAGGAGTGCTCACCTCCCGTCCTCGCCCTCGTCAACGAGCTCGCGGTCGCACCGCTGCCCGAGGACCGCCCCGGCGCGATCGACGACTACGTCCAGGGCGTCGTGCGCGCCTTCGTCGAGCTCGGCATCACCCGCAAGATCGGCAACGCCCGGTCTCGCCTGCAGCGCCTCGACCCCGTCGCCGAGGCTGAGGCCTACAACCAGGCCTTCACCGACCTGCTCACCCTCGAGCAGCAGCGCCGCGAGCTCCGCGAGCAGAGCGCCCGCGACTGACGTCAGCTCCTAGTCGGGCTTCGTCGCGCGCAGCCAGAATCTCGTCTGCGTGAGCACGAATGCCTCCCCGCGTGCGGGCCCGGCCCGGTGGAGGTCGACGAGCACGTCGGCGTAGCGGTCCACGCCGAAGTCCTTGGGCACGTCCCACGGCACCATGCGGAAGTAGCGCACCAGCGCCCCGACGTCGTCGAACCGCGTCTCGCCCGACCACGACGCCGACTCCTCGACCTCGAGACCCGCCGCCGCGACCGACGCCGCCACCACGGGCAGCAGCATGTCGAGGTAGGCGAACGGAGCGCCGAAGAGCGCGTGCGCCTCGGCCGCGTCGTCCCCGCCCACCTGCTGGGTGAGCAGCACTCCACCCGGTGCGAGCACCCGGGCCACCTCGACCGCGTCGAAGGCCTCGTGCCGTGCGAGCACGAGGTCGAACCGCCCGTCCTCGAAGGGCATCGGCTGCGCGGGGACCGCCTCGGCGTCGTAGGCGACCACGTCGATCCCCAGCGGGGCGAGCGCCCGGCGCGCGACCGGCAGGTTCGGCTCCCAGCCCTCCGTGGCGGTTGTGTCCGACGGCAGCGCGTCCGCCAGGGTCGTCAGGTGCTCACCGCCCCCGGTCCCCATGTCGAGCACACGCGACGCCGAGCCCAGCAGCCGGCGCGTCTCGGCCGTGAGGTCCCACGGGACCTCGTCCTCGTGCACGCGCCCGGCGAGAGAGGAGAAGTCCCACCCCGAGGGCACGACCGACTCCTCCGCACGCCACAGCCGCAGCAGGTCGTCCGTTCCTGTGGAGGTCATGAGAGGGACCCTAGCGGGGACCGTGTTCTGGTGACGAGGGCATTTTCTAGCCCCGTACGGTGACCGGATGCCCGGAACATCCCCTTCCCCGATGCTGTCAGCAACCACGGCTGCCCGCGCCACGCGTGCCGCGGTCCTCCTCGCCGCAGGTGCGCTCGTCATGACCGTCGCCTGGCTGCTGCGCAGACCCAGCCACGACCTCGTCCAGACCATCGTGCCCACCACCGTCGACCTCCCCGGGGTGGCCGCCGTCTCCGAGGTCGCCGTGGTGCTCCTCGGCCTGGCCTGCGCGGTCGCCGGGTGGCAGGCCCTGCGGCGCGGGGGAGCGAACCTCGCGCTCGCGGTCGCCGCCGGTGCGGGGGTCGTGGCCGCGTACGGCGCGAGCGAGGGCCTCAAGGCGTTCGTGCAGGCCGATCGCGTGTGCCGGGACATCGCCGTGGTCGACTGCCCGGGTGAGGGCAGCTGGGGGTTCCCGAGCAACCACACGACCATCGCCGTCGCGGGGGCGACCGCGGTGGTGCTCCTGGTGC
The DNA here is from genome assembly GCF_000024925.1 of Sanguibacter keddieii DSM 10542. Taxonomy (NCBI): domain Bacteria; kingdom Bacillati; phylum Actinomycetota; class Actinomycetes; order Micrococcales; family Sanguibacteraceae; genus Sanguibacter; species Sanguibacter keddieii. The sequence goes on from NC_013521.1 coordinate 1,579,579, forward strand.
GCTCCACGTGGCCCCGGTGGGCTCAGGCGTCCGTCGTGGTCCTCGCGGTGCTCGGAGGTGTCGGGAGGGTGCTGCAGGGCGTCCACGCGCCCCACGAGGTGGTGGCAGGTGTTGCGCTGGGCAGCGTGACGCTGCTGGTGGTCGTCCTGCTGCTCGGTCCCGTGCTGGCGTCGCCGCGTGTGGTCGAGCGGCTCGACGCGGTCAGTAGCCCTCTGCGCTCTCGATCACGTGCCGCAGCTCACCGATGACCTGCAGCCGGTCCACGCCGCGTGCCTGAGACAGCATCGTGACCGCCGCCTCGAGGGCGATGAAGCCTCCGAAGAACACGGTGCTGGTGTCGGGGGAGGACGTGACGATGTCGTCGAGCCCGGCCATCGCCGTCGCGATGCCGAGGACGGACGCGTCGTGGTCGCCGTCCTTCGCGGTGAGCGCGTCGAGGTACACCGTGCTGGCCTTCAACGGGTCGCTCGCGCTCATGAGCCGACAGTAGTGGCGACCGCGCCAGTGCACCCGGCGAGCGCTCAGACCCCGGGTACGACGAAGGCCCCTCATCTGCATTCCTGCAGGTGAGGGGCCTTCTGTGTGGCTCCCGCGACTGGACTCGAACCAGTGACAATCCGATTAACAGTCGGATGCTCTGCCAACTGAGCTACGCGGGATCGACCGGGAGAAACTCTATCAGGCTTCGGGTGGTGCTCCGGACGCCGACCTCAGACGGGCCAGCGCGGACCGCACCGCGGCCTGGACGAGCGGGTCAGACATGTCTGCCCCGGCATCCCCGACGACCTGTGTGACCAGGTTGCCGTGGAGATCTTTGCGCACGGCGACACGTGCGGTCAAACCAGGCCCCAGCGCCACCGTCTCGGACATCACCACAGAGGCCTGGACGCGCTCCCTGAACACCCGCATGAGGGCCGTGCGGCGCGGGTCGGCGACCGTCAGGACCAGGGGAGGGGAGCCATCCACCCAGGTCACCGTGAGCGTCGCCGTGGTGGGGTCCCAAGCGCCCCGGTCGACGTCGGTCCAGGAGCACGCGGCTGTGCTGGTGCCGTCGGAGCGGATCAGTGACGCGGCGGTCGCGACTGCCCAGGAGCCGTCCTCGAGCCTGCCGTGGGCGAGGACGCGGTCCCCGCGGTCGAGGTCCAGTGCAGCGCGCACGTCGGCCGGGAGCTTCTCGGTGCGTGACAGGAGACCCATCGACCCACCGTAGCGTGCGTGGATGTGCTCCGGCTCACACCGGCCCGCACGAGCCTGTGCATCGAGCCGGTGGTGCCGGTGCAGACGTCTGGTGCCCCGTGCCGGGCTTGAACCGGCGACCAGCCGATTATGAGTCGGACGCTCTGACCATCTGAGCTAACGGGGCTCGCGGACGATCATATCGGGCAGCGGGGCAGGTCTCGGACGTGCGGCACGCCCGCAGACGGTGCTCCGCGGCCGGTGCGCTCGTGGGATAATCGACGCATGGCTATCAGAGAGATCCGTGTCGTCCCCGACCCCGTGCTCCGCACCCCGTGCGACGAGATCACGGTCATCGACGACAGGGTCAGGGGCCTCGTCGAGGACCTCCTCGACACCGTGAACGACGACGGCCGCGCCGGCCTCGCTGCGAACCAGATCGGCGTGAGCCTGCGGGCCTTCTCGTGGAACATCGACGACGAGATCGGCTACGTGCTCAACCCGAAGATCGTCGAGCTCTCCGAGGACGAGTACCAGGACGGTGACGAGGGCTGCCTCTCGGTCCCGAACCTCTGGTACCCGACCGAGCGCGCCTGGTACGCACGGGTCGAGGGAACGGACCTCGACGGCAACAAGGTCGTGGTCGAGGGCACCGAGCTCATGGCCCGCTGCCTGCAGCACGAGGTGGACCACCTCGACGGCTACCTCTACCTGGACCGCCTCGACAAGGCCGTCCGCAAGAAGGCGATGCGCGCCCTGCGCGAGTCCCTCTGAGACCTCGTCTCCGGAGGTCGGGGATCCCGGGAGCGCACGCTCCCGGGATCTCTGCTGGTCAACTGCTGGTCCGTGGGGCATGATGGCCTCAGCAGTACGTAAACCGTGAAGTGCGTGACATCTCGTCCAGGTGCTTGAGGTCGTTGGGGAAGACGAATCTCGACTCTAGGAGGGGCTACATGCCTGGTGCCATCACCCGCGGTGTACTTTTCGTGCACTCCTCGCCGCGCGCGCTCTGCCCGCACCTGGAGTGGGCGGCGAGCAACGTCCTCGACTCGGTCGTGACCTTCGACTGGATCGAGCAGCCTGCCGCGCCCGGACTCTTCCGCTCCGAGTACTCGTGGCAGGGCCCTCAAGGCACCGGCTCGCGCATCGCCTCGGCGCTCCGCGGGTGGACCCACCTGCGCTACGAGGTCACCGAAGAGGCCAGCTACGGCGTCGACGGCTCCCGCTGGAGCCACACCCCCGAGCTCGGCATCTTCCACGCAGCCACCGACGTCCACGGCAACGTCGTCGTCCCCGAGGACCGCGTCCGCGCCGCCCTCGCGCACGCCCACGACCCCGTCCGCCTGCAGGAAGAGCTCGGCCTCGCCCTCGGCCAGGCCTGGGACGACGAGCTCGAGCCCTTCCGCTACGCCGGGGCCGGGGCTCCCGTGCGCTGGCTGCACCGCGTCGGCTGACAGCCCCACCGCTCACCCCGGCCCCCAGGGCCCGCCCGGGCGTGACCGTTCCCAGGACCACGTGGCAGGCTGGTGCACCGGCGCGCCGTCCTTCGCGCCCCGACTGATCGCGACGCCCTCCAGACCGGCTCGCACACGCCGACCTGGGAGGCCTGCATGACGAGCGCCCTCTCGCGTCCTGCCCCCGACGCAGCACCGGCCGGTCCCTCCGTGCGTCGCCCGACGGCGATCGTCCCCGAGATCCAGGCCCTACGCGCCCTCGCCGTCGCCGGTGTGGTGGTCTACCACCTCTGGCCGTCGGTGCTGCCCGCAGGGTTCGTGGGTGTCGACGTGTTCTTCGTGATCTCCGGGTACCTCATCACCTCGCACATGATCGGCGAGGTCGAGCGCACCGGGCGCCTCGGGCTCGCCCGGTTCTACGCCCGCCGAGCCCGCCGGATCCTGCCTGCCGCGACGCTCGTGGTCGTCACCACGGCGCTCGCCGCGGTCGCGCTGCTGCCCGAGCTCCGCTGGGCCGAGGTGACGCGGCAGGGCACGGCGTCGCTGCTCTGGGTGCAGAACTGGCTGCTCGCGTCGGACTCCGTCGACTACCTCGCCGAGGGTGCGGCGCCGAGCCCGTTCCAGCACTTCTGGTCGCTGTCGATCGAGGAGCAGTTCTACGTCCTGTGGCCCGTGGCGCTCGTCCTGCTCCTGTGGGCGCGCTCGCGCCGCGGTGCACGACGACGCGCCGAGGCAGCCCCCAGCGGTGCCGCGGGTGCTCGCAGGTCTGCGCTCGTCCTCGTCCTGGTGCTCACCCTGGTCTCCTTCGTCTGCTCGGTGGTGGTCACCGCGAGCGGCGACCCGGCGGCGTACTTCGTCAGCCACACGCGGTTCTGGGAGCTCGGGGTGGGTGCGCTGCTCGCCCTGAGTGCGCTGCGCACGTCCGACGCGCGGGTACGTGCCGCGACTGCGTGGCTCGGGCTGGTGCTCATCGCCGGCGGCATGGTCCTCGTGCCGCTCGACGGGTTCCCGGGAGCGCTCGCTCTCGTCCCGACCGTCGGTGCGGCCCTGGTGATCCTCGCGGCACGTTCTGGCGGCACACCGACGGTCCGCAGGCTGAGCTCCGGCAGGGCGGTGCTCTGGCTGGGCGACGTCTCGTACTCCCTCTACCTGTGGCACTGGCCGGTGCTCGTCCTCGCGCCCTTCGCGGTCGCCCGCGTCTCCGGTGCGACCTCGGTGGCCGAGGCCTCCACGACGGTGCTCGTCGGTGTCCTGGGTGCCTCGCTGCTGCTGGCCGGCCTCACGCGACGCGTCGTCGAGGTGCCCTTCCACCGCGGTCTGCGCCCGGGTGCGAGCGCACGGGCGGTTCTCGTCGCCGCCGCGGTGCTGCTCGTCGTCAGCGTCGTCGTGGTGCAGGTGCCCGGGCGGACCGCCGAGGCTCGGGCCGACGACCGTGCCGCCGGTGCGCAGGCACTGCTCGCGGAGGCCCCGGACGCCCTCGGCGCAGGCTCCCTGACCACCGTCGGTATCAACACCTTCGCGTCCACCAGCCGCACGATCGTCCCTGCACCCGAGAACCCCCGTGAGGAGCTCCCCGAGGGCGCTGAAGGGCGCTGCAAGGCCTCACGCGACGGGGAGGAGGTGGCGCCGCGCTGCGAGTTCGGTCCCGCGGACGCCGAGCGCGTCGTCGCGCTGGTCGGAGACTCGCACGCCGAGCAGTACCTGCCCACGCTCCAGGCGGTGGCCGCGGAGCACGACGTCCGGGTCATCACCTACCTGCGCAGCAGCTGCCCGTACTCGACGGCGCAGCCGACCTCGGACGCGGAGCGCGGCGGACTCTGCGTCCGGTCGAACGACGCGACCACCGAGGCGATGCTCGCCGATCCGAGCATCGACGTGGTCGTCACCTCGAACCGGACCGACGTCGACTTCGTCGCGACCGACAGCGTCGCCTCGCCCGTCGACGGTCTCGTGGAGGCCTGGACGCGGCTCTCCGAGGCCGGGCTGCCCGTCGTGGTGCTGTCCGACAACCCGCAGATGCTCCCCGAGGACGCCACCACCGAGTGCGTGGTCACGCACGCCGTCGACCCGTCGGTCTGCGCGCGGACCGCTGCGGACGCCCTCCCGCTCGACCACCAGGTCGCTGCGGCGGCCGAGACCGACGTGACGTTCGTGGACACCGAGCCGTGGTTCTGCGCGGAGGGCTCCTGCCCACCCGTCATCGGCAGCGTCCTCGTCTACCGCGACTACCACCACATCACCCCCGCCTACGCCCGCACCCTCGCCCCGCTCCTCTGGGACGCGATGGCTGGCGTCGTGGGTGACAGCCCGGACGAGGAAGGCTAGCCCCACGGCCCGTACCCCGGCGGGCGACTACCCGCCAGGTCGGGTGGTCACAGTACGACAGAGCGGTGCCGGCCCAGGAGGCTGGCACCGCTCTGGCGGTGGTGCGGGTGGCGCGGGGCGCCGTGCGTCAGACGCTGCGGGCGATGAGGGCCACGTTGTGGCCGCCGAAGCCGAAGGAGTTGTTGATCGCGGCGATGTCGCCCTCGGGGAGCGCGCGGGGGGTGTCGCGCACCAGGTCGATGTCGAGCTCGGGGTCCGGGTCCGACACGTTGATGGTGGGCGGTGCGGTGCGGTGGTGCACGGCGAGGACGGTGAAGACCGTCTCGAGCGCACCGGCGCCGCCGAGCAGGTGCCCGGTCATCGACTTGGTGGCCGACAGCGCGACGTGGTCCGCGTCGTCGCCGAGGAGCGTGCGGACGGCACGGGCCTCGATGAGGTCACCGACGGAGGTCGAGGTGGCGTGGGCGTTGACGTGCACGATGTCGCGCGTCGTCTGGTCGGCGTCCTTGAGTGCCGACTTCATCGCGGCGATCTGGCCGCGACCCGTGGGCTCGGGGGAGGTGATGTGGTACGCGTCCGAGCTCAGACCGACACCGGTGAGGCGCGCGTAGACGCGGGCGCCTCGGGCGGCGGCGTGCTCCGCGCTCTCGAGGACCACGACGGCTGCGCCCTCGCCGAGCACGAAGCCGTCACGGTTGACGTCGTAGGGCCGCGAGGCGCCGGCCGGGTCGTCGTTGCGCAGCGACAGGGTGCGCGACGCCGCGAAGGCGGCGAGGGGCATCGGGTGGATCGCGGCCTCGGTACCACCGGCGACCACGACGTCGGCGCGGCCGGAGCGGATCATCTCGATGCCGTAGCCGATGGCCTCGGCACCCGACGCGCAGGCGGAGACGAGTGCGTGCGCACCGGCGCGGGCACCGATCTCGAGCTCGACGTAGGCAGTCGGCGAGTTGGGCATGAGCATCGGGACGGTCATGGGAAGCACGCGGCGCCCGCCACGCTCACGGAGGGTGTCCCACGCGTCGAGGGTGGTCCAGATCCCGCCGATGCCGGACGACACCACGGCGCCGATGCGCTCGGGGTCGGTCTCGGGGCTGCCGGCGTCGGCCCACGCCTCGCGCGTCGCGATGATCGCGTACTGCGCGGAGGGGTCCATGCGCTTCATCTCGGGGCGGGGGAGCACGTCCTCGGCCTTGACCTTGAGCTGGGCGGCGAACTCGACGGCGATGCCGTACTTCTCTGCCCAGTCGTTGTCGAGGGTGCGCGCACCGGACTCGCCGGCGAGGGCGGCCTTCCAGGTGGACTCCACGTCGCCGCCGAGTGGCGTGGTGGCGCCGAGACCGGTGACGACGACGTCGCGGGAGTTGCTCATCAGGTGCTCCTGGGGGGAAGGCGGGGTCAGATGTCTTAGGGGTAGCGGTGCCGGCGCGGGGTGTGCTGCCAGGTCGACCGCAGGGCGCGGGGCCGAGGACGGTGCGTCCTCGACCCCGCGGTCAGGCGTACGTCAGGCCTGCGCGCCGTTGATGAAGCTCACCGCGTCGCCGACGGTCGAGAGGTTCTTGACCTCGTCGTCCGGGATGGTCACGGAGAACTTGTCCTCGGCGTGGGTCACGATCGTCATCATCGACAGCGAGTCGATGTCGAGGTCGTCCGTGAAGGACTTCTCGGAGGTGACCGAGTCAGCCGGGAGGCCGGTCTCCTCGGCGACGATCTCGGCGAGGCCCGCGAGGATGTCCTGCTCGGTGTAAGCCATGGGTGTGTCTCCTTGTGTTGGTGGAACTGCTGTGGGGTCGAGAGAAAGGTACTGGTGAAACCTACGGCAGGACGACGACCTGCGCGGCGTAGACGAGGCCCGCGCCGAACCCGATCTGCAGCGAGAGGTCTCCGGACTTCGCCTGGCCCTCGGCCAGGAGGCGGTCGGTCGCGAGCGGGATGGACGCCGCGGAGGTGTTGCCCGTGTCGGCGATGTCCCGCCCGACCACCACGGTGTCGGGGAGCTTGAGCTGCTTGATGAACTGGTCGATGATCCGCATGTTGGCCTGGTGGGGCACGAACACCTGGATGTCGTCGGCCGTCACGCCGGCGGCGTCGAGCGCCTGCTGCGCTACCACGGGCATCTGGAACGCGGCCCACTTGAAGACCGTCTGGCCCTCCTGGCGCAGCGTCGGCCAGCCGAGCTCGGGCTGCGTGCGCAGCTCCTGCCAGGAGTGCGTCTGGCGGATGGTCTGCGCCTTGGAGCCGTCCGAGCCCCAGATGGTCGGGCCGATGCCGGGCGTGTCGGACGGGCCGACCACGGCCGCGCCGGCGCCGTCGCCGAGCAGGAACGAGATGGAGCGGTCGGTCGGGTCGATGAAGTCGCTCATCTTCTCCGCGCCGATGACCAGGACGTTGCGAGCCGTGCCCGAGCGCACGAGCGCGTCGGCCTGGCCGATGCCGTAGGAGTACCCGGCGCAGGCGGCCGAGATGTCGAAGGCTGCGGCGGGGGTCGCCCCGATGCGGTCGGCCACGAGGGCGGCGCCGGCGGGGGTCTGGTGGAAGTATGTGACGGTCGACAGGATCACGGCGTCGATCTCCTGCGCCGTGATGCCGGCGGCGGCGATGGCCTTGAGGGCCGCCTCCTCCGCCAGGTCGATGACGGTGACGTCGGCGTCGGAGCGGCGGCGCGTGATGATGCCGGTGCGCTGCTGGATCCACTCGTCGGAGGAGTCGATCGGGCCGGCGACGTCGTCGTTGGTGACGACGTTCGTGCCGCGCGCGGCGCCGAGGCCGAGGATCCGCGAGAACTCGGGACCGGTGGACTGCTTGAGCTGGAGGGTCACTTCGCGTCCTCTGCGGTGGGGGGAGTGGTGCCGGCGTGGCGGGCGACGAGGTCGCGGGCCGCGTCGAGGTCGGCGGGGGACTTCACGGCGACCGTCTCGACGCCCGGGAGCGCACGGCGCGCCAGCCCGGTGAGGACACCGCCGGGCATGAGCTCGAGGAGCCCAGTGACGCCGGCGGCGGCGAGGCTCTCCTGGCAGAGGTCCCACCGCACCGGTGCGGTGATCTGCGCGGTGAGGCGGTCCAGCACGTCGCGGCCGCTGCCGAGGGGCAGTGACGCGTCGGAGCTGATCGTCGCGTACGACGCACCGTCCGCGTTGGACAGGAACGGGACGCGGGGGTCTGCGGCGGTCCAGCCGGCGGTGACCTCGGCGAAGGCCGCGCGGGCGGACTCCATGAGGGGGGTGTGGAAGGCTCCTGCGACCTTGAGCGCGATGACGCGGGCCTTGGCCGGCGGGTTCGCGGCGAAGGCTGCGAGACCCTCGAGGGAACCGGCGGCGACCACCTGGCCACCGCCGTTGACGTTGGCGGGCCACAGGCCGGCGGCCTCGATCGCGGCGAGCACCTCGTCGGGGTCTCCGCCGAGGACGGCGGACATGCCCGAGGGGTTCGCGGCAGCGGCCTCGGCCATGACGGCGGCGCGGCGGGTGACGAGGGCGACGGCGCTCGCGTCGTCGAGGACACCGGCGACGGCAGCCGCGGCGAGCTCGCCGACGGAGTGGCCTGCGGTGACGTCGACGACGTCGGTGGCGTCACGGCCGTCGAGCACGGCGCGCAGCGCGATGATCGACGAGGCGACGATGAGCGGCTGGGCGACGCGGGTGTCGCGGATGGCGTCGGCGTCGGCCTCGGTGCCGAGGGCACGCAGGTCGAGGTCGTCGGTCGACCACGCGGCGAGCTGCTCGGCGACTCCCGGCAGCTCGAGCCAGGGGGTGAGCATGGCGGGGGTCTGAGAGCCCTGTCCAGGGCACACGATGGCTAGCACGGTCTTACTCTGCCCGATCCTGTGGTGGTGCGGGCCGTCACGACCCGCACGAAGTGTCTCCGCGGTCCTTGTGCACACCCTACAAGCGAGGGGTGCGCGAGGTGGTGGTGCCGACGCCGGGGTGCGGATGCTCCCCGGCGCGGTGGCGACGGTCTCAGCGGGCCGCGGCGAGCCGCCCGACGGCCAGCGCGACCTGCAGCACGAAGGACTCGCGGGCGTCGAGCGGGTCCCAGCCGGTGATCTCGGCGACCTTGCGCAGGCGGTACCGCACCGTGTTGGGGTGCACGTAGAGGTCGCGCGCCGCAGCCTCGAGGGAGCGGCCGTTGCCGAGGTAGGCGGAGAGCGTGTCGAGGACCGACCCGGTGGCCTCCGACAGCGGTGTGTAGGCGAGGCGCACGAGGGTGCGGCGCGCCTCGTGGTCCCCGGTGAGCAGCCGCTCGGGCAGCAGCTCGTCCGCGAGGACAGGCCGGGGGGCCTGCGGCCAGGCGGGGACGGCGCGCAGGCCGGCCAGCGCCGCGGTGGCCGAGCGCCACGCGTCGTCGAGGTTCTGCATCGACGGCCCGATGATCACCGGGCCGGGCCCGAACCGCGGCAGCAGGGAGGTTGCGACGCCGATGAGGTCGCCCTCGCCGCCGAGCACGAGGACCACCCGGTCGCCCTGGATCCCGACGAGCACGTCGCAGGCCGCGCGGCTGGTGGCGCGGCGCAGCTCGGCGGCACGGATGTCGTCGAGGGGCGACGTGGTGGTCCCGACCATGACGAGGACCTCGCCGAGGCCGCTCCACCCGAGCGCGGAGACGCGCGAGCGCAGCGAGTTGTCCTGGTCACCGCGGATGATCGCGTCGACGACGAGGGCCTCGAGGCGCGCGTCCCACGCGCCGCGGACCTCGGCGGCACGGGCGTAGACCTCGGCCGCCGAGAACGCGACCTCGCGGGAGTACCGGAGCACGGCCTCGCGCAGGTCGCGCTCACCGCCCGGGGCGGCGAGCTGGTCGGAGTGCGTCTCGACGACCTCGACCACGATCCGCACGAGCTGGAGGGTGTGCTGCAGGGAGATCGACCGGGTGAGGTCGGTCGGGGCCGCGGCGAAGATGTCGCCGACGCCGTGGGGCGTCTGGGAGCGGTCCGCGTACCAGGTGACGAAGGACGTGATGCCGGACTGGGCGACGAGCCCGACCCAGGAACGCTCGTCGGCCGGGAGGTCCCGGTACCAGGGGAGGTCCTCGTCGAGGCGGCGCAGCGCGGCGGCGGTGAGGAGGCCACTGCCGTCACGGACGCGCTGGAGGTTCGCGGCGGTCCCGGGGGTGCTGGCTGTCGGGACGTTCGCGTCGGGGGCAGCGGTGGGCATCCCCAGAGCATACGACCTGGTCGGCCCAGGACGAGCGGTGAGTTGTGGGGAAGCGACAAAGCCCGAGCGTGTCGCGGCGCCGCCGAGCAGGTGTCCGGCGGTGGCGTCCACGTCCCCCGACCGGTGCGTCGGGGCCTCAGCGGCTATCGTCGGCGTATGGCACTCATGCCCAGACTCCGTCAGCTCATGCGCCGCAACACCTCGGCGTCCACGATCGGTACGCGTCGGCCGACCAAGGGTGACCGCCGCGGCGACACCCTGCACGAGGACGCGCTGCGCGCGATGCTCGTCGACGACCCCAACAACATCCGTGCGTTCCAGGCGCTGTCCGAGGTGGTGCGTCGACGCGCCGCCGACAGCACCCACAACGAGGACCCGCTCGCGGCCGAGGTCGCCGACACCGAGAAGCAGCGTGCTGCGGACCTCGCGGTGTGGGCGCTCGGCGAGGAGCTGGCCGGCAACCCGCGGGCCTGGTACCCGTTGATCGAGCTGGCACGGCTCTCGCTCGACGACGACCCCGAGGCGGCGATCCGCCGGCTCTCGACGGCTGCCGACCGCGACCCGACCGGTGAGGCGCTCGTCGAGGCCATCACCATGCTCCGTGAGGCCGGGCAGCCCGTCGAGGCCCTCGGCCTCGGTGTGGGCCACTGGCGCGCCAAGGAGCACACGCCCGAGGTCGGGCGTCAGGTGATCCTCGCGGCGCTCGAGGCGGACCGGCTCTTCGACGCCCGTCACCACCTCCAGTCGCTCGACCTGAGCCCGGACAAGCGTGCCGTGGCGAAGATCCGCCCGGACGTCCAGAAGGCCATCGCCCAGGCCGAGCAGAAGCTCGCGGGCACCTGACCGTCTGACCGCAGCCGCTGGCTGGCCGTCCCGGCCTCAGCAGCATGCAGAAGGCCCCGCACCCTCCGTGGAGGGTGCGGGGCCTTCTGCATGTCAGCGGTGACCCGTCAGGAGTCGCCGCCCGCGTTGCCGGAGGTGCCGGCGTTCACGTCGTGGAGCTTGTACTTCTCGATCGCCTGGGCGGCGGCCTCTGCGGGGACCTCGCCGCGCTTGGCGAGCTGCTGCAGGGTGCGCACGACGACCGAGGGGCCGTCGATCTTGAAGTAGCGACGTGCTGCTGCGCGGGTGTCGGAGAAGCCGAAGCCGTCCGCACCGAGCACCGCGTAGTCGCCCGGGACCCACTGGCGCACCTGGTCGGGCACGAGGTGGTCGAAGTCGCTCGTGGCCACGAACGGCCCCTGGGCGTCCTTGAGCTTGGTCGTGAGGTAGGCCTCGCGCACCGGCTCGGACGGGTTGAGGAAGTTGTGCTGCTCGGCGGCGAGACCGTCGCGGCGCAGCTCGTTCCAGCTCGTCACGGACCACACGTCGGCCTGGACGCCCCAGTCGTCGGCGAGGAGCTGCTTGGCCTCGAGGGCCCACGGCACACCGACGCCGGACGCGAGGATCTGGGCCTTGGGGCCCTCGCCCTCGGAGGCCGCGACCTGGTGGATTCCACGGATGATGCCCTCGACGTCCACGTCCTCGGGCTCGGCCGGCTGGACCATCGGCTCGTTGTACACCGTGAGGTAGTACATGACGTTCTGGTCGCGCGACTCGTCCTTGCCGTACATGCGCTGCATGCCGTCGCGGACGATGTGCCGCAGCTCGTAGCCGTACGCCGCGTCGTACTGGACGATCGACGTGTTGGTGCCGGCGATGAGCGGCGAGTGGCCGTCGGCGTGCTGCAGGCCCTCACCCGTGAGGGTGGTGCGGCCGGCGGTCGCGCCGATGATGAACCCGCGGGTCAGCTGGTCGCCTGCGGCCCAGAACTGGTCGCCGGTCCGCTGGAACCCGAACATCGAGTAGAAGATGTAGAACGGGACGATGACCTCGCCGTGCGTGGCGTACGAGGTGCCCACGGCCTGGAAGGCCGCTGCGGAGCCGGCCTCGTTGATGCCCGTGTGCATGATCTGCCCGGCCTCGGACTCCTTGTAGGAGAGCATGAGGTCGCGGTCCACGGCCAGGTAGTTCTGGCCCTGGGTGTTGAAGATCTTCGCGGACGGGAAGATCGAGTCCAGACCGAAGGTGCGGGCCTCGTCGGGGATGATCGGCACGATGCGGTTGCCGAACTCCTTGTCCTTGATGAGGTCCTTGAGCAGGCGCACGAAGGCCTGCGTCGTGGCGACCTCCTGGTTGCCCGACCCCTTCTTGAGGATGTCGTACTTGGAGTCGGCCGGGAGCGTGACCTCCGACGACACCGAGCGACGCTCGGGGACGAACCCGCCGAGCTTCTTGCGGCGGTCCAGCATGTACTGGATCTCCGGCGCGTCAGCACCCGGGTGGTAGTACGGCGGTGCGTACGGGTCGGCGTCGAGCTGCTCGTCCGTGATCGGGATGTGCAGCGAGTCGCGCAGCGTCTTGAGGTCGGCGAGGGCGACCTTCTTCATCTGGTGCGTCGAGTTGCGGCCGGCAAAGCCGGAGCCGAGCCCGTAGCCCTTGATGGTGTGCGCGAGGATGACCGTCGGCTGACCCGTGTGGGCCGTCGCCGCGGCGTAGGCCGCGTACAGCTTGCGGTAGTCGTGGCCACCACGCTTGAGGGCCCAGATGTCGTCGTCCGAGAGGTTCTCGACGAGCTGCTTGGTGCGCGGGTCGCGACCGAAGAAGTGCTCGCGGATGAACGCGCCGTCCTCGGCGCGGTACGTCTGGTAGTCGCCGTCAGGGGTCTCGCCCATGAGGTTGACCAGCGCGCGGTCCTTGTCGGCGTTGAGCAGGACGTCCCACTCGCGGCCCCAGATCACCTTGATGACGTTCCAGCCGGCGCCGCGGAACTGCGCCTCGAGCTCCTGGATGATCTTGCCGTTGCCACGGACCGGGCCGTCGAGGCGCTGCAGGTTGCAGTTGACCACGAAGGTGAGGTTGTCGAGCTGCTGCTGCGCGGCGAGCTGCAGCATGCCGCGGCTCTCCGGCTCGTCCATCTCGCCGTCGCCGAGGAAGGCCCAGACGTTCTGCTGGCTGGTGTCCTTGATCCCGCGGTTGTGCAGGTAGCGGTTGGTCCACGCCTGGTAGATCGCCGACGCCGGGCCGAGGCCCATCGAGACGGTCGGGAACTCCCAGAAGTCAGGCATCTGGCGCGGGTGCGGGTACGACGGCAGGCCGCCGCCCTCGTGCGAGTGCTCCTGGCGGAACCCGTCGAGGTCCTCGGCCGTGAGGCGACCCTCGAGGAAGGCGCGCGAGTAGACACCGGGGGAGGCGTGACCCTGGAAGTAGATCTGGTCTCCGCCGCCCGGGTGGTCCTTGCCGCGGAAGAAGTGGTTGAGGCCGACCTCGTAGAGGGTCGCCACAGAGGCGTACGACGAGATGTGCCCGCCGACGGCGATGCCGGGGCGCTGGGCGCGCGTCACCATGACGGCGGCGTTCCAGCGGTTCCAGGAGCGGTACTTGCGCTCCATGACCTCGTCGCCGGGGAAGTACGGCTCCTCGTGGACACCGATGGTGTTCACGTACGGGGTGTTGATCGAGGTCGGGATGGCGACGTTGCGCTCCCGAGCCCGCTTCAGCAGGTTGAGCAGGATGTAACGGGCCCGCGGGCCGCCACGCTCCTCGAGGAGCCCGTCGAAGGAGTCGATCCACTCCGAGGTCTCAGAGGGGTCGATATCAGGGACTTGGCTCAAGAGACCGTTGATCAACGGCCGAGTCTCGTCATGCGTTGCCACCAGCAACCTCACATCGTGTTCAGAGCATTGTGGGGCGGTGTGCCCCGTCGCTCGCCTGGCCCGGTCGTCGCTCCCTCGCGCTCGTGTGTGCTGCGCGCAAAGGCTTCGTCAACTCCGGTCGATCCGTCCATTCTCATCGCAACGCGAGGCGTAAAGCCACCTGCCGGGCCCCGGACGGGGCGTGACGTTCGTGACAGCGGGTGGTTCGTGGCGCTCTGGGCGGTATGGGGGTCAGATCTGGGGTGTCGTCGGGGGCGACGCGCCCGGGGTCGGCGGGGTGGCGGACGGCCCGTGCGGGCGCGACCGCTTGCCAGGTGGGCGACACGTTCGCGATCCTGGAGGCATACCGGGAGCGACGTGGCGTGAGGTGGGCTACGTTTGCCACCATCGATCTATCCGGCGCGGACCTGCGACCGGCACTCGCGTGAAAGGAACGACATCACCGTGGTAGCGACCACTGAGCCTCAGGATGCGGACCGTCTCGGTTTCGCCTCAGGGCTCGTTGTCCAGGAGTTCGGCTGGGGCGAGGACGTCGACGACGATCTTCGCGAGGCGATCGAGGAGATCACCCAGACCGATCTCGTCGACGAGGACTACGACGACGTCTGCGACGGCGTCATCCTCTGGTGGCGAGAAGAGGACGGCGACCTGACCGACGCCCTCGTCGACATCCAGACCGTCCTCGACGACGGTGGCATCATCTGGATCTTCACGCGCAAGCCCGGCCGCGACGGCCACGTGGGCCACAGCGAGATCCAGGAGGCCGGCACCACCGCGGGCCTGCACGCCACGACCACGTTCGCGATCGCGCCCGACTGGTCGGCGACCAAGCTCGCCACCCGCGGCCGCGGCAAGTGACTCGCGGGTGACGACGACCGGCGCGGTCTCCGCCGCACGCCCGACGGCCCCGTCCGTCGGCGACGCCGCACCCGACCTCGAGCTCAAGGACACGCACGGCACGCCCGTGCGCCTCAGCTCGTTGCGCGGGACGCCCGTGCTGGTCGTCTTCTACCCCTTCGCGTTCTCCGGCATCTGCACGGGAGAGCTCTGCGAGCTCCGCGACAACATCGCCGAGCTCGAGACCGCAGGCGTCCGCCTGCTCGCCGTGTCGTGCGACCCGATGTACTCGCTCAAGGCCTGGTCCGAGCAGGAAGGCTTCGGCTTCGACCTGCTGTCCGACTTCTGGCCGCACGGCGAGGCAGCCCGGGCGTACGGCGTCTTCGACGAGGAGCGCGGCCGCGCGGTGCGCGGCAGCTTCCTGGTTGACGCCGAGGGCATCGTCCGCTGGGCCGTCGTCAACGAGGCAGGCCAGCGCCGAGACCTCTCGGGGTACCTCGAGGCCGTCGCGGCGTTGTAGTCTGTCCACCGCTCGTTCAAGGGCCTGTAGCTCAGCTGGTTAGAGCGCCACGCTTACACCGTGGATGTCGGGGGTTCGAGTCCCTCCGGGCCCACTGCTCTGCCTGAGAGCCGACGCCCCACCCGTCTCCCATGGCTGGCCCCAGGCCGCTTGAGGCTCGGGTAGGCGACGTCTGGAGGATCCGTCGATGAAGACCGTGTCCCAGTCCTACGCCCGCGATCACTATGCCGAGATCCTCGACTCGGTGCTCGAAGACCGTGAAGAGATCATCATCGAGAGCGTAGGGCGCTCTGCTGCGGTGGTCGTCGCGCTGGCCGAGTACGAGTCGCTGAGAGAGACGCTTCACATCCTCCGCGAGCCCGCCAATTCTCGGCGGGTCCTGGCCTCGATCAAGAGGCTGGAATCGGGATCCAGCGCATCGAGCTCCGACTGCTGACCAGCTGAGGAGCTGTCGGGTCGTGGGCGCTGGGCATCAAATCGCCTTTCCCGTGGTTGCGATGACCAACGGCTTCCGTCGTTCTATGCGTCATCCGCACTCGAAGGGGACTCTCCATGCTCATCGACCTCCACGGCCGTACCGCGCTCGTGACCGGCTCGACCCAGGGGATCGGGCGAGCGATCGCTGCAACCCTCGCTGACGCTGGCGCGCGGGTGGCGATCAACGGCCGTAGTGCCGAGACGGTTGACGCCGTCGTCGCCGAGCTGCTCGCTGAGGCTCCCCAGCGGAACCTCGTCGCTGCCCCGGGAGACGTCACCGACGAGGCTGGCACCGACGCGGTCCTCTCCGCGATCGGGCACGTCGACGTCCTCGTCAACAACCTCGGCATCTTCGGCGCCGAGCCCGCCCTCGACATCACGGACGACGAGTGGCGGCGATACTTCGAGGTCAACGTCCTCGCTGCCGTCCGGCTGATCCGCGCGACGCTGCCGGGGATGAAGGAGCGCGGCTGGGGTCGGGTGCTCAACATCGCGAGCGACTCGGCGATCGTCATCCCGGCCGAGATGATCCACTACGGCATGTCGAAGACCGCGCTGCTCGCGGTCTCGCGCGGGTTCGCCAAGGACGCTGCGGGCACCGGTGTCACGGTGAACTCCGTGATCGCCGGCCCGACGCACACCGGGGGAGTCGAGAGCTTCGTCTACGAGCTCGTCGACCCCGCCCTCCCGTGGGACGAGGCGCAGCGCGAGTTCATGCGCCTGCACCGCCCGCAGTCCCTCCTCCAGCGGCTCATCGAGCCGCAGGAGATCGCGAACATGGTCGCCTACCTGTCCTCACCGCTCGCCTCGGCGACGACCGGTGCTGCCGTGCGCGTCGACGGCGGGTACGTGGACTCGATCCTGCCGTGACCCGGCCCCGCGCCGCCCTGAACCGGGCGGCGCGGCCGGGGCCCCGGCCGTCAGGCTCGAGGCGGTACCCGGCGCAGCACGAACCTCGCGTGGTGCAGGACATCGTCGGCGCGCTGCCCGAAGGCCCAGAACCCGGTGTCGTCGAGGTAGGCGACCCAGTCCCGGTGCGCCCAGAAGCAACCCGTGTAGGCGTCGCGTCGGCCGCCACGGGTCTCGGAGTACCGGCCGTCGGCGCTGAGGTGCTGCGTCATGCCACGGGACGGGTCCGTCCAGGCGCCGACCCAGTCGGGCCCCGGGTCGTGCAGGTCGGCGGTGGAGCCGTCCCAGACGACCACCTGATCCTCGAGCACTACAGCGAGAAGGTCCTGCGGGTTGACCATGAGCATCTCGCCGACGCGCGACGCAGCGACCGCACCGCGGACCACAGCGAAGGTCGCAGGGCTCCTCGGCGTCAGCCAGGAACCGGTGTCGGAGCCACGGGCACGGATTGCGCCCTCGACCAGGATCGGCACCACGGTGGCCCCCGAGCCGTCCAGCACAAGAGCGTCCGGCGGGCGCGGCCCATCAGGTCCCACATGGGTAAGGACGCCGTCGGTGGCCACGACGTCCCCGCGCACCGACCGTGACCGCGTGACGTGCACGAGCGCGCCACGGACGACGACGGTGCGCGGCGCGGAGGGGGCACTCATGCGAGCGCCGGGTTGTCGTTCACCGGCCGCCGAGACGCACGACGGTGGTCGGTCACCTCTCGCCACTGGTCGCCGTAGGCGAGGCCGATCATGTCCTCGCCGCGCATCACGTCGTGGGGGAAGCCGAGCACCGGGGCGCTGAGCTCGTCGAGCCGGCGCAGCGTGCTGTCGTCGAGCGTGATGTCGGTGCTGGCGAGGTTGCTGGCCAGCTGCTGCTCGCTGGTGGCGCCGAGCAGCGGGATGATCGTCCCGGATCGTGAGCGCAGCCACGCGTAGGCGACCTGGGCCGGCGTCCAGCCGCCCGCCTCGGCGACGGCGACCACCTCGCGCACCACGTGGTCCTCGGCCGTCCCGCTGAAGTCCCACCCGCCGCGGGTCAGACGCCCCTCCCCGCCGTCGAGGTACTTGCCCGTCAGGCGTCCCTCGGCGAGCGGACCCCAGGCGAGGACGGCGAGGTCGTGCGCCTGCGCCATCGGCATCAGCTCGGAGTCGGGGGAGCGGCTCAGCAGGTTGTAGCGCAGCTGCACGCCGACGAACGGCGACCAGCCGCGCAGCTCCGCCAGGGTGTTGGCCTGCGCGATCTCCCACGCTGGCCAGTCCGAGACGCCCACGTGCAGGACCTTCCCAGCCCGCACCTGGTCGTCCAGCGCCCGCATGACCTCGGGCAACGGGGTGAGCGTGTCCCGGGCGTGGACCCACAGCACGTCGACGTGGTCGGTCTCGAGGCGGCGCAGGCTCGCCTCGAGGGACGTGACGAGGTTCTTGCGGTGGTTGCCCGCGGTGTTGAGGTCTCCGGGCTGGGTCTGCAACGAGTACTTGGTGCCGATGACGAACCGGTCGCGCCGGCCTCTGAGTGTCGCACCAATGACCGACTCCGACGTCCCACCGGTGTAGGCGTCTGCGGTGTCGACGAAGTTCCCGCCGGCCTCGGCGTAGAGGTCGAGCAGGCGGGCACTGGTCTCCCGCGAGGCACCCCAACCCCAGTCGTCGCCGAAGGTCATGGTGCCGAGCGCGAGCTCGGAGACGCGGATGCCGGACCGGCCGAGAAGTGTGTAGCGCATGGGTGCCCTCCTGTCGGTGCTGGGCAGCGGACCGGGAGTCGTCCCGCTGCGACATCCAGACTCATCGGCTGCGCCCGGCTGGACCAGGGCGAGGACATCCTGGGTGCGACCCACCCAGGAATCCGGGCGGGCTGCGACGTACCCTCGAGCCATGCAGAACGACGGGCTCGGCGCGTACCTCACGGCCCGGCGTGCGCAGGCGCAGCCGGACGCGACGACCGCCGCCAGCTCCGGCTACCGCCGGGTGCCTGGGCTGCGGCGCGAAGAGGTCGCCGTGCTCGCCGGTCTCAGCGCCGACTACTACACACGCCTGGAGCAGGGCCGCGAGCGGCACCCCTCGGAGCAGGTGCTGGCCGCGCTCGCCCGGGCCCTGGACCTGGGCGCCGACGCGCGGGCGCACCTGTTCCGGCTCGCGGGCTGCGCCGTGCCCTTCGGGTACGACCACCGTGACGGGGCGGTCAGCGACGACCTCGCCCGGCTCATGAGCACCTGGCACTCGACGCCCGCCTACGTCATCGACCGGACCATGGACGTCCTCGCCGAGAACGACCTCGCGCGCGCCCTGCACTCCGGTCTCACCGAGACCGACAACCTGGCCAGGACGGTCTTCCTCGACCCCGCGGGACGCGACTTCTACGTGGACTGGGAGCGCGCCGCCCACTCCGCCACCGGCCACCTGCGCCTGGCGGAGGGGCACGACCCGCGCGACCCGCGGCTGCTCGAGCTCCTCGACGAGCTCACCCGTCGGAGCCCGGCGTTCCGGGACCTGTGGAGCCGCCACGACGTGCGGGGCAAGACCCGAGAGCCCAAGCTGTTCCGCCACCCTGACGTCGGCGTGCTGACCCTTACCTACGAGGCCCTCGACGTCCGCAGCGACCCCGGGCTGCAGCTGATCGTCTACCACGCCCCCGCGGGGAGCCCCAGCGCCGAAGCGCTGGCCCTCCTCGGGTCGCTCGCCGCGAGCCCGAGGCAGGCCGCCGACTAGACGACGCCGGGCCGCTCGACGAGCCGGCGGACGTGGGTCCCGGGCCCGAGGTCGCGCACCGACACCTCGCCCGTCGTGGCCGGGTCGAACCCGTCCGGCAGGACGAGCCGCGCCGAGCCGGCGGCCGGGACGACCACCCGCAACACGAGCCCCTCCTCGTCCCGTCGCCACGCCACGCTGTACCTCCCCGCCGGGCTGTCATGGTGCGTCGATGCCGACTCCACCCCCTCGACCGGCGCCGGGGCGACCAGCGCGCGCTCCCACGCGACGCTCCCGACGTCCTGCCGCAGGCCGGCCACGGACCCGGTCAGCCAGTGCGCCACGTACCCGAGCATGAAGTGGTTCGCGGAGCCGTCGGTCGCGCGTCCCGTCCAGTGCTCGTGCAGCGTCGTCTCGCCGGCGGCGAGCATCGTGCCGTAGCTGGGGACGTCGAGCCGGGTGTACACGGTGCGCAGGAGCTCGTGCTCGCCGCGCTCGACGAGCACCCGCTGCAGCGCCGCGAGGCCGATCTCCCCGACGGTGATGCGGTCACCGGCCTCGTGGATGCGGGCGACGAGCTGCTGGCCGGCAGCCTCACGGCGAGCGGCGCCGAGCGCCCCGAGGTCGACGAGCAGCGCCAGGCTGGCCTGGCTGCCGGACCCGACGACGAGGTCGCCGCCGTCACCGGACACGTACTCCTCCTCGAGCATCGCGCGCAGCTCGCCAGCCCGTCCCCGGAACCGCGCGGCGTCCTCGCTCCTCCCGAGCGCCTCGGCCACCTCGGTGGCGCTGTCGAGCATCCGCACCCACCCGTAGGTCGCGACGAGCGGACGCGGGGTGCTGTCGTCGAGGGTGATCCAGTCGCCGAGACCGTGGTCCAGCAGGCCACCGCCCGCAGACCGCTCGACGTAGTCGAGGTACCGCACGCCCGCGTCCCAGGCCTGCCGGGCCGGGGCGAGGTCGCCATACTGGCGGTGCAGGTGCCGGGGGAGGTGCCAGACGACCCCGCCCCAGCTGACGTCGTCGCGGAAACCGTCCTCGAAGACCACGAGCTCGGGGGCGATGTCGGGGATCAGCCCGTCAAGGGTCTGGGAGTCCAGCATGTGCGTGATCATGTCGGCGTAGTGCGCGGACACGTCGAACCGCGCGGAGACCGGCTCGAACACCTGGTCGAGCTGCTCGAGCCAGCCGAGCTTCTCGCGGTGCGGGCAGTCGGTCGGCACGCTGTAGAGGTTCGACTCGGCCGCTCGCACCACGAGGTCGTAGACCCCTTGGAGGGTCGCGTCCGAGGTGGCGAACCCGCCGACCACCGGGTCGTCGGTCATGATCTGCTCGGCGCTCACGTGCACGTCGTCGGTCGGCAGCACTGTGCCGTCTGCCGCGACCACGCGCAGCTGGAGGTACCGGAAGCCGTGGTAGCAGAAGCGTGGTCGCCACGTCGCCGCGCCACCGGCCGCCGTGTAGCGGTCCACGATGGTGCGACCCGTGCTGCTCTGGTCGGCACGGCCGTCGTCGTGCACGTACTCCGCGGGGAACATCTCGACCCGCGCGCCCGCGGGGAAGCCCGGTCCGAGCCGCAGCACCTGGCGACCGGCGAGGTTGCGCCCCAGGTCCACGGTCGCACCGTCGGGCAGCGGGAGGCGGGTGCGTTCCTCGACGACGTCGACGACGCGCATCGGCGGTGCCTGCCGCTCCCACGGCCGAGGGCCGTCCTGCGGCCCGCCGACCACGGCTGCCGGCTCCCACCCAGCGTCGGGCGTGCTGTCCGCCGTGTGCCAGCCCGCAGGATCGAGGCGTGCGTCGTAGTCCTCGCCGCCGTACCAGTGGCTCAGCGTCGTCGGCCCGAGCATCGCACCCCAGCGCGGCCCGGAGACGTGGCGCTCGGTGCGGCCGTCGGCGGTCTCGACGACGAGCGCGACGCGCGCTCGCGGAGCCACCCGCAGCCCGACGAACTTGGTGTAGCGGCCCTCGACCTCCCGGACGTGCGAGGGTCCCTCGCCGAGCTCGACCACGAGCTCGTTGACGCCCTCCCGCAGGAGCGACGTGACGTCGTGGCTGACGGTCGCCACCCGTGTGCGGGTCTCGGAGACGCCGGGCTCGAGCACGTCGGCCGACGACGGTGCCCCGTTGACCCGCGCCTCCCAGACGCCGAGGCCGGCGACGGTGAGCCGTGCGGCACGGACGGGGGAGCCGACCGACCCCGACCAGCGCAGCACGGGCGCCTGCAGCGGTGGGGTGCCGTCCGCCCAGGCGGGGTGGGTGATCCAGACGGCGTCGTCGATGTCGTGGAGGTGGGGGTGCATGGTGTCCTCAGGTCGGGCTGGTCAGGGGAACGAGAGCGTGGTCGTGCGGAAGGTGAGCACCTCGGCCGACTGGATCTCGGCCGTCGGGCCGGTGGTGAGCGACCTGGCGTGCTCGGCGCGCTCGGGCAGGCGGACGGGGGTCTGGTCGGTGATCGGGTAGACCAGCACGTCGACCACCCGCTCCTCGGCGTCCGTCGTGGGGGTGATGTCGACGTCCCACTCGGCGCCGTTCCAGAACAGGTCCTCGGCGCGACCGTCGAAGGTCGAGCGTGCGACGTCCCCGACGAGGTCGAGGCGCAGCAGCGACCTCTCGCCCGCCCGCGCGAGGCCCGTCACCGTCACGCGGTACCGGGCGGAACGTTCCTCGACGTCGGACGCGGTGGGTGCACTGGCGCGGTCCGGGACCGTGACGACCGCCGGTGCCGGCTCGCGTGCGGCGCGCACGAGCTCGACGGTGATCCGTGGCTCGACGACGTCGTGCGCGACGTCGTGACGCTCGTAGCCGGCGCCCGCGTCGATCCCGAGGACGTCGACGCTCGCCGGGCAGGACGTCAGGACCCGCAGCCCGGTGGCAGTATCCCCGGCGGCAGTCTCCCCGCCGGGAGCCTCGTAGACCGCCTCGGCGTCGGTGAGGACCAGGCGCAGCCGCCCGTCGACCGTCGGGGTCCAGGCGCGCAGCGCGTCCTCCTCGCTGAGCACGAGGATGCGGGCACGGCCCTGCGGCCCGTCGACCCGCACGACGGTCGTGGCCGACGGCACCACGTCCTTCAGGACGCTCTCGCCCGGGTCGCCGTCGACGAGGACGGCAGCCCGACCACCAGCACCGGCGCTCTCGGCACCGGTTCTCTCGACGGTCACCTCGTGGTCGGCCGGGAAGCCCAGGTGCACGGGCACCCCGGGGGCGGCGGTCAGCACGAGCAACGGCTCACCCTGGGGCGTGTCGAGCCGGGTGAGGACCGTCGCGGTCGCCCAGCGCAGCATCGTCTCGCCGAGGTCGAGCATCACGGGCCAGGCCGCGGTCGCGCCGCTCGGGACGTCGACGGGCACGTGCGGGACACGCACCGTCTGCTCGTCGAGGTCGACCTCGAAGCGCGTCCCGTCGAGCCCGGGGAGCGAGGCGTACGGGCGGTGGGTGCTGAGGTACAGGAACCCGGACCGGCCGTCGCTGCGCAGCGCCCACTGCGCCGGGCTGCTGCCCGCGGTCGACGGCATCTGCGCCAGCCGGGAGCCGTAGGCGGCGAGGAAGGCGTGCTGCCCGCGCAGCCGGTGGAAGCTCTCGCGCAGCTGCAGGTGCGCTCCGACGGGCGCCCGGAAGTCGTAGTTGAGCTCGGGCAGGTCGTTGGGGTACCCGGTCGCGTGCGACTCCTGCAGGTCGGGGCCGGGGTTCGTGCCGCCCGCGTACATGTAGTACCCCTGCCACACCGACCCGCTCCCGGCCTTGCAGTGCGCGATGGCCGCGGTGTCACGGCCCTGCGCGTCGATGCGCCGGTGGTAGGCGCTGGCCATGCCACCGCCGAGCTCGCAGGTGGCCGGCGGGAACTCGGGTCGTGGCGCAGCCGCCGCCGACGCGTCGAGGACCGGCGCGGTGCGGCTGTCGCCGGCGAGGTCGGCGCCGATCTCGGGGGCGTCCCACTGGTCCGAGAAGCTGAACTGCCCGGCGAACCCGTGGTCCTCCCAGCGGTCGTGGGTGTCGAGCCAGAACCCGTCCTGGTACCCGCCGTACATGGGGAAGACGTCGCCGACCGGGATGTCGGCCCCGCCCCAGGCGGTCGCCGTCCACAGCGGAGCCCGGATCCCGACCTCCCGTGCGATCTGCTTCAGGGTGCTGATGTGGTCGGGCTGGTCGTAGATCTCGTTCTCGACCTGCACGCCGACCACCGGTCCACCGGGCTCGCACCAGTCGCGCAGCTGGTCGCCGAGGTGGCCGAACCATGTCCGGACGTCCTCGAGGTACGCGGGGTCGTCGGTCCGCTCGGTGTACGGGGCCGCGACCACCCAGTCGGGGAGCCCGCCGTTGCGGACCTCGCCGTGGCACCACGGACCCACCCGCAGCACCACGTCCAGGCCCTCGGCCGCGGCCAGCCGGACGAGCTCGGCGACGTCGAGGCCGTCGTCGAACCGCGGCGCGGTGCCGCGCTCGGGCTGGTGGTGGATCCACGGCAGGTACGTCGCGACCACCGTGATCCCGCCGGCCCTCATGAGGCGCAGCGTCTCGGCCCAGCGGTGGCGGGGCACGCGGCTGTAGTGCATCTCGCCCGTCACCGGGACCCACGGCACCCCGTCGCGCGACAGGCACCGGTCGGTCACGGTGATGGTCGTCGCGCCGTCACGGGCGTCCGGCATGCTGGCCGCCCGCTCGGGCTGCGGCCAGCCAGCAGCGCGCAGCCGGACGAGGGTCTGGGGGGAGGTCGAGGCGGGAGCGGCAGTCATGGTTCGGAGAGGTCCTTCGGTCGTGGGTCAGGTGCTCGTGCGGCGGACGAGCATGGTCGGGTTGAGGACCGACCGGACGGTCTTGCCGTCGAGCAGGTCGGTGATGAGCGCGGCGGGCGAGGTGCCCGAGCCCACGGGGGCGACGGTGGTCAGCGGCGGGTTGGTCGCGACGTTGTCGAAGCCCACCAGCGCCACGTCCTCGGGGATCCGGCGGCCGGACCGCTGGAGGTAGTCGGCCGCGCCGATCGCGAGGACGTCGGAGGCCACGTACAGGGCGTCGAGGTCGGGGCAGCGCTCGAGCAGGACCCGCGCGGCCTCGTACCCGGCCGCGACCGTGAACGCAGCCGCCTCCTCGACGCGCTCGGCGGGGGCGCCGTCGAGCGCGTCGACGGCTGCCTGCAGCCGGGTGTGCGCACCCGGGGTGCGCAGCGGGCCGGAGACGACGCCGATCGCACGCCGCCCCGTCTCGAGCAGGTGCTCGACGGCCTGCGTGCTGCCCATCGCGTCGTCCACGCCCGCGTACGGCACGGGCCAGTCCGGGTCGTCGGACACCGGCCCGGTGGTGACCGTCGGGAAGCCGGTGCGCACCAGCTCGGTGAGCAGACGGCTGCCGGCGACCGGGGTCATGATGATGATCCCGTCGACGTGCCGGGCCCGGGCGTAGTGCAGCACCCGTTCCTCCTCCTCGGGCGTCTGCGCGAAGAGCAGCACCGTCGAGCGCCCCGACACCGACAGCTCACGCGTGATGTCCTGCAGCAGCACCGCGAACACCGGGTTCTCCGACAGCGACAGCATCGGCTCGGAGAACACGCAGCCCACGTAGTCCGTCCGCTGCTTGGCGAGCTTCTGCGCCGAGCCGTTCGGCACGTAGCCCAGGGCCTCGATGGCCTCGCCGACCGCGCGGGTCGCGTCCGGGCTCACCCAGCTCTTGCCGTTGAGGTGTCGGGAGACGGTGGCCTTCGACACCCCGGCCAGGCGGGCCACGTCGTCGATGGTCACTCGGCGTTCTTGTCCGGTCACTGGGTTCCTCTGCTCATCGGCGCGCGTACGCGCTCGGGTCGGGCACCGGCACCGAGTCCAGCAGCATCCGCGTGTACTCGTGCTGCGGCTCGGCGAACAGGTCCGCCGTGGGGCGGGACTCCACGATCATCCCGTGCTGCATCACCGCCACGCGGTCGCACACGGACTCCACGACCGACAGGTCGTGCGAGATGAACAGGTACGCGAGGCCGAAGTCGTCCTGCAGCCCGTTGAGCAGCTCGAGGATCTGCGCCCGGACCGACACGTCGAGGGCCGACACCGCCTCGTCGGCGACCACGAGGCGCGGCTCGGTGATGAGCGCCCGCGCGATGTTGACCCGCTGACGCTGCCCGCCCGAGAACGCGTGCGGGTACCGGTTCATG
This sequence comes from Sanguibacter keddieii DSM 10542, assembly GCF_000024925.1. Lineage (NCBI taxonomy): Bacteria > Bacillati > Actinomycetota > Actinomycetes > Micrococcales > Sanguibacteraceae > Sanguibacter > Sanguibacter keddieii. The sequence goes on from NC_013521.1 coordinate 1,604,933, forward strand.
TGGTCCGCCTCGAGCCCCACCCGCTCCAGGGCTGCCGCCACGCGGTCCTGCATCTCGGAGCCTGACGCCAGGTGGTTGATGCGCAACGGCTCCGCGAGGATCTCGAGCAGCCGCATCCGCGGGTTGAGCGAGGTGTACGGGTCCTGGAACACCATGCGGACGTCGGTCCGGAACCCGCGCCGTGCCTCCTTCGACATCGCGACGAGGTCGTGCGTGACGCCGTCGGCGTCGCGGTAGACGACCGAGCCGCCCGTGGTGACCTGCGCACCCACGACCGCCCGGCCTGTCGTCGTCTTCCCCGAGCCCGACTCACCGACCAGACCGAGGGTCTCGCCCGGCAGCACCTCGAGGGTCACCCCCGCGACGGCGTGCACCGGCTCGGCCCTGCGCGAGAAGGCCCGCGCCTTCCCGCCGAAGGTCACGTGCAGGTCGCTGACCTCCACGACCGGCAGCAGGTCCGCCGGAGCGCTCGCGCCGCTCTCGGCCCGCGGCTGTGCTCGCGCGTGCCGGGGCTTCACCGTCGACGCGCGCACCAGCTGCTGGGTGTACTCGTGCTGCGGGTCCTCGAAGACCTGCGCCGCCGGCCCGCTCTCCACGAGCGCCCCGTACCGCATCACCGCCACGTGGTCGGCCACCCGCGCGACCACACCGAGGTCGTGCGTGATGAACAGGACCGACAGGTTCGACTCCGCCGTCGTCTCCTCCAGCAGGTCGAGGACCTTCGCCTGGGTCGTGACGTCGAGCGCCGTGGTCGGCTCGTCGGCGATGAGCAGCCGCGGGTCGCACGCCAGCGCCAGCGCGATCATCGCACGCTGGCACATGCCGCCCGACAGCTGGAACGAGTAGCTGTCCATGCAGCGCGCCGGGTCCGCGATGCCCACCCGCCGCAGCAGGGAGATGCCGCGCTCGCGGGCCTCGGCCTTGGTCATGCCCAGGTGGATGCGCAGGACCTCGACGATGTGCGCGCCGATGGTCTGCATGGGGGAGAGGGACGCCATGGGCTCCTGGAAGATCATGCCCACCTGCTTGCCGCGCACCTCGCGCAGCGCGGTGCTCTTGGGCCCGAGCTGCAGGAGGTCGACGGGTGCGTCGCCGGCGCCGGCGCGGAACAGGGCGGTGCCGGCCTCGACGCGCCCGCCGGGGTCGAGGATCCCCAGCAGGGAGCGCACCGTCACGGACTTGCCGGACCCGGACTCGCCGACGACCGCGAGGGTCGTGCCCCGGCGCAGGTCGAGGTCGACGTCCTGGACGGCGTGGACCGGGCCGTGCAGCCCGGCGAAGGTGGTGCGCAGGCCGCGCACGGACAGGATGAGGTCCTCGGTGGCGTCGGCGGCCGAGCCGGTGACGGGCGTGGTGACGGTCATGAGCGCGCTCCTCCGAGGGACTGGGTCTGGTACGGGTCGGCGGCGTCGCGGAGCCCGTCGCCGATGAAGTTCATGGCCAGCACCGTGATGATCACGGCCAGACCCGGGAGGAGGAGCCACGGCGCGGTGGTGAGGGCGCGCAGGTTCTGCGCCTCCTGGAGCAGCACGCCCCAGCTGACGTCGGGCGGCTGGATCCCCAGCCCCAGGAACGACAGCGCGGTCTCGGCGAGGATCATCCCGGGCACCGACAGCGTCACCGAGGCGATGAGGTGGCTGGTCATGGACGGCACGAGGTAGCGGCCGATGAGCCGCGGGGTCGAGGCTCCGTCGAGACGTGCTGCCACGACGTACTGCTCGTCGCGCAGCGACAGGAAGCGCCCCCGGACCACCCGAGCGAGGTCGGTCCAGCCGATGACGGCCACGATGAGCGTGATGGCGAAGTACCGCTGTGTCCCGCTCCACGACGTCGGCAGCGCGGCCGCCAGGCCGAGCCACAGCGGGAGCGTGGGCATCGACATGAAGAACTCGATGATGCGCTGGATGACCGTGTCGGTCCGCCCGCCGTAGTACCCGGACACGCTGCCGAGCACGATGCCGATGACGAAGGCGATCGCGACGCCGACCAGACCGATGGTCAGCGACGTCCGGGCGCCGTGCAGCAGCATGCTCAACATGTCGTGCCCCACCCGGTCCGAGCCGAGCAGGAACACGGTCTCGGACGGGTCCATGGGGCCGAAGAAGTGCCGGTCGACCGTCAGGCCGAGCAGCGAGTACGGCTCGCCCTGCACGAAGAACCCCAGGTCGACGCGCTCGCTGGTGTCGGTCGACCAGGTGAGCTCGAGGGTCTCCGGGTCCTGCGTCGCGCTCTGCCCGTAGGCGTGGAGGCCGAAGCCCTCGTCGGAGAACAGGTGGACGGCCTGGGGCGGGGCGTAGGTGCGGTCCGCCACCAGGTGCTGGGTGCTGTAGGGCGCGAAGAACCCGGAGAACATCGCGAGGACGTACGCGGCGACGATGACGAACAGGCTCGCGTAGGCCAGGCGGTGGCGCCGGAACGCCATCCAGACGAGCGTGCGCTGCGGCAGCTGAGGTGCCACCGCGGGCTTGCCGTCGTCGGACGGGACGGCAGAGACGGTCTGCAGGCTGGTAGCCATGGGAGGCACCTCACTGGTAGCTGAGTCGGATGCGGGGGTCCAGCAGCGCCAGGGCCACGTCGGAGACGAGCGAGCCGATGACGGTGAGCGTGCTGATGATGAGGATGATCGAGCCGGCGAGGAACATGTCCTGGCTGGTGAGGGCGCTGACCAGGAGCGGGCCGGTGGTGGGCAGCGCCAGCACCTGGGCCACGATCACCTCGCCCGAGATGAGCGCGGGCAGCACCCACCCGATCGTCGAGATGAACGGGTTGAGCGCCACGCGGAGCGGGTAGCGGACGATGAGACGACGCTCGGGGATCCCTCGCGCACGGGCTGCGGTGACGTACGGGCGGCGCAGCTCGTCGAGCAGGTTGGCGCGCAGGATCCGCATCAGCCCGGCCGTCCCGGCAGCACCGAGCACCACGATGGGCACCCAGATGTGCGCGAGGAGGTCGAGCACCTTGCCGAGGTTCCACGACGCGTCGACGTACTCCGCGGAGAACAGCCCGCCGATGGGTTGCCCGAACACCGACGAGCTGATCCACGCGAGGACGAGCGCGATGAGGAAGTTCGGGACGGCGATGCCGAGGAACGCGAGGACCGTGATGCTGTAGTCGCCCCAGGAGTACTGGCGCAGGGCCGAGTAGATTCCGGCCGGGAAGGCGAGCAGCCACGTGAAGAGCAGCGTGGTGACCGCCAGGACGATGGTCAGCGGGAGACGTTCGGCGAGCAGCGTCGAGACGGGCTGGTTCCACTCGAAGGACGTGCCGAAGTCGCCCTGGAGGACGTTGCCGATCCACTTGAGGTACTGGACCCAGATCGGCTGGTTGAGCCCGTACTGCTCGGCGAGCTGTGCCACCTGGGCGGCGTTGACGGCCTGGCCCGAGGCCTGCAGCCCGGCCACGTAGGTGGTGAGGTAGTCGCCGGGCGGCAGCTGGATGATCGCGAAGGCGGCGATCGAGATGAGGAACAGCACCGGGACGGCGATGAGCACGCGCCGGAGGACGTAGCGGATCATCCTGCGGTCGCCTCCATCGAGAACTGCTCGGGCCGCATCGGGCCGGGCGTGGGGTAGATGAAGCTGCTGATGAAGGTGCTGGGGAAGTTGACGAAGTCGTCCTGCACCACGGAGTAGTCACCGGCGGGCAGGCACACGCCGATGGTGTAGAACTCGCGCTTGGCGATGGCGAGCACCTGGCGGAACAGGGCCATCTGCTCGTCCATGTCGAGGGTGCGTCCCAGCTCGCGGTACAGCTCCATCTGCTCGAGCACGGGCGCGATGGGCTCCTCGCCCTCGGCGCCGTCCGTGATGAACCACAGCGCCCACAGCGGTGCCCACTGGCACTCGGCGTTGTGCGGCAGCCACAGGCGTGGGTCGTACATGGCGTCGAGCAGCCCGCCCCCGGCCGACCCGACGGCTGCGTCGAGCTGGTTGAGGGACCTGCGCTGGGTGAAGAGCGACCGGTCCATCGACTGGACGCGCATCCCGACGCCGACGCGGCGCCACTGCTGGGAGATGAGGTCGAGCGCGCTGATGGACGACGGGCGCTGGGTGATGACGGCCATGTCGAAGGTGAGCGGGACGCCGTCGCGGCGCAGCCGGAGGCCGTTGCCGTCGCGCTCGGTCAGCCCGAGCCCGTCGAGCAGCGCGTTCGCGGCGTCGAGGTCGAGGGCGGTGTGCTGGGTGGCCATCTCCTCGTCGTAGAACGGTGACTCGCGCCGTGGGGCGAGCTGCCAGGGCTCGCCCTGACGCTGGTAGACGGCGTCGATGATCTGCCGGCGGTCGGTCGCGAGGGACAGCGCCACCCGGAAGTCGCGCTCGAGGAACACCTCGCGCAGGCCGAGGTCCTCGGTGTTGAGGTTGAGCTGCAGCGAGAGCTGGTTCTGCTCGGCCGTGATGGCCTCGACGAGGTGGTAGCGGCCGCGGTCCCGGTTGGCGGCGAGGACGGGCTTGTTGTCGAGGGTGGTGACGTCGCTCTGCGGGAGGGTGATCTCGCCGTTGGACGCCTGGATGGTCATGAGCTGGGGGTCGCCGATGATCTCGAGGACCACCTCGTCGAGGTAGGGCAGCTGACGCCCGGACGGGTCGACCTTGTAGTAGTAGGGGTTGCGCTCGAGCACGAGGCGGGACCCTTGGCCCAGCGGTGTGCGGACGTTCCAGCACGCGACGGTCGGCAGCTCGGTGGTCTGCCAGCGGGGCAGGTCCCAGTAGCCGCGGCCGACCTTGGAGAAGAAGTGGTCGCCCCAGCCCCCGAAGCCGGCGTCCTGCGCGGCCTGGTCTGCCCCGGGCGTGTGGTCGGCGTGGAACTGCTCGAGGTAGTGGCGCGGGTAGAGCACGAGGATGTACCCGGTGGGCCCGGCGAGGTGGGCGAGGAACATCCCGTTGACGCCCTCGAAGCGGAAGGCGAACCGGCGGTCGTCGATCTTCTCGATGCGCCCGGGCGTCCCGTCGGTCGTGAACTCCTGCGGGGGCGAGACGAGCAGGTCGGGGTGGCTCATCACCTCGTCGTAGGCGAAGACGACGTCGTCGCTCGTGAACGGCTCGCCGTCGGACCAGCGGACGCCCTCGCGCAGCGTGAAGAGGAACGTCTTGCCGCCGTCGAGCACCTCGACGGACTCGGCGATGTCGGGGACGGGCTCGGTGAAGTCCGGGTCCCAGCTGAGCAGTGCGTCGCTCGCCGCGTAGGTGTAGGCCTGGTAGACGGAGACCGTCCCGAGCATGCCGCTGCGCCAGCGTCCGCCGTAGACGCCCTCGCGGTCGGTCGGCGTGATGACCTGCGGGTCGACCGGGAGGCGCTGCTCGAGCGGCGGGAGCGTCCCGGCGGCGACGCGCGCCGCCAGCATGGGGGCCTCCTTCTGGCCGGGGAGCGGGGCGACGGGTGTCGACGAGACCCTCGGCTCGAGGGTCATGAAGGAGCAGCCGCTGAGGCTGGCGGCGGCCGCGAAGGCGCCGCCGAGCAGGACGGCGCGGCGGCTGATGCCGGTGCCCTGCGGGGGCGGGGTGGGGCGTGCGTCGGGTGGTCCCTCCATCGGGAAGCCCTCCTGGTCGGACGCGCTCTGCTCTGAGACGCGTGCTGCGGTTCACCTGTGAACGACTGGACTGTAACCGGTTTTAGTCCGGCACCACAAGAGCCTGTTGGAACGATTCAATGGATCGCCTGGTGAGAGGGTCGGTCAGTGCTACGCCTGGCAGGCTGATGACCAGCGCTATCGTCGGTAGAGACGTACCGGCCGGTGTCTGCCCGGTATGGACCACGACGACCAGCCTGACGACCGCCACACCCACGCGGCCCGACCGCCGCCCAGCCCTCTCTGGAGGACGATGTTCCGGCGACGCAAGATCAGCAAGCGGCTCGCGAAGGTGCAGCCGGGGGACCGGAGCGCGCTGAAGGACTTCCGGCTGTGGCAGGGGCTGCACCGGTCGCTGTTCTACCTCGACGACGCCGTCGAGCCGCAGCAGCCGGGGCCCGAGGGTGCCGCAGGTTCCGCGGGCACAGCCGAGCCCGCCGAGCCCACCCCGGTCTACGCCGTCGACGTCCACCACCTCGCGGACGAGCTCTCCGACCAGATCGGGGAGGAGGGAGCGAAGGACAAGAAGGTCACGAGCCCCGCCGCGCTCTACCGCGACGGCGTGCAGGTCCACCGGTCCGATCTCCCGGCAACCTTCCCGGTCCCCGGTGGCGTGGTCGACGTCGCGATCAGCATGTACGGCCTGACCCGCATGCACTACGTCCTCGACGACGGGACCGAGCGGACCCTGCGCCCCGACCGCACCTCGCTCGAAGGCCTGAGGGCTCGCTTCGGGCGCCGGTTCCCGCGCACCAGCTCGGCGATCGGCGCGGTCGCCGTCGTCGTCCTGCTCGTCGGCCTGGTGGTCGCCGCACCGCTGGCCCTCGAGATGGTGACCCGGCTCGACATCGTCTCCGATCGCTTCGGCACCTTCACGTCACCGATCAACCTGCCGGCCTGGGCCAACACCACGCTGCTGGTCGCCGGCATCCTCGCCGCCACCGAGCGGGCTCTCACCCTGCGCAACCACTGGCTGGTCGACCTCGACACCACCGGGACCGCGCTGGGCTGACGGACCCCCGCCCGTCGGCGGTGCCTCTCCCCAGGTGCGTCTCGCGACGCGGACGGACGCCCGTCCGTGTTGAGCGCCGTCACCCGACCCCGATAGTGTTCATCGTTGAACACGGCGACGACGCCCTGGCCTCTCCCCGCTCCGGCACCCCTGGTCGGCGCGACCTCGGGCGCCCGTCGCCGACACCGACCTCGAGGAGCGCCCGTGCCCCGTCACGACACCGTCAGCCTGCCGACCGGGACCGTTCCCGCGCGGTTCCGCCCGCCGACAGGCGCCTCCGACGCCGCGTCGGTGAGCCTCGACGGCCCGTGGCGCTTCCGGCTGTTCCCGTCGGCCGACACCGGTGCCGACCCTGCAGACCGCGGCGACGAGTGGGACACCATCGAGGTCCCCGGGCACTGGCAGCTCGCCGGTGCACCCGACACCTGGCCCTACGGCACCCCGGCCTACAGCAACGTGCTCTACCCCTTCCCGGTCGAGCCGCCCTTCGTGCCCGACGCGAACCCGACGGGGGAGTACCGCCGGACCTTCGAGGTCCCGGCCGGGTGGGCCGCTGACGGTCGCGCCTACCTGCGCTTCGAGGGCGTGGACTCGTGGTTCGAGGTGTCGGTCAACGGCGCCGTCGTCGCCACCTCGCACGGCTCCCGCCTGGCGACAGAGATCGACGTCACCGACGTCGTCGTCCCGGGCGAGAACCTGCTCTCGGTCCGCGTGACCCAGTGGTCGGCGCTCAGCTACGTCGAGGACCAGGACCAGTGGTGGCTGTCGGGCATCTTCCGCAGCGTGACCCTCGAGCACCGGCCGGAGGCGAGCGTCGCGCACGCGACCGTCGTCGCGGACTACGACCACACCACGGGGACCGGCTCGCTCACCGTCGAGGTCGAGGGATCTGCCGAGGCTCGCGTCACCGTCCCCGAGCTCGGCATCGACGTCGCGGCCGGCGAGACCGCGACTGCGCAGGTCGAGCCGTGGAGCGCCGAGCGGCCGCGTCTCTACGACGTGACCGTGACGACGCCGGGGGAGACCGTCACCCTCCGTGCCGGGTTCCGCACCGTCTCGATCGAGGACGGGGTCTTCCTCGTCAACGGCGCCCCCGTGAAGCTGCGTGGGGTCAACCGCCACGAGTTCGACCCGCTTCGTGGCCGCTCGGTCACCCCGGAGCGCATGCTCGAGGACGTCCTCCTCATGAAGCGTCACCACGTCAACGCCGTGCGCACCAGCCACTACCCGCCGCACCCGCACTTCCTCGACCTGTGCGACGAGCACGGCCTGTACGTCGTCGACGAGAACGACCTCGAGACGCACGGGTTCATCGACGGGGGATGGGTCGGCAACCCCACCGACGACCCGGCGTGGGAGGACGTCCTCGTCGACCGTGTCACCCGGACCGTCCGCCGCGACGCCCACCACCCGAGCATCGTCCTGTGGTCGCTCGGCAACGAGGCCGGCAGCGGGTGCAACGTCGCCGCCATGACCGCGGCCGTCCGCGCCCTCGACCCGACCCGCCCGGTGCACTACGAGGGCGACTGGTCCTCCGACGACGTCGACGTGTACTCCCGCATGTACGCGACGAGCGAGGAGACCGAGCTCATCGGCCAGGGCGTCGAGGCGCCGCTCGCCCGCGCCGAGGCCGACGCCCGCCGCCGTCAGATGCCGTTCCTGCAGTGCGAGTACGCGCACGCGATGGGCAACGGTCCCGGCGGGCTGAGCGACTACGACGCGATCTTCGACCGGTACCCGCGACTCATGGGCGGGTTCATCTGGGAGTGGATCGACCACGGCCTCACGCGCCGCACCGACGACGGGACCGAGTTCGCGGCCTACGGCGGCGACTTCGGCGAGGACTTCCACGACGGCACCTTCATCGCCGACGGCCTCGTCCTGCCCGACCGCACGCCGGCCCCGTCGCTCGTCGAGATGGCCGCGGTCTTCGCACCCGTGCGCCTCGACCCGACGGCCGACGGGACCACCCTGCTGGTCCGCAACCGGTACGCCTTCCGCGACACCTCGCACCTGACCTTCGAGTGGACCCTCCACCACGGGGACGACGTCCTCGCCACGGACACCCTCGACGACCTCGTGCTCGCACCCGGTGAGGAGCGGAGCGTCGCCCCGCCCGCGGGCCTCGACCTGCCGTCGCCCGACCACACCCCGACCTGGTGGACGCTGCGTGCGGTCCAGCACGAGGCCGACCACCTCGACGCACCGTGGTTCGACGACGCGGCCGGGTCGTTCGTCGTGTCCAGCGGCCAGCTCGCCCTGACCCCGGCCGTCTCCCTGCCGGAGGCGACCGGCCGCGCGCAGCAGACCTCGGACGGCTTCACCGTCGGGCACGCGCGCTTCGACGCGCGCGGCACCCTCCTCGAGCTGCACGGGCGCCCGGTGGCCGAGCTGCGCGTGGACGCCTGGCGCGCACCGACCGACAACGACCGTCGCGAGGGCAGCTGGGTCGACCTCTCGGACGAGAGCGTCTGGAAGGAGAGCGGCCTGCACCTGCTCGCCGAGCGCAAGGTCTCGGCCGAGATCACGGACGGCGCGCTGGTCGTGACCGCCCGCACCGCAGGCCCACGCACCCGCAACGGGTTCCGCACCGTGTACACGTGGCGCCCTGTCGCCGACGGCTCAGACGACGTCGACCTGCACGTCGCCATCACCCCCGAGGGGCGCTGGGGCCAGAGCATCGCGCGCCTCGGTGTGCTGCTCGTGCTCGACGAGCCCGGAGCCGAGGACGTCGCCGTGCGCTGGCACGGGCTCGGCCCGGAGGAGTCGTACTCCGACTCCCGGAAGGCTGCCGTCGGCGGTGCGTACGAGCACACCGTCCGCAGCCTGCAGACGCGCTACACGCACCCGCAGGAGAACGGCGCCCGACGCGGCGTGACCCACGCGGAGCTGACCTTCGCCGACGGGTCGGAGCTCACGCTCGACGCCGGACCGAGCAGTGTCGGCGGCCGCAGCACGGCAGGCCTCGAGCTGTCGCTGCGCCCGTGGTCCGACACGGCACTCGACCAGGCCGCGCACCCGCACGACCTCGTGCCCGACGGGAAGCTCTGGCTGCACCTCGACGCCCGCCAGCACGGCTTGGGCAGCGCGGCGTGCGGACCGGGCGTGCTCTCCAACGCCCGCCTCACGGCGGCGCCGGCCGAGGTGTCGGTGCGGCTCGCGTCGCAGCCGGTGGGACGCTGATGACCAGCGAGCCGGCCGGTCCCGAGACCAGCGAGCTGACGCCGCGCATCGGGAAAGTCGCGCGACGTGAGCTCGCGGTCCACGGGATCACCACCTACGAGCAGCTCGCCGCGCGCTCGACGCGGGAGCTGCTCGGGATCCACGGCGTCGGCCCCAAGGCCGTCCGGATCCTCGCGGAGGAGCTGGACGGCCTCGGCCTCGCCTTCGCCGGAGGGTGAAGGTGCCTGTCTGAGCGGCGGCTCAGGCCTCCGGGATGTCGCGTCCGTAGGTCTCGAGCGTCATCGTCGCCGGGTCGGGTCCGCCGCGCTCGCCGGTGTCGAGGGCGTCGACGGCCGCGAGCTCGGCTGCGGTGAGCACGAGGTCGGCGACCGCGAAGTTCTCGGTGATGCGGTGCGGCGTGACCGACTTGGGGATCGCCGAGCGGCCCTGCTGCAGGTGCCAGCCGAGCATCACCTGGGCGGGCGTGACGCCGTGCGCCGCAGCGATCTCAGTCATCGTCGGGTCCTTCAGGGTGCTGCGGCGCTCGTCGCCCCAGCCGGGGTAGAAGGTGATGCCGCCGATGGGGGACCAGGCCTGTGTGACGATCCCGTGCTGCTCGCCGAGGGCGCGCACGCCGGGCTGGCTGAAGTACGGGTGCACCTCGATCTGGTTGACGGCCGGGACCACCGTCGTCGCCTCGAGGAGGGCGGTGAGGTCACGCTCCATGAAGTTGCTGACACCGATGGCCCGGACCTTGCCCGCCTCGAGGAGGGTCTCGAGGGATCGGTAGGCGTCGATGGTGAGGTCGAACTGCGTGGTGAGCGGCTGGTGCAGGATCAGCAGGTCGACCTGATCGATGCCGAGCTTGCCTGCGCTCTTGTCGAAGGCGAGCAGCGTCGCCTCGGTGCCGTAGTCGCTGATCCAGACCTTCGTCTCGACGAAGACCTCGTCACGGGCCAGGCCGGACTGGTGGATCGCCTCGCCCACCTCGCGCTCGTTGCCGTACGCGGCGGCGGTGTCGACGTGGCGGTAGCCGACCTCGAGCGCCGTCTGCACCGCGGTGCGGGTCTCCTCGGGAGAGGTCTGGAAGACGCCGTAGCCGAGGGCGGGCATGGTGACGCCGTTGTTCAGGGTCAGGGTGGGGATCGATGTCTGTGCCATGCCTCCCACGCTAGGCACGGTCGCCGCGCCGTGGGAGGGGCTGTCGGTACCCCCGTCCGCCAGGCCCTGGCAGGCCGTCAGTCGACCGGGATGACGCGCAGTGTCGTGCGGAGGACGTCGTCGCCCGTCAAGGCGCCGACCGGACTGGGGCCGTAACGGTCGTACTTGGCGTGGTAGGCCGCGTCGAGCGCGTCGCGCACCGCAGGGTCGGCAGGCTCGAAGGTCACGTCCGCCACGACGCCGCCCGCGCTGACCCGGCCCGCGCACCGAGGAGGGCCTGTGAGGCCCTCCCTCGGTGCAGCGCGTCAGACGTCGACCGACGCCATGTTGGCCTCGTCGTGCCGTGCACCGGCGGCAGGCTGCATGGTGTCGAGGCGGTGCACCTGGTCGGCGGTGAGCACGACCGTGTCGGCGGCGGTGTTCTCCTCGACGCGGCTCACCCGCCGGGTCCCGGGGATCGGTGCGATGTCGTCTCCGCGGGTGAGCAGCCAGGCGAGCGCCGTCTGCGCGGGGGTCGCCCCGACCTCGGCGCCGATGGCCGTGACCTCGTCGACGAGAGCGAGGTTGCGCTGGAAGTTCTCGCCCGTGAAGCGCGGGTTGGTCTTGCGCCAGTCGTCGTCGGCGAAGTCGTCGACGGTGCGGATCTGCCCGGTGAGCAGGCCGTGCCCGAGCGGCGAGTACGGGACCAGCCCGATGCCCAGCTCGCGCAAGAGCGGGAGGATCTCGTCCTCGACGTCGCGGGTCCACAGCGAGTACTCGGTCTGCAGGGCGGTGACGGGCTGGACGGCGTGGGCGCGGCGGATGGTCTCGGGGGAGGCCTCGGACAGACCGAAGTGCAGGACTTTGCCCTCGGCGACGAGCTCGGCCACGGCGCCCGCGGTCTCCTCGATGGGGACGTTCCGGTCGACGCGGTGCTGGTAGTACAGGTCGATGCGGTCGGTGCCCAGCCGGCGCAGCGACCCCTCGACCGCGGTGCGGATGTTCGAGGGGCTGCTGTCGACGCTGCGCTCTCCCGCCTCGCGGGAGAACAGACCGAACTTGGTCGCGAGGACCACGTCGTCGCGACGCCCGGCGATCGCGCGCCCGACGATCTCCTCGCTGAGGAACGGACCGTAGATCTCGGCGGTGTCGATGTGCGTCACGCCCAGGTCCAGGGCGCGGTGGATGGTGCGGACCGACTCGTCGTGGTCCAGGGAGCCCTCGCTGGTGTACGTGCCGGCCATGGTCATGGCGCCGAGGCCGATGCGGGAGACCTCGAGGTCTGCGAGACGTGCGATCTTCATGAGGAGCTTCTTCCGTGAGCGAGGGTGCGGTGACGTGCGGCGGTGAGGACGTCAGTCAAACCCTCGACGCGCGGTCCGAGGCAGACCCTGTCGACAGGGTCACTGCCAGTACCTCTCTCGGCCCCGGCAGGTGTCGTAGGTTCGCAGTCATGGACACCCCGAACGACATCCGCGCGTTCCTCGTCTCCCGGCGGGCCCGACGCACCCCGGCCGACGCGGGGCTCCCCGACTTCGGCGGCCGCCGCCGCGTCCCCGGGCTGCGCCGCGAGGAGGTCGCGCTCCTCGCCGGCATGAGCGTCGAGTACTACGTGCGCCTCGAGCGGGGCAACGCCAAGGGCGTCTCCGAGGCGGTGCTCGACGGCGTCAGCCGGGCGCTCGACCTCGACGACGCAGAACGCACCCACCTCTACGACCTCGTGCGCGCCGCGAACGAGGGTGCGCAGCCCCGTCGCCGACGCGGGCCCGCGCGCCCGCAGCAGGTGCGCCCGTCGGTCCAGCAGCTCCTCGACGCGATGGCCGACGTCCCGGCGTTCGTCCAGAACGGCCGCCTCGACGTCCTCGCGACCAACCGGCTCGGACGTGCCGTGTTCTCCGAGATGTCCACGCAGCCGCAGCGACCGGCGAACTTCGGCCGCTTCGTCTTCACCAGCCCGCAGGCACCCGCCTTCTACCGGGACTGGGACGACGCCGCCGCGCAGACCGTCGCCCTCCTGCGCTCGGAGGCAGGGCGCTCCCCGCACGACCGGCTGCTCAGCGACCTCGTCGGCGAGCTGTCCGTGGCCAGCGAGCCGTTCCGGAGCCTGTGGGCCTCGCACGACGTGCGCCAGCACAGCACCGGCACCAAGAGCATCACCCACCCCGTGGTCGGCGACCTCGACCTCAGCTACGAGGCGATGGCCCTCGCCTCGGGTCCCGGGCTCCAGCTCGTGGCCTACAGCGCCCCGCCGTCGAGCCCGACGGCCGACGCGCTCGCGGTCCTCGCGAGCTGGTCGGCGACGGCAGCGGAGCACGCCCCGACGACGGGCACCGGCGACGCCCGCTGAGCGCCACGCGGGTGTCAGACGGCGTCGCTAAGATCTCGGTCATGGTCAGCGTCGCCGACAAGCCCGTGCTCGACGTCACCGTCGAGGAGTGGGAGCAGTACCTCGCCGGGTCACCCGACCCGGGCGGGGTGCGCCTCACGCTCCGCAAGAAGACCTCCACGGCCGTCGGCATGACGTGGTCCGAGGCCCTCGACGTCGCGCTCTGCTACGGGTGGATCGACGGCCAGGCGCAGCGCCTCGACGACGACTACATGCTCAACGTCTTCACCCCGCGCCGCAAGAACAGCCCGTGGTCGAAGATCAACCGCGAGCACGTCGCCCGGTTGATCGAGGAGGGCCGGATGCAGCCCGGCGGGCTCGCCGAGGTCGCCCGTGCGCAGGCCGACGGCCGGTGGGACGCCGCCTACCGGCAGAAGGACGCCGTCGCCCCGCCCGACCTCCAGGCCGCCCTCGACGCCAACCCGGCAGCCGCGGCCTTCATCGACGGGCTCACGAAGGTCGAGAAGTTCCGTATCTACTTCCGGCTCAGCGGCATCAAGACGCCGTCCGTCCGGGCTGCGCGCATCCAGGACGTCGTCGAGAAGGCCGCGCGGGGCGAGAAGCACTACACCTGACGGAGGGCGGACCAGGCGCGGTCGAGCTCGTCCTGGAGCGACGATCCCTCAGCATCCAGCCACCGCCGCAGGGCGAGGTCGAAGGCGAGCGCGGCGACCTTCGAGGCCACGTGCGCCTCTGCCGTCGGGACCTGTCGCGCCACGAGTCCCTGCTCGACCGCGGCCGCGAGGTGGTCGAGCTTGAGGAGCTCCCGCTCGCGCAGGTGCTCGTCGGTCCGGATGATCGCGTCCCGTCGGCTGATCGGCGCACGCCACTGCTCGAGCTCGACCGCAGCCCGGCTCAGTCCCTGCTCGACGAGCTGCCGCGTGCTCAGGCCTGGGGGGAGGGCGTCGAGGATCGTGAGCACCGCGGTCGGGAGCTCCCGGTCGCGGAGGAAGACGACCTCCCGCTTCTCGGTGAAGTGCCTGAAGAACGTCCGGGTGGTCAGCCCGGCGCGCTCGGCGATCTGCGGGACCGTCGTCTCTGCGTAGCCGTGCTCGGCGAACAAGGCCATGGCGGCTTCTTCGAGGACGAGGGCGGCGTCGGGGGACCATCGAGGCATGACTCCATGATGACACGGAGTGACATCAGACCTAGAGTGATGTCACGTCGTGTCATCATTCAATCTCTGGAGCCGTTCATGATCAGCAACTCCGCCGCGTGGATCGAGGCTCCCTTCGCCGACCTGGTCGTGCGACCGTCGCCGGTACCCACCCCAGGCCCGCACCAGGTTGTGGTGGAGGTGCGCGCCGTCGCCGTCAACCCGCTCGACGCGATCGTCCAGTCCAACGGCCGCCTCATGTACCGGTGGCTCGACTACCCGGTGGTGCTCGGCGAGGACGTCGCCGGGACGGTGGTCGCCGTGGGGCCCGGTGCGAGCAGGTTCACGGTCGGAGACCGGGTCGTGGCCTACGCGACGGGGCTCGAGAAGGGGCGGGACCACGTCTCCGGGGGAGGGTTCCAGCATCTCGTCGCGGTTGACGAGGCACTAGCCGCCCCTGTCCCCGACCAGGTGTCGTTCGACGACGTCGTCGTGCTGCCGCTGGCGCTGTCGACGGCGGCCGCAGCGCTCTTCGAGACGTCCCAGCTGGGTCTCGACCTCAGCAGGCTCGATCCCGGGGCGGGCGACGGGTTCGGGCGAGACGACGAGGTCGTCGTCGTGTGGGGCGGGTCGACGAGCGTGGGGAGCAACGCGATCCAGCTCGCCCGTGCCGCGGGCTACAGCGTCATCACCACAGCCTCCCCGCGTCACCACGAGGACATGCGGAGGCTGGGGGCGCGAGCAGTCTTCGACTATCGCGACGACGACGTCGTCGCGTCGGTCGTCGCCGCTGCTCGGGGTGCGCGGGTCGTCGGGATCGTGGCCGTCGCGGTCGGATCCGCTGAGCCGTGCGTGTCGATCGCTGCGCAGACCGGCGCCCGGCGGGTCGCGCTGACCAGCCCGTCGGTCTCCTTCTACGACCAGCCGCGCCGCGGCGGGCTCGCGTGGTCGAGGGTGCGGATGATGACCCGCCTCGTCTGGTCCAACGTCGCGCTGCAGGCCCGTTGCCTGCGGCACGGCGTACGGGCTCGGTTCGTGTGGGGGAGTGCCATCGCGTCGAGCGCCGTCGGACCTGCTCTCTGGTCCGGTTATCTGCCAGCGGCGCTCGCCGAAGGGCGGCACCATCTCGCGCCTCGGCCTGCCGTGGTCGGCGAGGGTCTGGAGGCTCTCCAAGGGGCGATCGACACGATGCGAGCTGGCGTCTCCGCGCAGAAGCTCGTCGTGACGCTGCCGGGGGCAGGCCGGCCGGGGGCCTCGCCCGAGCCCAGGTGAGCCAGGTCGCCGGAGACCGGAGCTGGCGCAGCGCCGCTCCGACGGGGCCGTCCTGTTGAAGAGCGTGGACGGGGTCGTTAGCATGGCTCGTCGCGGGTACTCCGCGCCACGATCCCTCAGGAGACAGACTGTGACACACGGGTGGAACGACCCCGCTCACCGCGCCGCTGACCTCGGTCACGCGAGCCCGCTGACGGAGTCCACCTGCTGTCTGCCCTGCTGTTGTTGACCTTCGGCTGAGTCCCACCGCACGCCGCGTCGCGCTCACGCGCCCGCCGCTGCTCGCCGTCGCCGCACGCTAGCCGTCTCTGCGCTCGGCCGTGCCGATCTCGCCGCGCCACCGACCTGTCGGGTCTCGTCTGGCGCGTGCCACGCATCGTCTCCACCCCTCTGGCGTCTGCGCACCCACGATGTCGGCCCCCGCCGTCGTGCGCGCACCACCACGCCCGCCCCCACCCGAAAGGCCTCACGTGACCAGCTCCACCACGACGGACGCACAGACTCCGTCGACCGGCAAGCGCCGCTTCCGCGCCCCGTCCTTCAGCGTCCAGATCATCGGGTCGCTCGTCCTCGGCGTGCTGCTCGGCTGGTGGGCCCTGTCCATGGGGACCGTCGACGACGGCACTCCCGAGGGCGGCGCCAACTGGCTGACCACGACCCTCGACACCATCGGGTCGTCCTTCGTCCTGCTGCTGCGCACCCTCGTGCCGCCGCTCGTCTTCACCGCGATCGTCGCGTCGATCACCAACCTGCGGCACGTCGCCGACGGTGCGCGCCTCGCTGCCAAGACCCTCATGTGGTTCGCGATCACCGCGCTCGTCTCCGTCGCGGTCGGCATCGCGCTGGGCATCATCATGCGCCCCGGCCAGAACACCACCCTCGACATCGCCGACGGCTCCGAGCCGGGCCGCACCGGCTCGTGGCTCGACTTCCTCGACAGCCTGCTGCCGGCCAACTTCCTCGGACTGGGTGCTAACACCAGCACGCAGGTCGCCGAGAGCGGGGCCGTCACGGCCAGCACGTCGCTGTCCTTCAACGTGCTGCAGATCGTGGTCATGGCCCTCGCGGTCGGCATCGCCGCGCTCAAGGTCGGCCGCAAGGCCGAGCCGTTCCTCACCTTCAACCGGTCGGCCCTCGAGATCATCCAGAAGATCCTCTGGTGGGTCATCCGCCTCGCGCCGCTCGGCACCCTCGGCCTCATCGGCAACGCGATCGCCTCCTACGGCTGGGACCTCCTGGCCCCGCTCGGCACCTTCGCCGCCGCGATCTACATCGGCCTCGCGATCGTCCTGCTCGTGCTCTACCCGGTGCTGCTGCGCATCAACGGGCTCCGCGTCCTCAGCTACTTCCGCGGCGCCTGGCCCGCGATCCAGCTGGCCTTCGTGTCCCGCTCGTCCATCGGCACCCTGCCGCTCACGCAGCGCGTCACCGAGCGCAACCTCGGCGTGCCCAGCGCCTACGCGTCCTTCGCCGTGCCGCTCGGCGCGACCACCAAGATGGACGGCTGCGCCTCGATCTACCCGGCGATCTCGGCGATCTTCGTCGCGCAGATCTTCGGCATCGACCTCTCGGTCACCGACTACCTGCTCATCGCCTTCGTCTCCGTGATCGGCTCCGCGGCGACCGCCGGGCTCACCGGCGCGATCGTCATGCTCACCCTGACGCTCTCGACCCTCGGCCTCCCGCTCGCGGGTGTCGGGCTGCTGCTCGCCATCGACCCGATCCTCGACATGGGCCGCACCGCGGTCAACGTCGCGGGCCAGGTGCTCGTGCCGGTCATCGTGGCCAAGCGTGAGGGCATCCTCGACGAGGAGCAGTACCGCTCCGCGACCTCCGAGGACCTCTTCGCCGACGACGAGGAGGCCGAGGAGATCGTCGACGAGGCGCAGGCCGACGCGGGCACGCCCGTCACGGTCGGCGCTCCGACGGTGACCGGCGCGCCGGTCCCCGAGGGGCGCGACAAGAACTCCTGACCGCAGTCTCATAACGAGCGCGTCCTGACGACGTCAGAGACAGCCCGTCCCGCCTGAGCCCGTTCGCCCTCGTGCGAGCGGGCTCAGTGCGTCTGTGCTCGGACGGAGGCGCACCCGGCGACTCTGCGCCCCCGGGAAGCAGTCGGCGGGAGCAGTCTCAGTCCTCGCGCGCCCAGCGGATCCGGATCGGTCCGCGCGCCTCGGTGGGGTCGACGACCTCGCCGCCCTGCGTGATCTGCACCCGCCCCTCGGCGACCAGCCGGCGCGCGACCCGACGCGTGTCGTCCATGAGGTCCCGCCAGTGGTCGCCGCCGACCGCTCTCGCCGCGTCCGACGGGCAGATCGACGAGGTGTCTGCGCGCTGGGAGAGGAGGTCGATGATCGTCGCCGCGATCGACGCGTCGTCGACCTTGCTGTGGGGCGCGGCGGGGGTCTGCTGGGTGTCGTCGCTCATCTCGTCGAGTATGCGCCGGCACGGCGTGCGGCGCGCGCGGTATCAGCCCGGCAGCGGCTGCATGCGCTCGAGGAGCGTAGGCACCCCGTCGCCGCCGAGGCGACCGGCGACGGAGGGGCGTCCTGCCATGGCGAGCACCAGGTCGAGGGTGCTCCCCTCGACGGTCGTCCCCGGTGCGGACGCCGCGTCTCCCGCGCGGAAGCTGGAGTCGGTCGCGACGAGTCGCAGCCCCTTGGCCATCGACCGCGAGTCGACCGCGAAGTCCTTGCGGACGTACCCCTCCGCGACCGCGACCACCGCGGAGAGATCTGGCACGGTGCGGATCCCGAGCGGTTCGCGGACGTCGGCGCCGTGGACGACCACCTCACCGAGCCACGCCCAGAGGTCGCCGGTCGGGGCGACCCGTAAGTCCACGACGGTGCGGAACTGCTCGAGCGTCTGGGCCGGGGTCGCCCCACGGTGCTCGGCGAGACGTCGGGCGTTGTGCACCGCGGGCCGGAAGCCTGCCCCGGCGATGCTCCGCAGCCACGCCCACCGGCCGGTGCTCGCCCCGGCGGTGAGGTGCGCGACGACGTCCTCGACCGACCAGTCCGCGCACAGGCTCGGGGAGGCCCACTGGGCGTCGGTGAGGTCCGCGAGGTCACCGGCGAGGCGAGCCCGCTCCGCACGGATCGCTTCCCAGTGGTCAGCAGTGGTGAGTGTCATCGGAGCGCCCCGAGCAGCCGGTCGCGCTCGTCGGCGGTGATGGCCAGCAGCGACCCGTGCCGTGCCGTCTCGGGCAGCCGTGCCGAGGGTTCGTGGACGAAGGTGCCCGACGCGGGGTCGGTGGCGGTGAAGAGCGTGCACCCGCGCCCGGTGAACTCGTCGACGAGCAGGAACAGCTCGGTCCCGTCGTGGGACACCGCGACCGCCGGTCCCTCGCCGCGCTCGAGCTCGTCGCGCCCCACGTCGACGACGACGGGGACGAACGCCGGGTCGAGCACGTCCGTGCCGCGCTCGACGAACACGTGGAAGCCGGTGGTCTTGTCGGGGTCGGCGGACTGGGCGTTCGCCGAGAACCTGTAGGTGACGCCGTCGTGCACGGCGAAGGTCACGTCGATGACGTCGTGCCCCGGGTCGAGGTAGACGCGGGCGGGGGAGAAGGTCTGGAAGTCGTCGGTCTCGGCGACGAGGATGCGCTGGTGCGACCCGGCGGTGCGGTCGTCGCCAGGGGCGTAGAGCGCCGACGCCCAGAACACCAGCCAGGTGTCGTCCGCGGGGGAGCGGAACACCTTCGGCGCCCAGGTGTTCCCCGCCTCAGGTGGCGCGACCTCGACCAGGCGACCGGGCGACCAGGTGACGAGGTCGACGGACTCCCACACCACGATGCTCCGGCTGCCGCGGCGGGTCGAGCGCTCCCACGCGCCGTCGGTGTGCGCCCGCAGGTCCGTGGCGACCAGCACGAACAGGTCCCGCGCGGTGTCCCGGAGCAGGAACGGGTCCCGGACCGCACGCTCACCCACCTCGGACACGAGCACGGGTCGACCTCCGGCGAGGACGTCGAAAGCATCAGGCCGAGGGCCACGGCTGACGGCGAGACGGACCTGCTCGCCGTCGTCCGTGGCAGGTGTGAAGTACGCCAGCAGGAACGCCCCGTCGGCGGAGAGGGTCGGGGTGTCGTGGGTGGTGCTCATGCGGGCTCCGGATCATCGTCGATCGCTGGGTGGTGGCATCAACCTACTCAACGGCGCGGCCGTGGTGCACGTGTCGTACGCATGCTGGCTGTCGGACGGGGAGGCGCGCCCGTGCGTATCGTGAGCGGATGGCGCGAGTACTCATCACCGGCATGTCCGGAGCGGGCAAGTCGACGCTGCTCAGAGAGCTGGCCCGGCGCGGGCACCGCACGGTTGACACCGACTACGACGGGTGGACGGACGGCTCGGGCAGTCCCTGGGACGAGGCTCGGATGTCGCGTCTCCTGGCCGACCACGACGACGTCGTGGTCTCGGGGACCACCGACAACCAAGGGGTGTTCTACGACAGCTTCGAGCACGTCGTGCTCCTCACCGTGCCGGTCGAGGTCCTGCTCGAGCGTGTCGCGCTGCGCACCGACAACCCCTACGGCCGGACGGCGGACGACCAGGAGGAGATCCGGCGCCTCACCACCGAGGTCGAGCCGCTGCTCCGTCAGACTGCGGACGTCGAGCTCGACGGGCGGCATCCGGTCGGCGCCCTCGCCGATGCCGTTGAGGCTCTCTGACCGAGGCCCCAGGCCCAGGCGCGACGGCGCAGGCCCAGGCCAACGATGAGCGATGACAGCTCTGCGGGCTTCGTCAGGACGACGACGTGGTCGTCGCCGCGGTCGTCGCGACCATCACCGACGCGAGGATCGCCGTCTGCACCGCACTGATGGCCTTGCGCACGCTGTCCGCCGCCCAGCTGCCCTCGGCCACCTGCTTCGCACGCTGCTTGAGCGCCCGCTTGTCCTGACCTGGCAGGGCCTTGTGCAGGGAGTCGGTCGCGAGCAGCAGTGCGACGAGCGCCGCGGTCGGTGCGTCCGGGTCCTGCCCGACCACGAGCGTCGCCCAGAGGCGCTCGCGGACCGCGTGGCCAGCCATCGGCGAGACGGGCGTCCAGGTGGTGCTCGGGAAGATGCCCAGCACACGTCGCGTCTCCCGGCGCACCAGCCCGCGGGCCTCGAGGGCTCCGGCCACGGCCTCGCGCAGGTCCTTGGACAGGCGGGTCACGACGGTGTCGGGCTTGCGCGGCGTGTCCTTGGCGAGGATCGCCAGTCCGCCGTCGAGGACCGGGTGGCCGAGCGGCGGGCCGGGCACGACGACGACACGTCCCGCGTCGGGCGCTCCTCGCTCGGGGACGGTGATCCGGCCAGCGAGCGACAGGTCGAGCAGCACGCCGCCGGCGAGGCCGAGCGGGAGGGACGAGCTGTCGAGGCGCGGTCGCCCCGTGGTCTCGTCGAGCATCAGCAGCAAGAAGTCCTCGGTGACGGTCAGCATGGTCTCGACCCTAGCGAGACCGGCCGGGTCTCGCGCCCTGTCGGATGTCGGTGGACGGAGCTAGCGTGCCGAGCATGGGACGCATCATCTTCGACACCGCCACGACCATCAACGGCTGGATCGCCGACGAGCAGAACTCGCTGGCCTGGTTGTTCGCCGTCGAGAACGGGGACGCGCCCGACGAGGGGCTCTTCCCGTCCGATGCCGCCGTGCTCGTCGAGGGCTCGACGACCTACGAGTGGATCCTCGCGGAGGAGGACATCCTCGCCCACCCCGAGAAGTGGCAGAACTTCCACGGGGACAAGACCACCTTCGTCTTCACCACCCGCGACCTCCCCGTCCCCGAGGGCGCGGACGTGCGGTTCGTGTCGGGGGCCGTCGCCGACGCGCTGCCCGCGATCCGCGAGGCCGCCGGGGAGCGCGACATCTGGGTGGTCGGCGGGGGAGACCTCGCCGGCCAGCTCCTCGACATCGGAGCCCTCGACGAGATCGCGATCTCCGTCGCACCTGTCGCCCTCGCCGGCGGGGCGCCGCTGCTCCCGCGCCGCGTCGAGTCCGACCGTCTCCACCTGGTCTCGGCGAAGGCCGTCGGACAGTTCGCACGGCTGGTGTACGAGGTGCGATGAGCCATGAAGAACGTCTGCGCTTAGCGAGGAAGGGAGTCGTATGGAGAGGCACAGAGGTTTCGCTGGGTTCTAAGTTGGCTGCGCCGCGATCGCCCAGAGCTCGGAGGTGATCTTCTCGATGTTCGTCACCTCGAACCGCTCCGCACGAAGAAGCAACTCATACTCGTCGGTCGTGCGTTCTCTCCCGCCGCAGAACGCCAGCATCCTCAGGTCCATCGACGTCGCACCCCGGGCCGCGACTCGATCGGCAAGAGTTTCGACGATCAAGACGCCACCGGCTCTCGCGCGGCAACGCCGCAAGATGCGGCGGGCGTGCTCGTCATCCCAGTTGTGGAGGACGTTCGACAGCACATAGATGTCGGCAGCGAAGGGCAACTCGTCGAAGAAGGAGCCTGCAACCATTGTGCAACGCGAGATCACACCAGCGGATTCGAGCCTGGCACGCGCGGACTCTATGGCAGGTGGAAGGTCCAGGAGTGTGCCGCGAAGCCGGGGATGAGTTGTGAGGAGCGACGCGATGAGCTGCCCCTCCCCACCACCTAGATCGGCGACGTGCCCGGACCCTTTCCACAGACGGAGACGCACCACCCCACGTGCGATGGCGGCGCAATGCTCTGCGCGCAAGGAGTTGAAGGTGTCGCCATTCTGAGCCGGCGTGGCGGCGTCTTCGTAGAGGTCGACCCCATGGGTCGCGGAGTAGTTGGAACCGCCGTGCTCGACGGATTGCGCCAGCGCGAGGAGCGACGCGTCGAGCCGAGCGCCGGGTCCGTCCGCCGTCAGCCAGCGTCGAAGACCGCTCGGGTCAGCGTCGAGCAGAGTGCGGCCATACTCGCCCAAGGTGATGACGCCGTCGTTCTCGGCGAACATGCCTCTCGCTGTCAGATATCTTACGACTCGACCTAGAGCCTCCGGGTCGACAGCGAGCGTCCGAGCGATCTGATCGACGGTTTCACAGCCTTCGGAAATCCTGTCGGGGATTCGAAAGGTGGCGGCCAGCCTCACGGCGATCGAGTCCAACCCGTCGACGGCTCCGGAGAACTCAGCCGGCGTCCACGGGGCACACGTGGCATCGCTGCCCTCGCTCCCACTGGACCTCATGTCTTCCATACGAGCCCTCCATCCCGGATCTCGATGATCGAGTCAGCCCACTCGAGCTGGCGGTAGTCATGAGAGACCATGACGACAGTGACGTCTCTCGGAAGCGCGGCGATGCTTGCCATGACGCTCTCGAATGAGCGGGTATCGAGACTAGAGGTCGGCTCGTCCAGCAGCAGAAGGTCTGGTCGGACAGCGAGCCCTCGGGCCAGAGCGATTCGTTGCCTCTCGCCTCCCGAGAGAGTCGCTCCGAGGTCGCCCAGGTCCCGGTTCAGGGAACATGAGTCGGGAAAGACGCCGTCCAGTCCGACGCTGGACAGGATGCGCAGTATCTCCGCATCAGAAATCTGCGGAACTGCATACGAAACGGCCTCCCGTGCAGTCCCGTGCAGGACGGGAGAGTTCTGCTCGACCAGTGCGATCTTGGATCGCAGCTGTCGCAGGTCTTGACCAGAAGGTGTGGACCCCAGGGTTGAGATCGAGCCAGCCTGTGGGACGTACAGTCCGCACATGAGATTGAGTACCGTCGACTTGCCAGAACCCGAGCTGCCCACGATGAGGCACCGAGAGCCGCGCTGCACCTTGATTGACGCTGACCTGAGAACTGGCGGTGCCGTGGCGGCGTACGAGAAGTCGACACGATCGAAGACGACCGGGTGGTCTGTCCTCTCGTCGGCAGGGCCCTGCATCGTGGAAGGTTCGCCGTACTCGTACTCGGCCTCGAGGCTCACGATCTCAGAGATTCTTCGTAGAGAAGCTCGGCCGGCAGCGACCGAGGTGTAGCCCTCGACGATGCCACCCAGAGGGACCACGATGTAGGTGGAGTACAGAAGCGCCGACACCAGCTCCGACGTACTTAGACTCCCGTCTGCCACTTGAGAGCCGCCGATCACCACGACGGCTATGAGGGAGCCGGTTGCGGCGAGATAGATGCTAGGGGTCGCTGCTGCTGTCAGGCCGGCTCCTCGTCGGGCGGCATCGAGGACCCGCTGGACCGAACGCGACAAGCGTTCGGACTCGCGTAGCTCGGCATTTGACGTCTTCACGGTTCGGACGGCGATGAGGACGCTCTCAAGATCAGCGGTGAGGGATGCGATCCCTGCTTGCTTCTTGGTGGCGACCGCCTGCAGCTGGGATAGAAATATTCCTGCACCCAACGCTGCAATGGCAATGATTGCCACTACCGTGATGAGCAGGAGCGGGCTGATTGCCGCCATAAGAAGCGCTGCCCCCACAAGGGTAAGAATTCCGATCGCCATGTCAAGATATCCGTGGGTCACAGCGCCCTGGAATGCACTAGGATCTCCGACGATCCTCGAGATCAGATCTCCCGAGCGATAGGCGGATAGTGTTTCAAGTCGGGCATGAAGGGCTCGAACCACGACGCGTCTTCTCAGGGAGCGTGCGGTTTCTTCTCCCGTTACCTCAAGATGGTATCTACCGAGGGTTTCGGTGACGACCTGGACGACAAAGATTCCGACGAGAGTCCATATCGCTGGCCAAGCGCTCTCTCTCAGCTGCACCGTCGACACCACCTGTCCTGCGACAAGTGGCTGCATCAGCCCAAAGCCGGTTCCGATGATGATCAGCAGGGAGGCCCATGCGAACCTGGCTCGGTGTTCGTGAAGGATTTCTCTCATCGTCATGGTTCACCGACCGCTGTCCTGCCAACCCGCACTAGAGGCGCATAGGTGGAGGGCGAGGCTGTCTCGCCGACTATCTCGCCCTCCGACTCGACCCACGCGTGAGCAGCGAACGGCGGTGAGTTCCGGACGCCGACGCACCAGGTAGGCCATTGCCCGCGCAGCCGGCAGAGAAGTGCGACCGCGATGGAGCGAGGAAGGCACCCCCACCATCCGGCGCATCGCGGACTGGTCGCCACCACGAGGCGATAGGCGTGTCCGGTGGTGGTGAGATCGGCAGGCTCTGCGTGACGGCTGAGCAGTCTCAACACGAGCTGCAGATGTGCCGGGCTCGGTCGTGCCAGAAGGAAGGAGAGCGCGATGACCGCCCGCCGAGGATCTAGTCGGTGGAGCCGAAGTTCTTCCCGTGGCGCGGGCATGGCCATCGGGACTGTCATTCGGAGACCTGTTCGATGATGCAGGCGCCCAACGCTTCCGAGATCAGCGCTTCGAGGTCTCTCAGGACGCGTGTCCCCGGAATGTCGTATGTGTCTGCGACCGACTGCGCGACGTCGCTGACGCATCGCCCACTGGCCAGCAGTTTCAGCATCTCGCCTGCAACTGCGTTGACTTGGAAGTACTTACTCTTCCTCGTGTCTAGGATGACGTAACCATAATCGGTCCTAGTCATAGCCACGGAATCGCTAAGAATATACTTCATGGTTGGTCCATCCCAGTCGTGAGAATACGGCCTCTGAGCCACGACTCGGTGCAGATAGTTGTCGTGAGACCGCTGTCTGAGAGCGCGGGGTGCATCTCGGTCTCGAGTGCGTGATGAAGAATATCTGCATCGATGATTCCCAGGTTGGCAAGGTGTGAGTCTTCGAGCAGGTCGCGGATATCTGATCTGTTCTCTCGTATCCCGAGCTCGAGCTCGAGCGAACCTTCGTCTTTGGAGGTTCGCGTGAGTGTCGCATGCGGCAATATGTCGACCATGGCTAGCTTGAGCGGTGCCTTGTAGGACCACGGATCGACCCGCGCTTCCGCGTCCAGAGTGAGAGTCGCTGTCAGGACTCGGTCGTCGAAGAACGGTGCCTGGAGCTCGAGTCCATGGGCGAAAGATATCTGAGAGATCGCGCGCGCGAGCTGTGCTCCCTGGCGGATCGTGTCGAGTTCTGCATGGGCACCAGGCCGCCGAGACATCGGGGATAGGTCAGTGGTCGGGCTGACGACGTATTCAGCGATGAGGTCCCGTCCATGGTTTGAAATCCAAGGAGGCAGTGTGGGGGGCGTCGTCCATCGCAAGATCGGGATCCGATCTTTGCGCACGGGGGACTGGCGGTCATAGTCTTTGATGCATTCCGCGTACGTCTGTCTGCACAGCAACTGTCGGATGATCTCGTGCAGCGGCCAGCCCAGCATGTGGCGATAGGCGTTGATCTTTCGAAGGCTTCCCCGAGGTCTGCGCCATACGGAGTCACGCAGCAGTGTTGGCATGCCGTAGAACATGTGGTCGCCACCGTGTCCTGTCAGGTGCGTCGTAGCTCCGGCTGTACGTCCAATGGCGGCGATCGAGCGGATCGTGGACCGCGTGGCGAGGGCTGGGCTCGGGTGGTCGGTCTCGGCCCCCAGATCCAGGGTGTCGGAGTAGACCAGAGGGAGATCCGCGCCTCCGAGCATGATGTGCTCTCCGGGGCGCAGGTGACGTGCGGCTTGCTCCGCCCACATCTGGTCCCTGTTCTGGCCCAGGTCCCCGGCTGTCAGCGCCACGAAGTGGGTCCGAGGGAAGAGGTCGAGGCCAAGAGCTGTGATGGTTGTCGAGTCGAGCCCGCCGGAGAGGTCCGCCAAGATGGCATCGTGTCCAGCTCCAGCGTCACGAACGGATTCTTGGATCGCGGATCTCACCCCCTTGGCACCGTCTGAGAGCGAGGCGTGCGCATCCGGTGGATCCCACCAAGGAATGACAGCTGGAGGGGTGCCAGCACGTATCGAGAGCATGAGGCCAGGTTGGACCGGGACAATTCCTGTCCAGAGTGGTCCTTGGTCGAAAGGGTGGCTCACCGGAGAAATCAGGCTGATGGCTAGCCCGGTGTGGTCGATCTGAGCGCCGACGTGTTCTGCGAGAGTGTCGGCTCGGTCGCTCACGACGGTGCACTGCGCGTCAGTTGAGTAGTAGATCCGGTCGAAGCCTGTGGCTGATCCACGTATCGACACCTCTTCGCCGGTCCAGATGGCCACCACGCGCGCTCCGCGACGTGCAAGGTCTCGATGCATCGCCACAGCGGAGCTCTCGCAGGTGCGGATTTCCGTGGCTGCTGATCGCGAGGGGAAGGACGCGAAGCCGCAGGCGCGGCCAGATGCGTCGACCACTCGTGTTGAGTGGCGACCAGCCTCGATCCACATGAGGGTCAGCCCGCCGGTGCTCGCTGTCGAGGAGAGGTCACGGCAAGCGGTCGCGATCGCTTCGGGTCTCTCGGTGATGGTGAGCAAGAGTGCTCGGGGATCGCGACCGCTTGTCATGTTTGACCTCCTTAGGTCATGGGACCAGCCGGCCGACCGGGATGACTCGGTCAGCCAGGAGTCGTCCGAGCCCAGCCGTGAGGTCCGCGAACGAGCCGAGCGGGATGAGCATCGGGGTTTCGTAGTTCTTCATCTTGATCACCCCCTTCCGTCACGAGAGAGGTTGAGCAGCAGGTGGCTCGTAGCCTCCTGCTGCGACGCGGGAAGTGCCTCTGAAGGCATGTGGCGTTGATCCACCACCGCGGCGAGCTGCGTTGCTCGCTGTGATGAAACTAACATAAGGGGCGCCGAGTCTCAATAACTCCATACCGCGCATGTTGGGCGACTGATGCGGCTGCGGCTGCATTGAGAACACGGGACGACGGGCGCCTCGGGGCGCCGGCGGGGTCGCGGTCGCCCGTGATCGGGGTGCAGATGGGCGGCAGGTGCGTCTGGGGCGCAGCATCGGCACGCCAGTCATTGGTTGACTAACCCGGTTAAGTCCGGTTGCGTGCTGTTCGTCGACGCAGTGTCGACGACACGCACTCAACGAGGAGTACCGATGTCACGCACCCACGAACGACGACACCCCGCCCGTCGAGCGATCGCCGCGGCGACGGCGATGGCCGCCGCGGCCGCACTCGGGACGGTGGCGGCGCTGCCGGCCGCCGCCGCGCCGGAGCCAGGCGCCCGCTCGAGCTCGGACCCCGTCTCGATCGCCTACGTCGAGGTCAACAGCAACGAGCTCGCCAACGTCGGGAAGTACGAGCTGGCCGACGGGTCGAACGCCTTCGACGTCGCGATCATCTTCGCGGCGAACATCAACCACGACGGCACAGCGCCCTACCTGCACCTCAACGACCAGGTCCAGGCCACCCTCGATGCCGCCGACACCCAGATCAAGCCTCTCCAGGACATGGGCATCAAGGTCACCCTGTCCCTGCTCGGCAACCACCAGGCCGCTGGGTTCGCGAACTTCCCGACCCAGGCCTCGGCCGAGGCCTTCGCCGACGAGGTCGCCGACGTCGTGCAGACCTACGGTCTCGACGGCGTCGACATCGACGACGAGTGGGTCACCTACGGCTCCGGTGGGACCCCGGCCGTGAACCCCAGCTCCGCAGCCTGGCTCGTCGACGCGCTGCACGAGAAGCTCCCCGCCGACAGCCTCATCACCCTCTACGACATCGGCGCGACCTCGACGTCGCTCCAGCAGGCGCCCACCTCGGTGGTCGACAAGCTCGACTACATCTGGAACCCCTACTACGGCCAGTACAACCCGCCGCAGTTCGACCTCGACCGCTCACGTCTCGGCGCCGCGGCGGTCGACCTCGGCCAGACGCCGGTGAGCACCGCGACGAACCTCGCGGCACGCACGGTCGCCGACGGCTACGGAGCCTTCGTCACCTACGACCTGCGGGCTGGCGACGCGAGCAGCTATCTCTCTGCGATCACGCGCGAGCTCTACGGCCAGGACACGGTCTACACGGGCTGACAACGTTGACTAATGCGGTTTAGTCCGCAAGTCTCGACGGGTGGAGACGACGACGCCATCACTGTCCCGAGGACTGCCCGCCTTCGCGCCGGCTGCCACCGACGAGATCGACGCCGACCGCTGCTGGCGGGTCGACAGCCCACCGGGAGGAGGGACGGTCACGCTCCCTGGCGCGTCGTCGACTGCCGGTGGAGCCCCCTGGCCCGCTGGTCGAGTCATCGCAGCCGGCGACGAGCTCGTCTACGACGTGCTCCCGGTGGCGGGGGAGCGTGACCGGTACGGCGCCACGGCCCTGGTCGTCGACCTCGAGCTCGACGACGGCACCCGGCTCAGCGGGTCGGGTGCCGTCGACCAGCACGGGACACGGCTGGACTCTGCGGCTCAAGCAGCAGCCAAGATGCTCTCGGTCGACCAGTGGAACCGGCGCGTCGTCGACCTCGGCCCCTGGGTGGGTCAGCAGGTCACCGCCGTGACGGTCGCCGTCGGTGCGACCGACGACGCCACCA
The DNA here is from genome assembly GCF_000024925.1 of Sanguibacter keddieii DSM 10542. Lineage (NCBI taxonomy): Bacteria > Bacillati > Actinomycetota > Actinomycetes > Micrococcales > Sanguibacteraceae > Sanguibacter > Sanguibacter keddieii. Next base: position 1,633,827 of record NC_013521.1, read on the forward strand.
CCGTCCACGTCGGCGACGTGACAGTCCGCCCCGCGCCGCCGCGCCCGGACGTCCTGCTGGGCTGGGTCGACACCCGGCGCGGCACCCACTCCTCCGACCGGTTCTCGCGCGGCAACACCGCCCCGGTCGTCTCGGTCCCGCACGGCGGTCTCTTCGGGCTCCCGATGACCGACGCGTCGGCCGGGAACTGGCCCTACCGCTACCAGATGGGTTCCTCGTCGCTGCAGGCCTTCGCGACGAGCCACATCCCGAGCCCATGGATCGGCGACCGCGGCGTCTTCCAGCTCATGCCGAGCGCTCAGGCGGACCCGCCGCTGGACCGCCAGGCACGCGCCCTGGGGTTCGACCGCGCGAGCGAGCACGCCGGAGCCGACCGCTACGAGGTCGAGCTCGACGGCGTCTCCGTGGTCATGACCGCCGCGCAGCACGCGATCGGCCTGCGGTTCAGGTCGCACACCGACGTGCTCTCCGTGGTCCTCGACCACCTCGGGGAGGCCGTCGAGGTGCGGTGGGACGTCGACGGCGGGACCCTGCACCTCGACGTGCTGCTCCGTGACACCGGGGACGGCCCCGACCACCACGTCCACGCGGTCTTCCCGCACGTCGAGAGCCACACGCTCACGCCCGCCGACGGCGTGCTCCGCGGCGCCGTCACCTTCGACGCAGCAGCGGCCGACGTGCTGATCGGCGTCTCGACGATCGACGCCGCGCAGGCGCGCGACAACGTGTCGCGCGCCGGCGGCGTCGACGACATGCTGCGGACCGCCGCCGACGCCTGGCGCCGCGTGCTCTCCACGGTCGAGATCCACGACACCGACCAGGTGTCCGCCGACGTGCTGCGCTCGGTTGGCGGGAGCCTCGGCCGGATCTTCGCGTACCCGAACACCTACGACGAGCCCGGTCCGGCGGGCCCGCGCTACCGCAGCCCGGTCGACGGCGCGGTCCGCCTGGGCAAGTACTCGTCTAACAATGGCTTCTGGGACACCTACCGCACCGCCTGGCCGCTCCTCGGTCTGCTCACCCCGACCACGGCTGCGGAGCGTGCCGACGGCTTCGTCCAGCACGCGACCGACTCCGGATGGGTGGCCCGGTGGAGCGCCCCCGGTCCCGTCGACTGCATGACGGGCACCACGAGCGACACCGTCTTCGCCGGTCTCACCGCCCAGGGCGTGCCGCTCCGCCTCGACGGGGCCTACCAGTCGGCGCTGCACCACGCGACCGTCCCCGCGGCCGACGCGCGGATCGGTCGGAAGGGCCTGCGCCCCGCGATCTTCCGCGGCTACGTCGACACCGACGTCCACGAGGGGATGTCCTGGACCCTCGACAACGCCATCAACGACGCCTCCGCCGCCCGGCTGGCGCTCGCGCTGCGCGAGCAGACCACCGACGCGGCGCACCGCGACCGGCTCGACGCGGAGGCCGAGTACCTCGGGCGCCGCGCGCTCGGGTACCGGTCTGTGTTCCACCGCGGCCTCGGGTTCTTCCTCGGGCGCCACCCCGACAGCACCTGGCGGGTCTCGGAGGAGGACTTCGACCCGGCCGAGTGGGGCCACGACTACACCGAGACCAACGCCTGGGGCACCGCCTTCACCGCACCCCACGACGGTGCCGGCCTCGCGGAGCTGCACGGTGGAGAGGCTGCGCTGGGCGCCGCCCTCGACGCGTTCTTCGCCACCCCGGAGACGGCCGACCCCACCCTGGTCGGGTCCTACGGCTTCGTCATCCACGAGATGTCCGAGGCGCGCGACGTCCGGATGGGCATGCTCGGGCTCTCCAACCAGCCCGCCCACCACATCCCGCTCACCTACTGCTTCGCCGGGCGCCACGACGACGCGCACCGCGTGGTCGTCGAGGCCCGCGACCGGTTGTTCGTCGGCTCCGAGATCGGCCAGGGCTACCCGGGGGACGAGGACAACGGGGAGATGTCTGCGTGGTACCTCTTCGCGGTGCTCGGGCTCTACCCGCTGGTCCCGGGGACCGGGGAGATGGTGCTCACCCCGCCGCTGCTGCCCCGCGTCACGCTCCACCCGCAGGGACGCGACCACCCGCTCGAGATCACCGCGGTGAACCCGGGCGCACGGTACGTCCGCGAGGTCCGCGTCGACGGAGAGGTCTGGGAGCGCGTCGCGGTACCGGCGGACGTCCTCGCGACCGCACGGCACATCGCCTTCGTGCTGTCTGACGAGCCGACGGGCTGGGCTCGTGACAGCCGGCCCACGTCGATCAGCACCGAGCTGGGCCTCCGCGAGCCGCTGCGCGACCTTCTCGTCGTCGATGCGGGAGGTCTCACCGACGACCGTGGTGAGACCGCCGTCGTCCTCGCTGCGGGTGAGCACGTCGAGCTCGCGCTCACCGAACCAGCAGTGGTCTCGCTGTACACGGTGACGCTCGCGGGGGAGCCTGCTGCTCTTCCGGTGGTCCCCGACCCGGTTGATGCCGCATGGCGGCTCGAGGGCATCACGGCCGACGGCACCGTGGTGCCGCTCGACTCGCGGGAGGAGACCTTCGACCTCGCCTGCCAGACGCGGCCGTTCCGCACACGTCCCGAGGGCGGCGAGGGAGGGGACGTCGTCGCCGTCCGGCTGACCGCGCTCTCCCAGGTCGAGCTGTCACAGCTCGAGGTCTTCGGCACGACTTGAGAGCCTGACCCGGTGCAAGATCGCGCGCCTGTCGCCTGCATATCGAGAACCCGAGACGCTCTGGCAACGGGCCGCACGATGGACTCGGGGCGTGACCACACCTCTTGCGCCACCTCTCCCTCAACCCGCCGACGCCTCGAAGAAGCCTCGCATCGCCTCGCTCGACGTCATCCGTGGGCTCGCCATCCTGGGCACGCTGGCCAGCAACATCTGGTTGTTCCAGGCGTTTTTCGGCGAGCGTGTCATCGACGTCCGATGGGCCGAGCTGCTCTCGTGGACGTCGGAGGGCAAGTTCCTCGGACTCCTCACCATCATGTTCGGGATCGGTCTCGAGATCCAACGGCAGGCGGCGGCGAGGCGCGGCCTCCGGTGGCCGGGCACCTATCTCGTCCGCGCCGGCCTGCTCTTCCTCGACGGGGTCCTCAACTACATCTTCGTCGTGCAGTTCGACGTCCTGCGCGTCTACGCCGTCCTCGGCTTCGTCGTGGCCTTCGTCCTGCTGATGCCCGAGAAGCGCCAGTGGATCTTCATCGGCGTAGCCCTCACGACACACGTCACGCTCATCCTCCTTCCCTGGGCCCTGCCCGGCTTCTACGGTGCCCCCGGCTTCGTCTTCCCGGGTGAGTTCTTGGTGGCCGAGGGGAGGCCGCCCTACGCGTACGAGATCCACAACAACGCTCTGACGGTGCTGAGCGACCTGACCGTCGGCAGCGACACCGGCTCGATCTTCACCCTGGGTCTCGTGTGCTTCACGCTCGGTGCCCTGGTGTACCGCCACGGGATCCTCGAGGCCCGAGGATCCCGCCTGCGTCGATGGGTCATGGTCGTGGGCTTCGGGGTGGGGATCCCGCTGGACCTGGCGTTCTTCCTCTCCCAGGAGACGTACGGCTTCGGCCGGTTCCTGGCCGCGCCGTTCACCGCGTTCGGGATCCTCGCGCTCATGGCCGCGTTCTACCAGCGGCACCCGATCGGCGTGGCCGGGCGACACCTGTCTCTCGTCGGACGGATGGCTCTGAGCTGCTACGTGCTCCAGAACATCCTCGGCCGCGTGGCCCAGCGCTGGCTCGGCGGCTCCTCTCTCTCGCCGATGCTCGACCCCTTGATCGGCACGGTCCTCATGTTCCTCGTGATCGGCGCCCTGGTGATCCTCTTCGCGAAGGTCTGGCTGCGGTACTACTCCCGGGGGCCGCTCGAGTACGTCTGGGACCTCAGCTTCCGGTTCCTCACCCGCCGTCGATCCCGCTGATCCGCTCCCGTCCTGGGATCCTTCGTCCCCCCCTGGGGGCACAGGGGCAGCGCAGGGTCATGCCTGCGGTGGACCCCTCCCGAGGCGATCCGTCCTACCGTGTCGGAGGGACACCGCTCTGCAGGTCAGAGCGGTGTCCCGTGCCTACGCTGCGCCCGGGGTCCCGGTGCGCAGGTGGACACTGCCATCTCGACCCACGACTGGGAGCAGCTCAGGTGTTTCATCAGGTCCCGGTGCTACCGGTCGTCGTCCCCGTCGCCACGCTGGCGTTCGCGGTCTTGCTGTGGTCGCTGCACCGACGCGCGCGGCTCACCCCGCAGCGCGCAGCGGTCTCGTTGGCGCTGTGCGTATACCTGGCGGGGGTGCTCGCGAATACGGTGTTCCCGATCTTCCTCGACAAGCCCTTCTCTGACCAGCCGTGGGACACGTACCTCAACCTGGTGCCGCTGGTCGACTACGAGGTCGTCGACGCCGTGACGAACGTCGTGGTCTTCGTCCCGCTGGGGGTGCTGCTCCCGCTGTTCTTCGTGCGTGCGCCGTGGTGGCGGGTGCTGCTCCTGGGGGCGGGCCTGAGCCTGCTCATCGAGGTGTCGCAGTACCTGACGGCGAACCTCCTCGGTGGCGGTCACGTCGCCGACGTGAACGACCTGCTCTTCAACGTGGTGGGCACCGGGGTCGGGCTCGCGCTGCTCGAGGCCGTGCGGCGGATCCCGGGTGTCGCGCAGGTCGTCGACGGGTTCCGCTGGCGCTGAGCGCGGGGTGGCAGGCCGTTAATCAATTGTGATTTACTAATCCCATGAGTCGCCCGCCCCGATCCACCGACGCCGAGCTGCTGGACCGCATCGGCGCCGCCCTGTCCCAGCGCACCTCGACCGAGCCCTGGGGCCTCGGCGACGTCGCACCGGCCGCGGGGATCAGCGCCGCAGGCCTCATCAAGCGCTTCGGGTCCAAGGAGCGCCTGCTGCACGCCCTCTCGCGACGCTGGATCGACACCGTGCCGTCTGCTCCGGCCGACCCCGAGCACGCTCTCGACGAGCTGCGGGCGTACGGCCGGGCGAACTTCGCGACAGCGTCGTCGTCTGCTGCGATCACCGGGCTCGGGGAGCTCATGCGAGACCTGTGGTCTCCAGAGGCGGTGGAGCTGCTCCGTGAAGGCTGGGACAAGCAGGCGCGGTACATCGAGAGCCTGCTCGCGCATCTCTCACTCCGCGCTGACCTCGACCACCGCGCAGCCGCCCTCACCGTGCTCGACGCCCTCCACGGGAGTCTCTACCGGCAAGCGGTCTCTCTCGACCCCACATCACCCGAACAGACCATCGACAACCTCCTCGAGGAATGGGCACGACCATGACCCGCACCTGGCGCGGATGCGTCTTCATCGGGACGAGCCTCGACGGCTACATCGCCAAGCCCGACGGCGACCTCTCCTGGCTCACCGCCCCCGAGCCGCGAGGCCACGCAGCCGAGGAGGGGGCGCACCCTGCTCTGGTCTGGAAGACGTTCTTCCCGACCATCGACACTCTCGTCATGGGACGGACGACGTACGACACGGTGTCAGGCTTCGACGAGTGGCCGTTCGAGGGCAAGACCGTCATCGTGCTCAGCACGACGCTCGACGCCAGCGACCGCGCCCAGGTGGTGCGCTCCGTCGACGAGGCCAGCGACCTGCTCGCACGCACCGGAGCCGAACGTGTCTACGTCGACGGCGGCCGGACCATCCAGTCGTTCGTCTCGGCGGGTCTCGTCGACGAGATCACCGTGTCCGTCGCGCCGGTGCTCCTCGGTCGCGGGAGCCGTCTCTTCGGAGACCTCGACCGCGACGTCCTGCTGACGCTCCGTGGCCACCACTCGACCGACGGCGACGGGCTCCTGCGCGTGACCTACGACGTCTCGCGGCGCTGAAGCCTCTGCTGACGCGGTCTCAGGCGCGCGCGGTCGCGAAAGCCCTGTCGAGGAGCTCGCCCACGGGCGTCGCACCGTCGCGACGAGTCCACTCGGCGAGAGCGACGTCCAGGCACGCCAGCGCGGTGTGGATGAGGGTCTGGGCGCGGAACGCCCTGCTGTCCTCGGGGCCGTCGAGCCGGTCGATGATGACCGGCTCGAGGAGCGCGGCCCAGGCGATGTGCTTCTCGAGGTTGCGTGCCCGGAGCGAGGCTGTGCTCATCATGACCCGCATCGTCCGCAGGCCGGTCGCGGTCCCGGCGGCGGTGCTCTCCTCGACCGGCGCGAAGGCGTTCCGGAGCACCTGCCAGACCGGCTCGTCGGTGGGGCGGGTCTGCGCGGCGTCGCGCACGAGCAGCCCGAAGGGGGCCGGGTCGCCGATGACCACGTCCTCCTTCACGGGGAAGTAGCGGAAAAAGCTCCGCGTGGACATGCCCACGGCCGAGGCGATGTCTTCGATGGTCGTCTGGTCGAAGCCGCGCTCGTCGAACAGGCGCAGCGCCTGCTCGGCGACGTGCTCTCGTGCCGAGGCGCGCGTGACGCTCCTGAGCCCTGATGCCGGTGCCCGCGTTGCCTCTGTCATGCCCCCATCCTAGTCCAGAGGTGGCGGCTCGCGAAGCAACTGTCATAGAGTGACAGAAGTGGCGTACAGTGAAGTCTCTCGACGGAAGGGAATGACCATGCAGAAGCGACAGCTCGGCCAGCAGGGCCTGGAGACCTCAGCCATCGGTTACGGCGCGATGGGCATCTCCATCGCCTACGGCCCCGGAGACCAGCAGGAGGGTGCAGCCACCATCGCGAAGGCCTACGACCTGGGCGTGAGGTTCTTCGACACCGCAGAGCTCTACGGGTGGGGCGAGAACGAGAAGATCGTGGGCCAGGCGGTCAAGGGCTTCCGCGACGACATCCAGATCGCGACGAAGTTCGGGTTCACCCACGACTACGGCCAGGACAGCCGCCCCGAGCGCATCCGCGAGGTCCTCGACAACAGCCTGCGCTACCTGGGGGTCGACTACGTCGACCTCTTCTACCAGCACCGCGTGGACCCGGACGTGCCGATCGAGGACGTCGCCGGCACCGTCAAGGAGCTCATCGACGCAGGCAAGGTCAAGTACTTCGGCCTCTCCGAAGCCGGCCCTGCCACGATCCGCCGCGCTCACGCGGTCCAGCCCGTCTCGGTGCTCCAGACCGAGTACTCCCTCTTCGAGCGCGACGTCGAGGCGATCTTCCCCACGCTCACCGACCTCGGGATCGGATTCGTCCCCTACTCGCCTCTGGGGCGTGGGTTCCTCACCGGCACCGCGCGACCGGCCCACGAGTACGACGAGACCGACATGCGCCGCACCGACCCGCGCTGGCAGCCCGGCAACTTCGAGAAGAACCTCGAGGCCACCGCGCAGCTGACCGAGCTGGCCACGTCCAAGGGCGCGACCGTCGCCCAGCTGGCCCTGGCCTGGCTCCTGGCCCAGGGCGAGCGGATCGTCCCGATCCCCGGAACCCGCTCCCAGGCGCGCATCGCCGAGAACGTCGGCGCAGTCGACGTGACGCTGACCCCGAACGACCTCGACCTCATCGCCGCGATCCTGCCCGCCGGCGGGCACGGAGCCCGCTACGCCGAGGCCAACCTCCCCCCCGTGGGACTGACCCCGCAGACACCATGCTCGGGCCGGTCAGCGACAGCTTCCGCGAGCAGTACGGCATCGCCACCGAGTTCACCGAGTTCCGTGCCGTGAACCGCTGAGTCACCCAGCACCCCGCAGCCGGCGGAGGCCCCGCGTCGAGAACCTTACGACGCGTGGTCCCGCCGGTTGACCCAGGGGGGCACCGCGACGACTCATCGCGGGCCCCTTTCACCGTCTGACTACCGCTCAACACACAAGAGGAGCCACCTATGGCTGACCAGCAGCTCCACGTGACGCTGAACAACGGCGTGACCATGCCTGCCCTCGGGCTCGGCGTCTACCAGAGCTCGCCCGAGGAGACCACCGCCGCGGTCGTCTCCGCACTGCAGACCGGCTACCGGCACATCGACACCGCCGCTGCCTACTTCAACGAGCGTGAGGTCGGCGAAGGCATCAAGCGCTCTGGCGTCGAGCGTTCCGAGATCTTCGTCGAGACGAAGATCTGGATGAGCGACTACGGCTACGAGGAGACGCTGCGAGGCTTCGAGAAGAGCCGCCGCAAGCTCGACGTCGACCAGATCGACCTCCTGGTGCTCCACCAGCCCCTCGCCGACGAGTTCGACAAGACGATCGCCGCCTACCGTGCGCTCGAGACCCTGCTCGCCGACGGCCGCGTCCGCGCGATCGGTGTCTCCAACTTCATGCCCAGCCAGCTGCAGGCGATCGTCGACGCATCCTCGGTGGTGCCAGCGGTCAACCAGATCGAGGTGCACCCCTACTTCTCCCAGCCCCAGTGGCGCGTGGCCAACGACCAGTACGGCGTCCTGACCCAGTCGTGGTCGCCGATCGGCGGGTCGTACACCTACGGTGACTCCACCAAGAACCCCTTCACCGAGCCCGTCCTGACCGACCTGGCCGGGCGCTACGGCAAGACCCCGGCCCAGGTCATGCTCCGGTGGCACATCGACCACGGCTTCTCTGCCATCCCGAAGTCGGTCAAGGCGCACCGCATCGCGGAGAACTTCGACGTGTTCGACTTCTCCCTCGCCCCGGCGGAGATCGCGGCGATCGACGCCCTCGACACTGGCGTGCGCGGCGGACCCGACTCCAACACCCTGAACCTCGACAACTACGGATTCGCGATCCCCGAGTGATCCGAGGGCCGACTGGCGTCACCACGACGCCCCTCGCCCCCCCTCTACTCGCGTGACTCCTCGTCTAACGAGCGTGCAGCCGGTCTCGAACGGAACGGTGCCACCAACAACGGCGCGGCCCAGCAACAGCTGGTCCGTGCCGTTGCCGCGTTCCCAAGGTGTCGCCGTCTCGGGAGGCACTCCGCCCCACCGGAAACGATCGTTTCTGGTGGCGGGCCCCGCGAGGACAGCATGTTGTTGCCGTTCTGGCGGTGAGGGTTCGCTAGTCTCGGTCGATGGGGCAGCGCAGCGCACGGCAGCGATCTGCGGTCTTGGCGGCTGCGCTCGTCGGGGGATCAGGTGACGTCCTCGACTTCCTGCTCCCACTGTGGGCGGGATCGGCCCTGGGTGCCTCCCCTGCGCAGATCGGCGTGCTCGTCGCCCTCGAGCTCGTGGTGTCATTCATCGCGCGCCCGTTCGCCGGGTGGTTGGCCGATCACCGCGAACGCGCCCGGGTCGCCGCCGCGGGCTCGCTGCTCTACGGACTCGGCTGCTTCGGTTACGCCCTCGCGCCAGGGATCGAGGTCGCTCTCCTCGCGGCAGGGACGACCGGGATAGGTGGGGCGCTGTTGTGGGTCGCGGTGCGCGCGATCACGGCCGAGCACCTCGTCGACGACGGTGGTGCTTTCGCGCACTTGTTCTCGAGGATCGCTCTCGTCGCCTGGATCGTCTGGGTTCCAGCGATGGTCCTGCTGCCGATCGTCGGCTACCGGGCCTTGTTCGCAGCGTTCGGTGCCACGTGCCTGGTCGGGTCGGCCGCACTCCTCTTGCGTGCCGAGAGCACGTTTCGGCCCGCGGACTCGTCGACGGACAGCGCCAGGAATGACCTTCAGCGTCTTGGCCCCTTGCTCGCGGTCGTCGCATTGATGAGCATCGCGGAAGCTGGCATCGGCCTCCTCGTCCTGCTGCACCTTCAGATGACGACCGAGCTCGATGTCTTCCAGATTGCCCTGGTGTTTCTGCCCGGTGGCATCGCTCTGACCGTTCTCCCCGGGCCACTGCACCGCCTCACAGGGCACTGGGGGCGCAGGAGGATCTACATGGTGGGGGCGGGGGCCTCGGCGATCTGCGCAGCGGGGCTCGCTGCGGCACCTGGGCCGGTCGCCATCGCCGCGCTGTGGATCCTGACGAGTGCATCTTGGGCTGCCCTCACACCAGTGGACGAGGCGGTGGTGGCCGAGGTCAGCACCTCAGTACGGGCTGGCCGTGGGATGAGTTTGCTGAGCAATGCTGCACTGGCCGGTGGAGCGGTCGGGGCCGCCGGTGCCGGGTCGCTTTATGGTGTGACGTCGTGGGCCGTGGTGTGCCTGGTGCTCGCCGGGATCCTCGTCACCGCAGCTGTCGCTGGACCGTTGGCGCTGCTTTGCATGGACGTTCTGGACAAGCCGGGCAGGGCCGAGCAGCCGCCGAAGCCCAACGTGTGTTGATCATCGATTCAGCCAAGGGATGGAGTCATCACCGGAAACGATCGTTTCTGGTGGTGGAGGGTGCGGACCCTGGAAGCTGCCACCAGAAACGGTGTCCGCCCGAAACGGGTTTTGAATCGGTGACCGTTTCTGGTCAGGCCGGTCGCGGGGGTGGTTTTGGCGCGCCCGAAACCCCTCTGGAGAGGGGACCCGCTAGCCGTCGTGCCCCTCAGGGGCGGGCGTCAGTGAGAGCGGGGTGGGGTGGTGCTGTGCAACAATCGACTGGATCGGTTTTCTTCGATCCAACGTCACGTCCCAGGGAGCGCTCATGAGTTCGACCGCCGACCACCTGCCCGTCGTCGTCATCGGTGCTGGGCCTGTTGGCCTTGCGGCCGCTGCGCACCTGATCGAGCGGGGTGTGGAGCCGCTGGTGGTCGAGCAGGGGGACGCGGTCGGCGCTGCGGTCTCCTCGTGGGGGCACGTGCGCCTGTTCTCGCCGTGGCGCTACGACGTCGACGCGGCCGCGCTCCGGCTCCTGGAGCCCACAGGGTGGCGCTCGCCCGACCCGGACACTCTGCCCACGGGGGCGGAGCTCGTCGCCGACTACCTCACTCCTCTCGCCGCCCTCCCGCAGATCACTGAGCGTCTGCGCCTGGGGTCGAAGGTCACCGGCATCACGCGCGACGGGGCGGACAAGACGCGCTCCTTGGGCCGCGACCGTCAGCCCTATCGCGTGCGGATCGTGGCCGGGGGCCAGGTCCAGGACGTGCTGGCCCGAGCCGTCATCGACACCTCAGGGACCTGGGACCACACCAACCCGATCGGCACCGGTGGGCTGCCAGCCCTTGGCGAGAAGGAGAACGCCGGCTACCTCACCGGCCCCCTGCCCGACGTCCTGGGCCGGGACCGCGCGCGGTTCGCCGGCACCCACACCCTCGTGGTCGGCATGGGGCACTCGGCCGCCAACACGCTGCTGGCCCTGGTCGAGCTCGCCGAGACCGCGCCGGGAACGACGATCACCTGGGCGATCCGCGGCGGGTCGGCCCGCCGGCTCTTCGGGGGCGGGAGCGACGACGAGCTGCCCGCACGCGGGCTGCTGGGCTCGCGACTGAAGGAGGCCACCGAGTCAGGGCGCATCACCCTGATCAAGCGCGCCTCTATTGAGCAGATCAGCGGAGAAGGTCAGCGTGTCCGGGTCACGGGCAGCACCCGAGACGAGGTCCTGGACGTGACGGTCGACCAGGTCGTCAACGCCACCGGGTTCCGCCCTGACCTCGACATCGTGCGCGAGGTGCGCCTGGACCTCGACAGCGCCATGGAGTGCCCGGCCGGTCTCGCCGAGCTCATCGACCCCAACTACCACTCCTGCGGCACAGTCCCCGCCCACGGTGAGCAGCTGCTGCGCCACCCCGACGCCGGGTTCTACATCGCCGGGATGAAGAGCTACGGGCGAGCGCCGACCTTCCTGCTGGCCACCGGCTACGAGCAGGTCCGGTCCATCGCCGCTGCCCTGGCCGGAGACACCGCCGCCGCGATGGCGGTCGAGCTGAACCTGCCGGCGACCGGTGTGTGCTCGACCGACGTCGCGGCCGACGGTGAAGAGACCTCGTGCTGCGGGACGAACGAGACCCCGCAGCTGCTGACGATCGGCGCACCGGCAACGACTGGTTTCGCCACCGGCCTGGCGCACGGGCGGTCAGCGGACTCGGCCTGACCAGGGGGTAGGCCGAAGAAGGCCCTCCCGTCCGAGCGCGGACGGGAGGGCCTTCGTCATGCAGCAGGTGGAAGTCAGTGCGCTTCGAGGGCGTCGACGGCCTCGACGAGCTCGGTCGGGGAGTCCTGCGCACCGACGAGGTCTGCGAGGTAGTGCTGGGCGTCGAGCGCCGCGGCGCAGCCGGACCCGGCGGCCGTGATCGCCTGGCGGTAGGTGTGGTCGACGGCGTCGCCGCAGGCGAAGACACCCTCGAGGTTGGTGCGTGTCGAGCGACCCTGCACCTCGATGTATCCCTCGTCGTCGAGCGTGACCTGGCCCTTGACGAGCTCGGTGCGCGGGTCGTGACCGATGGCCACGAACAGGCCCCCGGCCGCGACGTCGCGCTCTTCACCGGTGAGGGTGTCGCGCAGGCGCACACCCTCGACCTTGTCCGCGCCGTGGATCGCGACGACCTCAGAGTTCCAGGCGAACTCGATCTTCGGGTCGGACGCAGCACGCTCGGCCATGATCTTCGAGGCGCGCAGCGAGTCGCGGCGGTGCACCATCGTGACCTTCGAGGCGAAGCGCGTGAGGAACGTCGCCTCTTCGACGGCCGAGTCGCCGCCACCGACGACCACGATCTCCTGGTCGCGGAAGAAGAACCCGTCGCAGGTCGCGCACCAGGACACCCCACGCCCGGACAGGCGCGTCTCGTCCTCGAGACCCAGCTCGCGGTAGGCCGAGCCTGTCGCGAGGATCACCGCGCGGGCGGAGAACACCTCGCCCGAGCCTGTGGTGACGACCTTGATCGGACCGTCGAGGTCGAGGCTCGTCGCGTCGTCCCACTCGATCCGGGCGCCGAAGCGCTCGGCCTGCTTCTGCATGTTCTCCATGAGCTCAGGGCCCATGATGCCCTCGACGAAGCCCGGGAAGTTCTCGACCTCGGTCGTGTTCATCAGTGCGCCACCAGCGGTCACCGACCCGGCCAGGACCAGCGGGGCCAGCCCGGCGCGCGCCGCGTAGACGGCAGCGGTGTACCCGGCCGGACCGGACCCGACGATGATGAGCTCGTGCGTGGGGCTGGTCATGCTCATGCCGCCGGCGTCAGGGGTGCAGGGGTCACGCCGAGCTCGTCGAGCAGGTTCAGGATGCGGGCCTGGATGTCATCGCGGATGGGCCGCACGGCCTCGATGCCCTGTCCGGCAGGGTCGTCGAGCTTCCAGTCTTCGTAGCGCTTGCCGGGGAAGATCGGGCACACGTCACCGCAGCCCATGGTGATCACGACGTCGGAGGCCTTGACCGCGTCGGGGGTCAGGACCTTGGGGGTCTCGGTGCGGATGTCGATGCCGAGCTCGAGCATGGCCTCGACGGCGGTCGGGTTGATCTGGTCAGCCGGCTCGGACCCGGCCGAGCGGACCTCGACGTTGCCTGCGCCCAGGGCGGTGAGGAATCCTGCGGCCATCTGGGAGCGGCCGGCGTTGTGGACGCAGACGAACAGCACGGACGGCTTGGCGGGGGCGGTGTTCTCAGTCATGAACGTTCTCCAGGTCAGGTGCGGATGAAGGTCAGGCGGGCAGGTCGAGATCGGGCAGCAGATCGGCCAGCAGGACGCGCACGTGGGCGTCGATCTGCTCGGTGATCGCCAGCACCCCGTCGTGGGAGGCCAGGGCCGGGTCGCCCACGACCCACTCCTCGTAGCGGGTGCCGGGCAGGATCGGGCAGGTGTCACCGCAGCCCATGGACACCACGACGTCGGCGGCGCGGACCGCGTCGTCGGTGAGGGGCTTGGGGAACGCGGCGTCGGCGTCCGCGCCGAGGGAGTCCAGGACGTCGCGGACCTCGGGGTGGAGGTCTGCGGCGGGCGCGGACCCGGCAGAGCGCACCACCACCCGGTCTCCGGCGTAGCGTCGCACGAGCTCGGCGGCCAGCTGGGAGCGTCCGGCGTTGGCCACGCAGACGAACAGCACCTGCGGCACGCCGGTCGCTGCCTGGGCGCGGGTGAGGTCTTCGAGGCGCTGGCGGGCGAAGCGCTCAGCAGCCACCACCAGGTGCGAACGAACGCCCGCGCTGCGGGCCAGGGCGGTGTAGGACTCGCGCACCGTGGTGGTGACGGTCTGGGCACTCAGGTGCTCGAAGCGCTGGGCGAGCTCGCCGGCGATGCGGGTCAAGATCGCGTCGACGTCTTCGAGCCCTACCGCTGACCCGGCGCGGGTGAGGTTCTCCAGCGCTGCGGGGGCGAAGGCGTCCAGCAGCGTGCTGACCGCCCCGCGCAGGGCCGGTGCGACCCGGTAGTAGACCCAGGTGCCGCGCCGCTCGGAGGTCAGCAGGCCGTTGTCCTTGAGCACGCGCAGGTGGTGGGAGACGGTGGGCTGGGCGATGTCGGCGACGGTCGCGATGTCGCACACGCACGCCTCGCCGGTCGGGGAGGTGGTGATGAAGGACAGCATCCGCAGGCGCAGCGGGTCGGCCACGGACTTGAGCATCGCCGCGACGGCCACGGCTGAGTCCAGGCTCATGCTCGTGCTCGCAGGGGTGACCTGATCGCACGTCTGCTCGGCGGTGAGGGAGGAGGTCATGGCTGCACCTGTCGGTCGGAGACGGTCTGGTAGGGGTCTACGGCGAACCAGCGCCGCCCGACCCACAAGGTCACGTAGACGAGGGCGACCAGGACGGGGACCTCGATGAGCGGCCCGACGACCCCGGCCAGAGCCTGCCCGGACGTCGCGCCGAAGGTGCCGATCGCCACGGCGATCGCGAGCTCGAAGTTGTTGCCTGCTGCGGTGAAGGCCAGCGTGGTGGACTTCGCGTACCCCAGGCCCAGGGTCTTGCCGGTCACGATGCCCAGGCCCCACATGAGGGCGAAGTAGACCAGCAGCGGCAGGGCGATGCGGGCGACGTCGAGCGGATTCGAGGTGACCGCGTCGCCCTGGAGGGCGAAGAGCAGCACGATCGTGAACAGCAGCCCATAGAGCGCCCAGGGTCCGATGACGGGCAGGTAGGTCTCCTCGTACCACTGGCGTCCCTTGGTCCGCTCGCCGACGGCCCGTGAGGCGAAGCCGGCTACGAGCGGGACGCCGAGGAAGACCAGGACGTTGAGGGCGATCTGGCCCATCGAGATGTCCAGGCCTGCGGTGTCGAGGCCGAGCCAGCCAGGCAGGACGGTGAGGTAGAAGTAGCCCAGGAGCGAGAAGGCGACGACCTGGAACACGGAGTTGATCGCGATGAGCACCGCAGCGGCCTCCCGGTCACCGCAGGCCAGGTCGTTCCAGATGACGACCATCGCGATGCAGCGCGCCAGCCCCACGATGATCAGGCCCGTGCGGTACTCGGGAAGGTCGGGCAGGAAGATCCACGCCAGGGCGAACATCACCCCGGGGCCGATGATCCAGTTCAGCGCCAGGGAGCTGAACAGCAGGCGCTTGTCCCCGGTCACGGCGGCGACCTTGTCATAACGGACCTTGGCCAGCACCGGGTACATCATCACCAGCAGCCCGAGCCCGATCGGCACCGAGATGCCGCCGACCTCCATGCGGGAGAGCACGTCGGAGACGCCCGGGATGAAGCGTCCGAGCAGCAGGCCGGCGACCATCGCCAGGCCGATCCACGCCGGCAGCCAGCGGTCGAGGGTGGAGAGCCGGGGCGGTGAGCCTGGGCCGGTCGTCGTGGTCGCAGCGGAGACGTCAGTCACGGGGAGCCAATCGCGCAGAGGGGGCCACCTGAGCAGCCTGTATCGGTCTGCATCTATATTGACTTATCTCGATACAGAAGAGCAAGCGAGGTCCCGAACGTTCGACTGCCGTTCACCTGCGCCGGTCCTGGGAAGGTCAGGGGTGGGGGCTGCGGCGTTCGAGCAGCGCGACATCGCGCCAGGTGCCCTTCAGCTGGGCTATGCGTTCGCGGACCCCCACGACGCGGAAGCCGGCGCGCGCGTGCAGTCGCATGCTCGCGGTGTTCTCCGGGAAGATTCCCGCCTGGATCGTCCAGATGCCCGTCACCTCTGTCGAGGCGACCAGATGGGCGAGCAGAGCCCCGCCGACCCCGTGGCCGGCGGCGGCGGGGTCGACGTAGACCGAGTTCTCCACGACGCCGGCGTAGGCCGGCCGGGCCGAAATCGGGCTCACCGCGCACCAGCCCACGACCAGACCGGACGCGTCGACCGCGACGGTGCGGTGGGTGTCGAGCTTGCCCTGGTCGAACGCTTCCCACGACGGGACGGTTGTCTCGAACGTCGCCTGGCCGGTCGCGATGCCGGCCGTGTAGATGTCGGCGACCCGCCCCCAGTCACTCGGGGTCATCGCTCGCAGGGTGAGGCCCGCAGGTGTCATGCGGGCATGGCTGATGTCAGCAGCTGCCTGCCGAGCTCGTCGAAGCGGGGGTGCTGGATCGTGTAGTACGACCAGGTCCCACGCCGCTCCCGGGTGAGCAAGCCGGCCTCGACGAGAATCTTCAGGTGATGGCTCACCGTCGCCTGGCTCAGGCCCACAGGCTCGGTCAGGTCGCACACGCACGCCTCCCCACCCTCGCCCGAGGCCACCAGCGCCAGCAGGCGCAGGCGCGTGGGGTCGCCCAGGGCTTTGTACCCGCGAGCGATGTCCTCGGCCGCGCCGACGTCCAGGGAGTCGCGGACCGCCGGGACACAGCACTCGGTGGTGGTCGAGGTCAGTGTGCTCATCTGCTCATCGTCCCATGCATCGATCGAAACCGATGATGGCCGAGGGGCGAGCACACAGACCTAGGCCGGGACGGCGAGCTAGTTGTTCGGGGTGTCGTCCATCGCGAAGATCCGGTCGCCGAGGTCGTCGTCGGTGTAGCGCCACAGCGGCATGGGCAGGTCGGGGTCGGAGTGGGGCCCGCGGAGCATCCGGTACCCCTCGGGGATCTCTTCCCAGAGCCCGGCGCGGATCAGGCGATCGATCGAGTCTTGGTCGCCGCCTGCCGTCCCGACGGCGAAGTCGCGAGGAACGATGCCGGTGCGGCCGTGGCTGCCGGTCCAGGCCCCGGTCGACATGAACAGGCCAACCGCCGCCAGGCCCTCAGGTCCGCGCAGGCCGTCGAGCTCGTGGATGTCTGAGTGAAAGTCGAAGGTCCCCATGCCCTTGAGTATCTCCGCCTGATCGGGGAGCCGCATCCGACCTAGGTCGTGGGTGCGGGTTGGGCTGGGGTGAGGCGTGGGACGAGGCGGACGAGGATCACCATGGCCACGAGCTCGACGAGGGTCTGGGTGACCACGGCGAGCGGGGCGATCGAGAGCGAAGCCGGCAGCGCCAGGGCTAGGGGCAGGACGACCAGGGAGTTGCGGGTGGCAGTGGAGAACATCACGGCCCGGGTCGCGGGCACGTCGAGCCGCCCGACCCTGGCGGCGACCTTCCCGAGAGCCACGGCGATGACGACGAAGGCGACGTACAGGGGCAGGACTCGGGCCAGGGCGGCGACCTCGGACCCGACAGCGGCGATCTGGGAGCCGATGACGACGGCGAGGGTGGCCATCATCAGCGGCACCATCGCCCCGGCCATGACGTTCTCGACGGCTCGCCCGGCGCGGTGGCGGCGGGCGAGGGCCTGGACGAGGGCGGCTGCGGCCAGCGGGGCGACGATCAGGACGAGGAAGGCCTCGACGAAGGGCTCGATCTCGATGACCTCGAGGACGTCAGAGCCGGCGAACAGGTACAGGTAGACCGGCAGCAGGAGCATCTGGACGATCATCAGCAGCGGCGCTGCGCTCAGCAGGCGTGCGCGAGCTCCACCGGCCAGTCCGGTGAAGACGATGACGTAGTCGATGCAGGGGGTCAGCAGGACCAGCAGGACCCCGAGCATGAGCCCGCGGTCGTCCGCTACGAACCGGGAGAGCGCGAAGGCGACCACCGGCACCGCGACGAAGTTCGCGACCAGGACCGTGGCGAGGAACCGCACGTCCCTGAACCCGCGTCCGACCTCGACGAGGGGCACGCCGAGGAATGTGGCGAACAGCAGCAGCGCCAGGACCGGGTTGATGGAGTGCTCCAGGGCGGGAGCCAGGCCGGGCGCGGCCAGGCCCACCACGGCACCCAGCGCGATCGCGACGAGATAGAGGGGGATCTGGACTCGGTCCCACCACTGGACTGCTCGGGTGATCATCGGGGGCTTCCGTTCGCGGGGTCGTGGGAGGTGCAGGTCGAGCGCGGTTGGCCGAGCAGCATGCACTCGCTGCGGCACGAGGAACCGCTGTCGGGGCAGGCCGCGACGCGCTGCGTGGCGGCCACCAGGTGCTCGCGCAGCAGTTGCAGGGCAGCCAGGTGCGCGTCGACGTCGCGCAGGCGCTCGGTGAGCCTGGGGTGCAGGGTCTCGCGGACCTGGGTGCAGGTCTCGCTCTCGACGGCCGTCAGCAGCTCGCCGATCTGCGGGAGGGACAGGTCGAGGCGCTGGGCGGCGTCGACGAGCGTCAGGCGCTCCAGGACGGACGGGTCGTAGTCGCGGTAGCCGTTGGTCGCTCGCCGAGCCTGGATCAGGCCGATGGAGTCGTAGTAGCGAAGGGTCGTCGCAGGGACACCGGACCTGTCTGCTACCTCTGAGATGCGCACAGCGCCCTACGGTAAACCTTCAAGCCGACTCGAAGGTCTAGTCGGACCGTCGACGGCCCCCGGAAACGATCGTTTTCGGGTGAGGTCGAGGCTGGGACAGCCTGAGCGCAACACGCCGGCCGCGGGTGCACCGAAACCTGTCCCCGAAACCTCGTCGACCCGAAACCCGGCATGAGCCCTTTCTGGTGAGCCCGGGGGAAGGGGCGCCACCCCTCTCGCACCTGGGGACGGCCTGAGCTCCATTGCTGCGCGGCTCCATCCGCCCTCCGAGCACGACGGGAGCCAGATCTCGGGACGAGCGCAGCTCAGCCCGTCGCGTCAGGTGTCTGTCAGCGCCCAGGGGTCGGGGTCACGACGCCGCGGTCGAGAAGATGAGCAGGGTGGTGGCGTCGGCGATGAGTCCCAAGACTCCGAGTCTGTGTCGTCTTTCCGTCGAGGCCACGGTCGACCGGACGGCGTCAGTCGGTGGCATCACCGGCGCCCGGCGAGAGGTCGGGGCCGATGCCCAGACGCTCCTCGCCCCGCTCCACGTCTGCGAATCGCTGCGACTCCACGACGAGCAGCAGCTTCTTGGGCACCGTCCTGAGCCAGATCCTGCCGCCGTTGCCCAGCTCCCAGCGGTGGTCTCCGTCCCGGGATCCGGAGGACTGACCACATCGCCCGCTCAGTGCTGACTGCAGCTCGTCTGCGGCACTCCGCAGCGCCCTCGAGTCATCGCTCTTGTCGGAGACCGCGATGGTGACCTGGGATATCGCATCGTCTGCGACGAGCGAACGGACGGTCGGCAGATTCAAGGAGTACCCAGAACGGTGCTGGACTCCGCTCGACGTCTCCAGCTTCAGCTGCCACCCGAGGCGCTCCGCGAGTGCCCCGAAGTCGTCGCGCCCGAGCGGCCACGACACCGATACGAAGGCATCGCAGATGGCATCGACCTGAGCATCGGTGACTCTGGAGAGTGCGTTCATCCGATGAGCCTATGACTGTCTCTGCGTTGGCCTCACCGATGAGCTGCGGAGCAGGGGCGGTCAGCCGGTCGTCAGGGTGTCGAGCAAGGCCTGAGCGGTGAGGACGTTCCCGAACAAGACGTCCTTCGACGGGATCTGCGAGTACGTCGCGTCCGGGGCCATGGCGCGCAGCAGGTCTTCCACCTGCTGCGCGGCAGGTCCGGCGCCGTCGTCGACGAGCAGGACGACGTCGTCCGCGACGAGCAGGTCGAGCTGCTCCATGCTCACGTCGACCGCCTGCGTGCCGTCCTCGCCGAGCTCCTGGGTCGCCGGTGCCTGGCGGCCGAGGTCGAGAGCGACCGACCACGGGAAGGACCCTTCCTGCGTCATGTACCGGACGGTGTCGGTCCGCACCCGGACGATCGACAGCGTGCCCGCGTCCTGCGGCGCGGTCGCTGCGGCCTCGGCGGCTCGTCCGTCGTACGCGGCGACGAGGTCGGCGGCAGCGTCCTCCCGGCCGAGGAAGCTGCCGACCTGGGTGAGCGTCTCCTCCCAGCCGGAGGGCGTGTACTCGACGGCGACGGTCGGGGCGATCTGGGAGACCTGCTCGTAGAGATCCTCGGCCCCCTCGCTCTGCATGACGATGAGGTCGGGTTCGGCGGCAGCGAGCGCCTCGAGGTTGATGCCTCCGTCGGAGGTCCCGATGTCGGCGGGCTCTCCGTCGAGCTCCTCACGCACCACCGGCGCGTAGTCGCCGGTGAGTGGCGGCACGACGGCAGCGACGGGGTCGATGCCGAGGGCGACGACGGCCTCGAGCGTGCGGTCGCCGTCGAGGACCGCGACGCGGTCCCTGCTACCCACCTCGGTGTCACCGAAGGCGTGCGTGACGGTCGTGGTAGCTGTGGTCTCAGACGAGGGAGAAGACTGCGCTGTCTCGGTGCTGCACGCGGCGACGAGACCGACGGTCAGTGCAGAGAGAAGGGCGAGTGCTCTGCGTGGGCGTCGGATCGCCGTGAGGTTCATACAGAGGAGGATAGCCTCACCTAACTCTTCGCGGAGGCCGAGGTGTGGCATCCCACACTCCACGAGTCTCGCGGTGTCTCATCCGCCCCTCGGCCTCCGTCGAGTACAGCTCGGTCAGTCCAACGCCCCGACGGTCGACGGCACCGCGAGCAGGCGTCGCGTCCAGTCCGCCAGCGCCGCTGTCGCGCTCCTCGAGACAGCGGCCTGCGGCATCATGCTGGTGAAGCCGTGGAAGGCACCCGGCCAGACGTGCAGCTCAGCGTCGACGCCAGCGGCCCACAGCGCGCTGGCGTAGGCGACCGTCTCGTCGCGGAAGACCTCGGCGCTGCCGCAGTCGACGTAGGTGTGCGGTAGCGCCGAGAGGTCTGTCGCGCGTGCGGGCGCGGCGTACACGGACACGTCGTCGGTGGCGCGGCGGTGCCCCAGGTAGGCGTCCCAGCCGAAGCGGGTCATCTGGCGATCTGCGACCCCGACCCCGTCGATCTGGTGGGTCGAGACGGTGGCGTCGCGGTCGTCGAGCATCGGTGACACCAGGATCTGGGCCATCAGCGCCGGGCCTCGACGGTCGCGCGCGAGGAGCGCGACGCCGGCGGCGAGCCCAGCGCCTGCGCTCTGCCCCGCGACGACGATGCGCTCGGGGTCGATACCGAGCTCCTCGGCGTGCTCGGCCACCCACACGAGTCCGGCGTAGCAGTCCTCGACCGGGTAGGGGTCCGGGTGCTCGGGGGCGAGGCGGTAGTCGACGCTGACGAGCACGACGTCGTGCTCGAGGAGCCAGTCGTAGGAGTCCATGTTCGACAGGTAGTGGCCGAACATCATCCCGCCGCCGTGGATGCCGTAGACGGCGGTCGTCGCACCGGTCCGGTCGGCGCGCTGGATGACGGCGAGCCGGATCGGGTCCCCGAGGTGTCCGGGGACCGTCACGGTCCGTCGTCCGTAGCCGTGGGCCCGGAGGCGCTCGTCGAGGACCTCCTCGGTCACGTCGAGCTGACGCATGTGCGGCACCATCTCGGCGGTGAGCGTGAAGGGGCCCCGCGCCTCGAGAGCGGTGAGGAAGGTGGCGAGCTCGGGGTCGAACGGCGGTCGGGTGGTGATGTCAGACATCGGAGGACTCCTGGGTGGTCGTCGGGGTGGTCGAGGGAGTGGTGCGGCGAGCACAGAGGGCGCCGAGACAGACCAGTGCGGCGGCGATGACGGTGATGGTCAGGCCTGCGACCGAGATCGCGGCCTGGAAGGAGTGAGCCTGGGTCGGGGTCCACGTCGTGGCGGTGATGCTGCCGGAGACGAGGGCGGTGAGGATCGTGCCGGTGGCAGCGATGCCGACCGCCGTCGCGAGCTCGCTGGCGGTGTCGACGAGCGCGGCCCCGACGGAGGTGCGGTCCGCCGGCAGGCCGCGCAGGACGGTGGTGCCGGCGACGACGCCGACCACGCGCGTCCCGGCGGCGACGAGCACGAGCGCGAGCAGCACCCAGGGGTAGCCGAGGCGCCCGAGGGACGCGAAGACGGCGAGACCGGCGACGACCGCTGTGGCGCTCGTCCAGGCTGCGCGGTCGAGGCCCACCCGTCGCACGAACGGTCCGACGAGCCGTCCGCTGGCGAGGAGGACCACGACCTGCGGCAGCGTCCCGACGGCGGCGAGGGCTGGCGGCCACCCCCAGGCGAGCTGCAGCTGGAGGGTGACCATGTACGACAGTCCCGCCATGGCGAGCCCAGCGGCCGCCTTGTACGCGAGGCCGCTGGCGACCAGCGGCCGGGCCACGAGCCGCAGGTCGAGCAACGGGTGCCGTGCGGTGCGCTCTCGCACCACGAACCCGACCGCCGCGACGACGGTCGCGACCACGGCGCCCCAGGCGGTCCGGTCGGAGGTCGAGACGACGAACAGCGTCGGTGTGACGAGTGCTCCGACGACGGTCGCCGTGCCGAGCAGGGCGCCGGCGACGTCGACGGGGTCACGGTGCAGGTCGTCCGGACGGTCGGCGGAGACTCCGGCCCAGATGCCGAGGAACGCGATCGCGGCGATCGGCGCGTTCGCGACGAGGAGCACCTGCCAGGGGGCCACGGCGAGGACGAGCCCGCCGACGGTCGGCCCGACGGCGAGGCCGAGGAGACCCGCGGTCGAGATGATTGTGAGCGCACGGACGCGGAGGTCCTCGGTGGAGAACAGTCGGAAGGCCAGCGCCATGGATCCCGGCGTGGTCATCGCGGCGGCGACCCCCATGAGAGCCCGGACGGCGACGAGCTGCTCGACTGAGCTGACGAGCACGGTGAGCATGCTCGCGCACGCGAGCAGGGTCAGCCCGACGAGCATGATGCGGCGGCGGCCGAAGCGGTCGGATACTGCGCCGAAGAGGAGCATGAGGCCGCCGAAGGCGACCGAGTACGCCCCCGTCACCCACTGCAGGGACCCGGTGGGCGCCGCGAGGTCGCGACCGATCGTCGGGAGCGCGACGTTGAGGACCGAGGTGTCGAGCATCTCGAAGAGGAACACCGCCGAGAGGCCCGACAGGGCGACCCACGCGTCTCGGAGACGAGGTGGGGATGAGGCAACTGGGACTGTGGCGGCGGTTCGCAGGGACATGGGCGCACTCCTTCGACGAAGAAGTGGCGACTCCCGTGAGACGCGTACGCGGTTCCGCTCGCCGTGGCGCAGCGGGATTTTTCCCTCTGCGGCCGACGATAGCCCATCCGGGCTCGGACCTACCAGAGCCGCACGCGGCCGGAAGGTCAGGCGCCGAAGGAGCCCAGGGGTGTGCGCCGACCGGCGCGGAACTCGTCGAGAGCCCGCTCCAGGGAGTGAGACGAGGGTCGGTAGAGGACGGACCCGTCGTGCGCGACGAGGATCTTGCCGCCGCCGCGGATGGCCCGGAACACGACGACCCCTCCGTCGAACGGGCTCGCGGAGACGGGGTCCTCGAACGTCTTCCGCCGCTTCTCGGAGAGGGAGCAGAAGAGGCGGAACCCCGTGTCTGCGAGGCGGCGGTCTGTGGCCGAGAGCTGTGCCCAGGTGGTCGAGGGCGGGGCGGAGTCGCCACGGCTCACCGGGACGAGGACGGGAGACAGCGCCGGAGACCCAGCCGCGTCGAGGTACGACTCCCGGATCGTCTGCGGCGTCGAGCGCAGCAGGTGGGTGAGGTCCCGGGCATCCCGTGCCGCGATGATCCCGGCGTCGGCGATCTCGATGCCACGCTCCGAGCCGTCTGCCTCGCGCACGGACACCCATCCAGGTTCGAGAGGTTCGAAGCGCAGTCCGTCCGCGATCTCCACAGGTGGAGCGGGCTCTACCAGGAGCGGGAGCCTGAGGTGAGGAGAGTGCCGAGCAGCCGGGCCGAGCCGCAGCAGGAGATAGCGCTCGACATCCTCGGCGCGCCGCGCTCGCAGCGTCGCGTGACGGAGGCCGCGGGAGTACCGGTGCACGCACCACCACCCGTCAGTGTCCGAGACCTCGTAGCCGGCCTCGAGGTCGCCGACCTGCACCGTGTCGCCGCGTGCCGTCACCTCTGCACCACCGAGCGCGACGAACTCTCGGAAGGCCGTCGAGAACAGCCACGCGGGCGTCCACGACAGGACGGACAGCCGGCTGTCGTGGGGCTGCCCGACGTCGAAGACGGGAGATCCGTGCTCGTCCAGCAGTGCTCGTCGGAGCAGCCCGACGGGCACACCCATGAGATGGCTGAACGTCCGAGGCTCCCACGGCACCCCGCGGAGAAAGGTCACCGTCCGGCGTGGGTCGGAGACGCTCCAGAGATGGGCATTCCCCTCGGCATCGGTTGCGGACTCGATGCCAGCGGCCAGGGGCGTCTGAGTGCTCGTCGACAGCAGCGTGTGCCCACGTGGTCCTCGGACCGCGGAGTTGCCGATGAGGAAGGTGAGATAGCGTTCGACGTCCTCGATCGACGACGCCTGGAGCTCCGTGGCGTAGCTTCCTGACCGTGACGCTCCGGCCACCGCGAGACCAGAGTCGCTCGCTCGGACGCGGTGGCGCTCTTCGCCGCCGGTGCTCCACACCTCGACGTCGTCACCATCAGCGCCGACCGTGTATCCACCCAGACCGACGAGCTCGGCGAACGCCGACGAGGGGCCGAGTGTGCTGAGAGTCGTCACACGGGCGACGGTAGCCTGACCGACCGCCTCCGGTCACTTCCGAGCGACCGCCGACGGCGCCGTGCTCTCCCGCACCGACAGCGTCGGAGTCATCCCCGCGACAGACCCGATTATCGCCTCGGTCCCGGCGGCAGCGACGACCTGCATGAGCGTCCGCGCAGCGAGCTCACCCAGCGCGTAGGTGTCACGGGTGAGCGCCGTGATCGACGGCCGCACGAGGCGCATCGCGATCGAGTCGTCGAAGCTCGCGATCGACAGCTCGCGGGGGACCGCCACCCCCTCTTCCTGCGCGACGCGCAGCCCCGCGAGGGCCATGACGTCGTTGTCGTAGACGATCGCGCTCGGGCGGTCGTCACGGCGCAGCAGCTCGAGGGTCGCGGCCGCGGACTGCTCGGCCGAGTAGTCGGTCTCGACGGACACCGGTGTCCCGGCGTCGTACCGCCCGACGCAGTCGTGGAAGGCCTGGCGGCGCAGCTCGGTGTGCTCGAGGTCGAGCGGACCCATGACGTGCGCGACGCGGCGGTGGCCGAGGGCGAACATCGCGTCGAAGAGGCGGGTGGCGACCTCGTGGTCGTCGACCCAGACGGTCGGGACCGTCGGGTCCTCGCTCGGGTGGCTGCCGATCTGCACCGCTGGCAGGCCGAGGTCGGCCACGAGGGCGACGCGCTCGTCGTCGCGGCGCGGGTCGATGAGGATCACGCCGTCGACCCGTTGGGTGGCCTGCCACGTGCGGTAGGCGTCGACCTCGTCAGCCAGGGACGCGACCACCAGGGTCTGCAGGCCGGTGTGCGTCGGTGCGAGGCCGGCCTGGATGCCGGCCATGAGCTCGGGGAAGAACGCCTCGGTGCCGAGGGTCCGGGCGGGACGGTTGAGCACCAGCCCGATGACGTCGGCCCGGGACCCGCCGAGCGCGAGCGCCGCGGAGCTGGGCCGGTAGTGGAGCTCGGCGGCGACGGCGAGCACCTGCTCGCGCAGCTCCTCGCTCACGCCGGGGCGACCGTTGAGGGCGAAGGACACCGCCGCCTTGGAGACGCCGAGCCGCGTGGCGATGTCGCTGAGCGTCGCGCGGCGGCGCGGTGGTGTGACCCGGGGACTCATCATCGATCCTCACCTCAGTCGGCACTTAACCGGTTGACACGACCTTGACTTACCCGGTTTAGTTGCCAAAGATACACCTCACAGCACCCGTGTCATCCCTCCCATCCCGGCGCGTCCTCGACGACGAGGCGCCGCCGTCAGGTCCCTCCAACGAAGGAGCAGAACCACCATGAGGATCCAGCGCACACCGCTCGCCACCGCAGCCAGCGCTCTCGTCGCCACCGCCCTGCTCGCCGGCTGCAGCGGCGGCTCACCGGGGGAGGGCTCAGACCCCGAGGGGGAGGTCACCGGGGCGATCCGCTTCCAGACGTGGTCGCTCACCCCGACCTACGCGGAGTACCTCAACGGCGTCATCGCCGACTTCGAGGAGGCCAACCCGGGCACCTCGGTCGAGCTCGTCGACCAGCCGGGCGACGGCTACTCCGAGAAGGTCCTCTCGCAGGCCTCCACCAACACCCTTCCCGACGTCGTCAACCTCCCGCCGGACTTCGCGCTGCCGCTGGCCCAGCAGGACATGCTCTACGACGTCAGCCAGAGCACCGACATGGAGAGCACGTACTTCGAGGGGTCGGTCGACGCCTTCCGTTTCGACGGCGTCGAGGGTGTCTACGGCTACCCGTGGTACCTGGGCACCGACGTCAACTACTGGAACGCCGAGCAGCTCGACGCCTGCGGCCTCGACTCGACCGCCCCGCCGGCCACCACCGACGAGCTGTTCGAGCAGGCCTCGACGATGGCGCAGGCCTGCCCGGAGAGCTACCTCATCAGCCGCGTGCCCGGTGTCGGTGACTTCACGCTCGAGGGCATCGACATCCTGAACGAGGACGGCACCGAGTTCGTGTTCAACACCCCCGAGGCCGCGGCCATCGTGGACCGGTACGCCGAGGCCTACGCCAACGGCGAGATGCCGCCCACCGTCCTCAACGCTGACTACCTCGGCAACTCCCAGCTCTTCACGCAGGGCAAGGTCGCCTGGACCACCGGTGGCGCCACCGCGATCGCGGACTTCGAGGAGAACAACCCGAGCCTCAAGGGGAACGTGGCGATCAGCCCGGCCCTCAACATCTCCCCGCTGTACGTGCAGGGCGTGAGCGTCTCGGCCAGCAGCGAGAACCTCGCGACGGCCATCGCCTTCGGCGAGTTCGTCACCGACGCCGAGAACCAGAACGAGTTCGCGCACATCGCGAACGTCTTCCCGTCGACCCAGGGCTCCGACGCGGACCCGTACTTCACCGAGGACGACGGCACGCCGTCGGCCAAGGCCCGCGTCACCGGCTTCGAGTCGCTGCAGACCGCCCAGGTGCTCACCCCGTACTCCGTCAACGGCGCCATGAACGACTACCTCGCCCAGCAGATCGCCCTCGCGATCCGCGGTGACATCAGCGGCCAGGAGGCGCTCGACAAGTCCGTCGAGAAGCTCAACGACCTGCTGGCACGGCAGTAGCCCGCGATGACCGTCACCGACGTCACCGCCCCCGTCGCGGGGGGCCCGCCCGCCGGGCACCCGCGACGGGACCGCGGCCCGACCCGCACCACCCGGAAGATCACGCCCTGGCTGTTCCTCGCCCCGGCGCTGGGCTGGCTCTTCGTGTTCTCCATCTGGCCGTCGCTCAACACGATCCGGATGGCCTTCACCAACGCGAAGCCGCTCGGCGGCAACGAGCGCTACGTGGGCTTCGAGAACTTCGCGCTCATCCTCCGCGACGACCAGGTGGTCAACGCCCTCGTCAACAGCGTCGTGTTCATGCTCGTCTGCCTGCCGCTGCTGACGGTCCTGCCGCTGCTCATCGCGCTGCTGGTCGAGAAGAAGATGCCCGGCATCACGTTCTTCCGCACCGCGTTCTACACCCCGGTCATCGCGTCGGCCGTGGTCGTCGCGCTCATCTGGACCTTCATGCTCGACGACCGCGGCCTCGTCAACGGGCTCGCGCAGGCCATGTCGATCATCCAGGAGCCGCTGCCGTTCCTCACCGACCGCTGGCTCATCGTCCTCAGCGCCGTCAGCCTCACGGTCTGGAAGGGCCTGGGGTACTACATGATCATCTACCTGGCGGCCCTCGGGAACGTCGGCAAGGACCTCCACGAGGCTGCTGCGATGGACGGTGCCGGCGCCGTCCGACGCTTCGCGGCCGTCACGCTGCCCGCGGTCCGCGGCGCGATGCTCCTCATCGCCGTGCTCGTCTGCGTCGCCGCGCTGCGCGTGTTCAGCGAGGTCTTCATCATGACCGGCGGCACCGGCGGTGCCGGTGGCGAGGCCATGACCATGGTCATGCTCATCCAGCAGTACTCCCGCGGCTTCACCGGCGACCTGGGCTACGCGAGCGCCCTGAGCATCCTCATGTTCGTCGTGACGCTCCTGCCGCTCCTGCTGCTCGCCAAGATCAACGGAAGGAGCAGCGAATGAGCGCCGTCACCGACCGGGGGACCACCCCCGACGTCACCCCCGAGGCACCAGCCCCGCCGCCGCGGCGACGCCGCGCCCGAGGCTTCGGCTCCATGAGCCTGGGCGAGAAGATCGGTCGCTACGCGCTCCTGGTCTTCGTGCTCTTCATCTCGATCGGCCCGTTCCTGTGGCAGCTCTCGACGTCGCTCAAGAGCACCAGCGAGGACATCTACACGCGGATCCCGCAGCTCTGGCCCAGCGAGCCGACCCTCGACAACTATGTGCGGGTCATGGACGCCATCCCGGTGATGTCCTTCATCGGCAACTCGCTGTTCGTCGCGGTCTTCGCCGTCGCCGGCAACGTCATCTTCTCGACGCTCGCCGGCTTCGCCCTCGCCCGGCTGCGGTTCCGCGGGCGCAAGATCGCCCTCGGGCTGTTCTTCGCCACGCTCATCCTCCCGGGCGAGGCGACGATCATCGCCAACTTCGTCACCATCCGGAACCTCGGCCTCGCCGACACGCTCCTGGGCGTCGCGCTCCCGGGCATGATCGCCGCGCTCAACGTGCTGCTCATGTACAACGCGTTCCGCCAGCTGCCCGCCGAGATCGACCAGGCGGCCGTGATCGACGGCGCCAACGCGTTCCAGCGGTTCTGGAACGTCTCCCTGCCCTCGGTGAAGGGGACCGTCGCGGTCATCGCGATCTTCAGCTTCATCGGCGCCTGGGACGACTTCCTCTGGCCGCTCATCGTGCTCACCAGCCCCGACCAGTTCACGCTGACCATCGGCCTGCAGTACCTCTCGGGGACCTTCTCGAGCGACCAGCGCATGATCGCTGCCGGGTCGATGATCGCCTTCATCCCCATTGCCATCGTGTTCGCCGTCCTGCAGCGGCACTTCTTCAAGGGCATCGAAGAGGGCGGGGTCAAGGGATGAGGTTCGGCGTCAACTACACACCCCGCGTGGGCTGGTTCCACGCCTGGCTCGACCACGACCGCGACGCCGTCCGCCGCGACCTCGAGCAGGTCGCCGCCCTCGACCTCGACCACGTCCGCATCTTCCCGCTCTGGGACCTCGTCCAGCCCAACCGCGGGCACATCCGCCCCGCCGCTCTCGCAGCGGTCGCCGACGTGGTCGACGCCGCCGCCGAGGTCGGGCTCGACGTCAACGTCGACGCCCTCCAGGGGCACCTGTCCAGCTTCGACTACCTGCCCGCCTGGCTGACCACCTGGCACGAGCGCAACATGTTCACCGACCCCGACGCGCTCGCGGGGGAGGAGGCGTACCTGCGGGCGCTCGGCGAGACGCTGCGCGGACGCCCGAACCTCATGGGCCTGACCCTCGGCAACGAGGTGAACCAGTTCGCCGCCCGGCCGCACCCACGGCCGCACGAGATCGACGCCGACCAGGCCGAGGCCTGGCTCCGCCGGCTCCTCGGCGCCGCCCGCGAAGGTTTGCTCGGCACCGAGGGAGCAGGTGCCGAGACACCAGGTACCGCCGACGTCCTCGTCACGCACGCCGCCTACGACGCCACCTGGTACGACGAGCGCCAGCCGTTCCTCCCGCGCCACGCCGCCGAGCTCGGCGACCAGACCGTCGTGCACTCGTGGGTGTTCAACGGCGCCGCCCAGCGCCACGGCGGGCTCGGCACCGGGTCGGTGCGGCACGCCGAGTACCTCGTGCAGCTCGCCGCCGCGTGGCACACGGACGCGCGCCGTCCGGTCTGGCTCCAGGAGGTCGGCGTGCCGACCACCGTCGTCGACCCCGACGACGCGGTGGCCTTCCTCGAGCAGACGGTCCGGCACGCGGCGGGCGTCGCAGGCCTCTCGGGCATCACCTGGTGGTGCTCGCACGACGTCTCCCGCACGATGCTCGACTTCCCGCCGGTCGAGTACGACCTCGGGCTCGTCGACGAGCACGGCACGGTGAAGCCCACCGGCCGCGCCCTCGCCGCCCTGGCCCGCGAGCTGCGCGACGCGCCGACGCCCGCACCGTCACCGGTCGGCCTCGTGCTCGACGACACCGTGCCCCACCGCACCGGCTGCGCACCCGGCGGCGACTTCTTCGAGGCCTGGGTCCACGCGGCCGAGCGCGACGGACGCGGCCCCCAGGTGGTCCTGCAGTCCCGCAGCCACGAGGCTGGGGTCCTGGCCGAGCGCGGGATCGAACGCCTGGAGCACCCCGGAGACGTCGACGAGACACCCGGCCACCTCGTGCCGACGGCAGTCGCCAGCGGGGGAGCAGCGGCCACGATGCACCGGTAGCCGACCGGCCCCCGCTCCACCCCAGCACCCCCAACACCCCCAGCCCCCCAGACCACCGTCCCCCACCGAACGGACACCCCGACATGCACGACGACATCCCGCTCACCACCGGCCGGGCCGCCCGGGTGCTCAGCGAGCGCATCCGCCCCGCGATCCACAGCCGTCGGACCCCGGTCGAGGTCGCCTGGCACGAGCTGCCCGGCGAGCCGATCGCCCCCGCCGACGGTCGCGCCCTCGACTTCAGCCCTTTCGAGGTCGGTTCCGCGTGGGGCCCGGCCTGGGGGACCACCTGGTTCCACCTCACCGCGACCGTCCCCGCAGACTGGGCCGGCCAGCGCGTCGAGCTCCTCGTCGACCTCGGCTTCGACCAGAACATGACTGGCTTCCAGTGCGAGGGCCTCGTCTACACCGCCGACGGCGAGCCCGTGAAGTCGCTCAACCCGCGCAACCAGTGGGTGCCGGTCACCGACCGTGCCGAGGGCGACGAGACGCTCGACCTGTACCTCGAGGCGGCGTCCAACCCGGTGCTGCTCGACTACCACCCCTTCCTCCCCACCCAGGAGGGCGACATCCGCACCTCCTCCCCGAAGCGGCTGTACACCTTCCGGCACGCCGACCTCGCGGTCTTCGAGCCCGAGGTGCACGAGCTCGCCCTCGACGTCGAGGTCCTCCTCGAGCTCCAGGCCGAGCTGCCCGAGAGCTCACCGCGCCGCATGCGCATCCTCCAGGCCCTCGACGACGCCCTCGACCTCCTCGACCTGCAGCGCATCCCCGAGACCGCCCCCGACGCACGGGCCGCGCTCGCCCCGGCCCTCGCCTCGCCCGCCGAGGCCAGCGCGCACGTCGTCTCCGCCGTCGGGCACGCCCACATCGACTCCGCGTGGTTGTGGCCGGTCCGCGAGACCATCCGCAAGGTCGCGCGCACCACCTCGACCATGACCGAGCTCATCGGTCAGACCGACGACTTCCTCTACGGCATGTCGAGCGCCCAGCAGTACGCCTGGATCAAGGAGCACCGCCCCGAGGTCTACGCCAAGGTCAAGGCCGCCGTCGCCGACGGACGGTTCCTCCCGCTCGGAGGCATGTGGGTCGAGTCCGACACCGTGATGCCCACCGGCGAGGCCATCGCCCGCCAGTTCCTCTACGGCCAGCAGTTCTTCGAGCAGGAGTTCGGGGTGCGCTCTGCCGGTGTGTGGCTGCCCGACTCCTTCGGGTACTCGCCCGCACTGCCGCAGCTCATGCGGCGGGCCGGGTTCGACTGGTTCTTCACGCAGAAGATCTCCTGGAACCAGGTCAACAAGTTCCCGCACCACAGCTTCGACTGGGAGGGCATCGACGGCTCACGGGTCTTCACGCACTTCCCGTCGATGGACACCTACAACTCCCAGCTGTCCGGCATGGAGGTCGCCAAGGCCTCCCGACAGTTCCGCGAGTCACGCCTCGCCACCGGGTCGATCGCCCCGGTCGGCTGGGGCGACGGTGGTGGCGGCACCACCCGCGAGATGACCGGCAAGGCCGAGCGCCTCGCCGACCTCGAGGGCAGCGCCCGCGTCCGCTGGGAGCACCCCGACGCCTTCTTCGAGCGCGCCAAGAGCGAGCTCCCCTCGCCACCGGTGTGGGTCGGCGAGCTCTACCTCGAGCTGCACCGCGCCACTCTCACCAGCCAGCACAAGACCAAGCAGGGCAACCGCCTCACCGAGCACCTGCTCGTCGAGGCCGAGCTCTGGAGCGCCACCGCCGCCGTGCGCACCGGCCTCGACTACCCGCACGACGACCTCGACGCCCTCTGGAAGCAGGTCCTCCTGCTCCAGTTCCACGACATCCTCCCCGGCACCTCCATCGCCTGGGTGCACCGCGAGGCCGTCGAGCAGTACGCCCGCGTCGCCGCCGAGGCGACCGCCATCATCGAGCGAGCGCAGACGGCGCTCGCGGGCGACGGCAGCGACCGCGTCGTGTTCAACGCGTCCCCGCTCGCCCGCGACGGCGTCCCCGGGCACGCGGCCGCGCTCGCGGTCCCGGCCGACGGGACGGTCACCCTTACCGACACCGACGGGACCCTCGTCCTCGAGAACGACCTGGTGCGCGTGACGGTCTCGTCGGAGGGCCTGGTCACCTCCGCCGTGGACCTCGCGACCGGGCGGGAGAGCGTGGCAGCGGGGAAGGAGGCCAACCTGCTGCAGCTCCACCAGGACTTCCCCAACATGTGGGATGCGTGGGACGTCGACCGCTACTACCGCAACCGGGTCGAGGACCTGCGCGGCCTCGACTCCCTCGAGCACGAGGTCCGCGACGGCGCCGCGCACGTACGGGTCGAACGGTCGTTCTCGGCCTCCGGGGTCACCCAGGAGATCGTGCTGCGCCCCGGGTCGCGCACGCTCGAGATCTCGCAGCGCACTGACTGGCACGAGACAGAGAAGTTCCTCAAGCTCGCCTTCCCGCTGGCCGTCCAGGCCGAGCACACGGCGGCCGAGACGCAGTTCGGGTATGCCAAGCGCGTGACGCACACGAACACCAGCTGGGAGCAGGCGAAGTTCGAGACGTCCATGCACCGGTTCGTGCACGTGGGCGAGCCCGGCTTCGGTGCCGCCCTCGTCACGGACTCGACCTACGGGTACGACGTCACCCGTGACGCCGACCCCGCGACCGGCGTGACGACCACGCTGCGCCTGTCGCTCCTGCGCGCCCCGCGCTTCCCCGACCCGGAGACCGACCAGGGCGAGCACACGCACCGCTACGGGTTGGTCATCGGCGCCACCACCTCGGACGCCACGGAGGCAGGGCTCGCCCTCAACCTCCCGGCGCGCGAGCGCACCGGCTCGCCGGTCGAGGCGCTGGTCACCGCGACCGCCGGCATCGTCGTCTCGGGCGTCAAGCTCGCCGCCGACCGCTCGGGCGACCTCGTGGTCCGCGTCTACGAGCCCGACGGTCGCCGCACCTCCGGCGTCCTCCGCGTCGCAGCCCCCGTGGCGCAGGTCCACGAGGCCTCGCTCATCGAGGACGTCGCCGACGAGGTCCCGGCGCCCGACGGCGAGATCACCCTCGAGCTCACGCCCTTCGAGGTGCGCACCTACCGCGTGCGGCTGGCGGGATGACACGACCGCAGTGACACGACGAAGCGCCGGCAGGAAGACCTGCCGGCGCTTCGTCGTGTCGTACGGGTGACCGTTGAGCTCAGTGCGCGACCACGGGGCGAGCGTCCCCGTCGAGCGGGGCGCTCGCCGCGGCGCGTGCTGCGCGGTCCGTCCGGGTGCGGAACAGCGACACCGTGGCGATCCCGCCGAGGATGAAGATCACGGCCGAGGCGGTGTAGGCCGTCGAGTAGCTGTGCAGCGCGGCCTCGGCCATGACGGCCGGTGTCTGGGTCGACTGGCTCGCGATGTACGTCGTCGCGGCGGTCGCGGCGAGCGTGTTGAGCAGCGCGGTGCCGATGGCCCCGCCGACCTGCTGCGAGGTGGACACCATGGCCGATGCCGCACCGGCCTGACGTCGGTCGATGCCGAGCGTCGCGACCTGGAACGACGGCGGCATGATCGAGCCCATGCCGATGCCGAGCAGGATCAGCCCGGGCAGCACGTGGATGTAGGTCGAGTCGACCTCGAGCAGCGTGAAGGAGAACATCGCGATCGCACCGAGCGCCATGCCGATCGGGACGATGATCCGCGGGCCGAGGCGGGGGAGCAGGATGTTGTTCTGGATCTGCGCCGTGATGATGATCGACACGACCATGGGCAGGAACGCGGTGCCGGTGCGCATCGGGCTGAACTCGAGCGTGGCCTGCAGGTAGTACGTGAGGAACAGGAACACGCCGAACATGCCGGAGCCGGCGACGAGGATCGCGACGAAGGCCGCCCCGCGGTCGCGGTCGAGGATGATGCCGAGCGGCAGCACGGGGTTGGCCGAGGTGCGCTGACGCAGCACGAAGGCGACGAGCAGCACGACGCTCAGCGCGAGGGAGACCCAGGTGACGGGGGCGTCCCAGCCCTGCGGCTCGGCCTGCGAGAAGCCGAAGACGAGGGCGAAGAGGCCGACCGACCCGAGCAGCACGCCGGGGACGTCGAGCGGCTGGCGGCCGGAGTGCCCGCCGCGGGGGAGCAGCACGGTGCCCGCCACGAAGGCGATCACGGCGATGAGGACGTTGACGTAGAGGTTCCAGCGCCAGTCGAGGTTCTGCGTGAGGAACCCGCCGAGGAGCAGGCCGATGGCCCCGCCCATCCCGGCGATCGCGCCGAAGACGCCGAAGGCACGCCCGCGCTCCTTGGGGTCGGTGAAGGTGGTCGTGAGGACCGACAGCGCCGCGGGGGCGAGGACGGCGGCGAACACGCCCTGCAGCGCGCGAGCCCCGACGAGCATCGGGAAGTTCACCGCGGCGCCGCCGAGGGCGGAGGCGAAGGC
Organism: Sanguibacter keddieii DSM 10542; assembly: GCF_000024925.1. Taxonomy (NCBI): domain Bacteria; kingdom Bacillati; phylum Actinomycetota; class Actinomycetes; order Micrococcales; family Sanguibacteraceae; genus Sanguibacter; species Sanguibacter keddieii. Next base: position 1,668,328 of record NC_013521.1, read on the forward strand.
GAACCCGACGAGCCCGATGAGGAACATGCGGCGGCGGCCGAGCATGTCGGACAGGCGCCCGCCGAGGAGCAGGAGGCTGCCGAAGGCGAGGGCGTAGGCGGTGACGACCCACTGGCGGTCGTTGTCGCTGAAGACGAGGTCGGCCTGGGCCGAGGGGAGGGCGATGTTCACGATGGTCGCGTCGAGCACGACCATGAGCTGGGCGAGGGCGACGGTCGCGAGGACGAGCCAGCGGCGCGAGCCGTGGTGTGACGTCGTGGCCGCAGCGGCGCCGTCGGCGGGTGCCGCGGGCTTCTGCGAGGAGGTGGGTGCAGGCATGGGTGTCTCCGGGGACGTCGTGGTCGGAGACTCGACCGTAATGCAGAACCGACCAGTTCCGAAACCCCCCAGTCTCGATTTGTCTCGGGCGGGTCGCTCCTGCCACCATGGGCTCCGACACGAGGAGACCGATGGACCCCCAGCCGGACCCGACCGCACCGTCGCGGCGCCCCCGCCGCCCAGGCCGACGGCGCGACGAGTCACGCGACGAGGCCATCCTCGACGCCGCCCGCGAGCTCCTCGTCGAGCGCGGCTACGAGAACATGACCATGGACGCCGTCGCCGAGCGCGCCGGGGCCGGCAAGGCCACGCTCTACCGCCGCTGGTCCTCCAAGACGCAGCTCACCGTCGACGCCATCACCTGCCACCGGTACGCCGACCTCACCGCCGACGACATCCCCGACACCGGCTCGCTGCGCGGCGACCTGCTGAGCATCCGCCAGGTCAAGCACCTGCGGTCCGACACCGAAGACCTCATGACGGGCCTCACCGCGGCGATCCGGGACGACCCGGAGGTCGCGGCCGCCTTCCAGCGCCAGTTCGTCGAGGCCCGGACCCGGCTCATGCGCGACCTGCTCGGCCGTGCCGAGCGCCGTGGTGAGATCCCTCCGGGGCGCGACCTCGACATGATCGCCACCGTCGCTCCCGCGATGATCTCCTACCAGAAGGTCACCACCGGGAAGCCGCTCGACCCCGAGTACCTCGAGCGGCTCGTCGACTCCGTCCTCGTGCCGCTCGCGACCGCTGCTCCTGGTGCCGCCGACGACGTGCGTGCCACTGCCGACGCCGGGGTGGCGGGGCGCTAGCCCTGACCTGTCCATGACCCTCACCACCTGGCTGGTCCTCGGCCTCGTCGCGCTCTCCGTCGGCGTCTCCAAGTCCGCGCTCCCGGGCCTGTCGACGCTCGGCGTCGCCCTGGTCGCCACCGTGATCCCCGCCCGCGAGTCGACCGGGCTCCTGCTCCTCCTGCTGATCTGCGGCGATCTCGTGGCGGTGAGCAGCTACTGGCGCCAGGCGGACTGGCGCCTCCTGCTGCGACTCATGCTGCCCGTGCTGGTCGGTGTGCTCGTCGGCGTCGCCTTCCTCGCGCGCGTCGACGACCTCGTCATGCGTCGGACCATCGGGGCCGTGCTCCTGCTGCTGCTCGCCGTCCGCGCGGTCCGTGCGATCGTCGACCGTAGGGCCGCGCGCCGGGCCAGCCGGGATGCCGAGGCTGACCCGGAGCCAGACGTCGACCCTGCCGCGGTGCCGGTCGCCGCGCTCGCGGCAAGCGCACCGGCCGACGGCTCGGGACCGCTCCCCAGGCGCCACGGCGCCGGCGTCTTCTACGGGTCGCTCGCCGGCTTCACCACCATGGTCGCCAACGCCGGCGGGCCGGTGATGAGTCTCTACCTGCTGTCGACGGGCGCCACGAAGCTGCGGTTCATGGGCACCGCGGCCTGCTTCTTCTTCGCGACCAACCTCGTCAAGCTGCCCTTCTCGATCGGCCTGTCCATCGTCACGGTCGACACCCTCCGCACCGCCCTGGTGCTGGTGCCGCTCGTGCTGCTGGGCGCACTGCTCGGCCGCCGGCTGCTCCGCACCATCAAGCAGTCCGTGTTCGAACGCCTCGTCATCGTCATGACCGTCCTCGCCAGCCTGTTCCTGCTGCGCTGACTTCTTGCTGCGCTCACTTCCTGCTGCGCTGACGTCAGACGGCGGAGGCCGGGGCCTCGGGCGTGCTGCCCGTGGTCCCGGCCTCTGCCGGTCGTGCACCGCCGTCGCGTCAGGACGTCAACGGTCTCGCGCCGTGATCTCCCACGGCGCCTCCTCGACGGTGCGTGTCACCGTAGGGTCGAGGTCCCGGCCCTACGGCGACGCAGCACGAGCACCGCGCTGCCGGCCGCGACGAGCATCGTCGTCAGCCCGGCGAGGAGGGCGACGTCGGCGCCGGTCTCGCTGAGCGTTCCGGTGCCGCCTGCTGCCGGAGCCCCTGATGACGGGACGCCTGGTGCAGGCGTCGTCGGTGCATCCGTCCCCGGCTCTCCCGGCGTGGGCGTGGCGACGGGCGCGGCGAGCACCTCGACGGCTGCCTGGGCGAGCACGGCGCCGTCGGCGTCGCGGGCCTGGAGGCTGTGCGTGCCGGCCTCGAGGGTGGCCGGGACGGTCACGGTGACCGTCGCGGCGCCGTCGACGACGGTGGCCGAGGCGAGGCGCTGGTACTCGCTCTCGATGCCGATCTCGACCTCGGGGAGGTCGAGCCCCGTCACCGTGACGGTGACGTCGTCACCCGCGGTGACGGACCCGGAGCTGAGCGTCATGACCGGCGTGACGGGCTCGGGCGTGACGGGCGGCTCCGGCGTGACCGGGGGCTCGGGCGTGACCGGGGGCTGCGGAGTCACGGGAGGCTCAGGGTCCACCGGGGGCGTCGTGTCGATCGCCTCCAGCCCGGCGACGGCCGCGTCGACGAGCGCGGTCACCGCGTCGACGTCCTCCTGCGTGGCCCGTGACCCGGACAGGAGCACCTCGGCGCTCTCGACCGCGACGTCGAGGGTCGCGAGCGACGCCGGCGTCCAGAGCGTGCGGTCGACGGTGCGGGCCGTCTGGAGCGACTGCTCGAGGGCGGCGGTGTCGACGGTCGTCGTGCTCTCCACGCGGGTGAGGCGGACGTCGTCGAGGTTGCCCCAGGCGGCACCGCTGAGCGAGTAGCGCGCGGCGACGGTGACGAGGCCGTCCTCGCCGACGACCACGTCGTCGACGGTCGCGGTCGAGAAGGCCCGCCAGCCGTCGAGGGTGATGGGCGCCGACTGCTCGCCCTCGGCCGTGGTCGCACTCAGGGTGCGGGTGTCGGTCGGGCCTGCCAGTGCGCCCTGGCTCGTGGCGGACAGCCGGTAGGTGCCGGCGGGTACGCCGGTGATCGTCTGCTCGACCGCGAAGGTGTAGGGGGTGGCGGACCAGAACTTCAGGGAGCGAGCCCCGTCGGAGGCGTCGGCGTCGGCCGCGACGGATGCCCCCGTCCCCGTGATGGTCCACGGGGCGGCGGTCGCGTCCTCGAAGCTGGGGTTGGCGACGTGGTTCACCGCGCTGACCGTGACGGTCGCGGTGACCCGCGCGCCGTCGGCGGTGGTCCCGGAGACCGTGTACGCCCCCGGCCCGCGGATCCAGTCTACGGAGGTCGACCACGTGACGGGTCGGTCCTCGGTGCTGCCGTCGTTGTACGTGACGCGCACCGTGGCCGGAAGGGTGACGGGTGATCCGTCAGGGACGGTGAGCGTCACCTTCTCGACGTCGACGACCTCGCGCGGCGCGGTCGCACCGGTGCGGGCGTACTGGAACACGCGCAGCGACTCGAGCGGTGCACCCTGGAAGTCGAAGAGCGCCTGGTTGTCCCACGACGACCCGCCGTACCACTCGCCGGCGTCCTCCGGGTCGTACTCGGCGGCGTAGCTGGACGCCCAGCCGGAGCCGTGCTCCTCCCAGAGGAGCTTGTTCTGCGCGAGCTCCTCGGGTGGGCCGACCGGCAGCCACGCGGGCTCCCAGTAGAAGACGCCGATCCCCTCGGGGCCCACGTCGGTGACGGCCTGCATGACGTCGCGGACCGCGGTCGCCTGGCCCTGGACGGACGAGGGGTACTGCGTGAACCCGGAGGTCGGCTTGATGGTGTTCTCGTGGCCGTCGCCGTCCTCGAGGGTGTAGTTCCACGACGTCTCGGCGACCATGACCTGCTTGTCGTAGGTCGTCGCGACCTGGTCCAGCACGGTCGTCAGGTTGCTCAGCGACCCGTGCCAGAACGGGTAGTACGAGCTCGCGAAGACGTCGTAGTCGACGCCGTGGGTGTCGAGCTGGCGGGCGATGTTCGCGTAGGAGCCGGCCCGCTCGGGGTTGGTGAAGTGCACCGCGACGAGGGCGTCGGGGTAGACGGTGCGCACGGCGCTGCTGCCGGCGCTGAAGATCTGCGACATCCCGGCCCAGCCGGTGACGCCGGCGACGGAGTTGTTGGTCTCGTTGCCCACCTGCACCATGCCGACGTCGACGTTCGCGTCGCGCAGCTGGGTGAGGGCGTCGGCGGTGTACGCCTCGGTGGCGTCGGCCTTCTGGTCGACGGTCATCTCGGCCCAGGCTTTGGGGGCCTGCTGCTTGGCGGGGTCGGCCCAGAAGTCGGAGTAGTGGAAGTCGACCAGGAGGCGCATGCCGTGCGCGGTGGCGCGCTCGCCAATCGCGACGGCTGCCGCGATGTCGTTGTCGCCGCCGCCGTAGCCGTTGCCCTGGGCGTCGTAGGGGTCGTTCCACACGCGGACGCGGACGTAGTTGACGTCCGCGTCGGCGAGCACCTCGAAGATGTCGGCCTGCTGGCCGTCCCAGTCCTGGAAGGTCACGCCGCTCTTCTCGAGGGCGAGGATCGACGAGATGTCGACGCCGTTGATGAAGTCCTCGGGGAGGCCCTCCACCTTGTCGACGACGATCCCGGCCTCGACCGGTCCCGTCGGGTCGTCGGCTGCGACGGCGGAGGTGGTGACGAGGGGCGTGAGGAGCACGGCGCCTGCCGTCGCTGCCGCCGCGAGCCTCAGGGGGAGGCGTCGTCGTGGTGGGTGCATCGGGGGATGTCCTTTCCTGCGAGCGTCATTGTTCGTCAGTCGATCGCGACCTCGCGGACAGGCGACGTGGCCTGCCGCGGCACGGTGGTCGTCCATGACCTTCGTGGGCACCGTCGTGGGTGCGTCGAGGTGGACTGTACACGGTCACAGTCCAGCGATCCCAGCGATTCGAGCGGAGAGAACGACTTCTGATCACGTATTCGCGTCGACTGAGTCTAGAACTGTGACCGCGCACAGGATGAGCCGCGTGATCGCGCTGCCAGCAGGCCGAACTCGGCACGGTCTCCTAGAGTGGCGTGACGCCCGACCTCGACGAGCAGGAGCCGCCACGATGACGTACGACGCCAAGTCCCCGGTCCCCGGCGACGGCAGGCCTGCGCGCCCTACCGGCATCGACGGCCTCGCCCAGCTCCGACCCGCGGTCGCCATCGGGCTCGCGGTGCTGGGGCTCGCCTTCCTCGCGTTCGGCATCCTCCAGGGCCAGCTCTGGGCCGGTGCCGTCGGCGTGGTCCTGCTCGTCGACAGCGCGCTGCTGCGCTACCTCTCGACCCGTGCGCGCCGTGCGCCGCGGGCCGACGGCACGTGCCCCGGGAAGACGCCGGGCCTGCTCTGACCTCGTGGGCCCCGGGAGGACATGACCTCTCGGGCTGGTGGCGCTAGCCGCGTACCGCGCTCGTGACCGTGGCGACGATGGCCTGCTCGGCCTCGTCCGGTCCGAGGCGCCCTCCGGCGACCTCGGCGCACGCGGTGTGCAGGGTCGAGTAGACGACGGCCGTCAGCCAGTCCGCGCTGAGGTCCGCCCGGAACGCGCCTGACGCCTGGCCGCGCTCGACGAGCTCGTGGACGCGGGTCAGCACGGCGTCGTGCGACGAGCGCACGTGCTCCTCGCCGAGGGCGGCGAGGGCGGCGTCGAGCGCCGCGCTGTTGGCCTCGACCTGCCGCCACGACTGGCCGACGAGCCGGGTGAGCGCGTCGATCGGGTCGCCGGACAGGTCGAGGGTCGCGAGCAGCGCGTCCGACTGCTCGACGGCCGTGGCGAGGGCTGCCTCGACGAGCTCGTCGCGTCCCGCGAAGTGCCCGTACAGCGTGACCCGGCCGACGCCGGCAGCCGTGGCGATCGCCGACATGGAGGCGTTCGGGTCTCGTGCGAAGAGCTCGAGCGCGCTGGCGAGGATCGCCTCGCGGTTGCGGCGTGCGTCGGCTCGGCGTGCGTCGGGTGGTCGCGCGTCCGGCTCTCGGGTCGCGGTCGGGCGTGGGGCAGCGGGTGTCACGGTCTCAGGCTAGCCGAGGTCTCGAGCATCTCAAACACTGGTGTTCGGGTTGTGCTACGTTGCAACTCGTACACACCTGTTCGAGAAGAGGATCTGACGATGTCGCACCACCACAGCCCGCGCAGCACCACCCCGCTGCGGGTCCTCGCCCTCGGCGGATACGGCGCCGCAGGGTCCTTCGCCGTCGAGCAGCTGCGCTCACGCGGCCACGCCGTCACCACCGCGGGGCGCGACCCGAGCCGCGCCGACCTCGTGCTCGACCTCGCCGACCTCACTGCGGTCAGCCGTGCCAGCGCCGACGTCGACGTGGTGCTCAACACCTCGGGGCGCGAGGACCCCCGTGTCGTCGCCGCAGCCACGTCGGCCGGGGCCGCGGTCGTCGACATCAGCGCGACCGCCACCTACCTCGCCGGCATCGAGACGCTCGACCTCGCCGCGCCCGTCGCGCTGAGCGTCGGCATCGCCCCCGGGATCACCAACCTCCTCGCGCACGCCGCGGCCGCCCAGACGGACCTGCCGCTCGACGTCGCGATCGTGCTCGGGGCAGGAGAGCACCACGGAGCGGCCGGGTCCGCCTGGGTGTACGGGATGCTGGGCCGGAGCTTCCAGGACCCCTCGTCTGGGACCGCGGTCCGCAGCTACACCCGACCCGCCACCTTCGACCTCCCGTCCGGACGCCGACGCCTCTACCGCACCGACTTCTCCGACCAGACCACGCTGACCGCCGAGCTCGGCCGCCCCGTCCGCAGCTACTTCGGCCTGGACTCGAGGTTCGCGACCACCTCTCTCGCCGCGCTCACCTGGGTGCCGGGCGCACGCCACCTGCCCACGGGTATCCCCATGCCCGGAGGCGAGCGCTGGTACCTCCAGGTCCGTGACGCCGAGCGCGTGCACGGCACCGCCACCGGCGTCGGGCAGTCGCGCGCTACCGGCCTCGTGGCCGCGCTCGCCGTCGAGCACGTGCGGTCGGCCGACGCCGGGGTGCACCACCTCCCGGCTCTCATGACCGTCGACGACGTCGACCTCACGGTCTTCGGGTAGCCGAGCCGGGACGCGGTCGGGAGGGCGCGATCCGGCCGAGCCCTCCCGCGCCCCGCCCCGCCGTCGTAGGGTCGGGGCATGACGCCCGCCGCTGCGCTCGACAACCCCACGCTGGACCGGATCGTCCCCCTCGTCGAGCAGGTGCGCGCCGCGCGGCTCGCGGGGGACGGGGCTGGCGAGGACCCGGCGGACGGCCCAGGGGCCTCCGCACCCGAGATGTCCGACGAGAAGATCCGCGCCGGGACCGGCCGTGGGTGGGACGAGTGGGTCACCCTCGCGGCCGCCGGCCCGGGGCGCGACGCCTCCCACGCACAGATCGCGACCTGGGCGATCGACGACCACGGCCTCACAGGATGGTGGGGCCACGGCGTGGCCGTCGGCGTCCGCAGGCTCACGGGCCAGCGGGTCCCCGGTCAGATGGCCGACGGCACCTTCGCCGTGAGCCGCACCAAGACGCTGCCGATCACGGAGCCCGAGCTGCGCGAGATCGTCCTCGACGCGGCGTCCTGGGCGCTGCTGCTCCCCGGGCTCGAGGTGACCCTGCGGTCGAAGCCCACCTCCAAGTCGCTCCGGTTCGCGATCGTCGACGACGGCGAGCCGGAGGGCAGCATCCTCGTCACCCTCGCCGCGGCCGGGGCAGACCGGTGCCGCGCGACGGTGAGCCACGAGAAGCTCGCCTCGACCGCGGCGGGCGAGCGGTGGAAGACCTTCTGGGCCGGCTGGCTCGACGTGGTCGCCGACGCCCTCGACCGCGCCTGAGAGGCGCTGGGCACGGTCCCTGACCTGATCAGGGGCCTGCGGTCACGTCCCAGGTCTGGCAGGGTGGACCGATGGTCACCGACGACGCACACCTCACCCGTGTCCCCGAGACCGTCGCCAAGGTGCACTACGCGTCGTGGACCGCGCGCGTCGTCGCGGCCGTGATCGACGGCTTCGCCTTCAGCGGGATCGTCTTCCTCGTCGCCGGTCCGGTCATCACCGACACGAACATCGCCATCCCGCTGCTCGCCCTCAACGACCTCGACATGTCGGTGGTCCCCGCCGCCGCACGGTGGTCGATCGTCGGGGTCTGGCTCGCGTTCATGCTCGTGCAGGGCCTCGGCGGCGCGACCCTCGGCAAGCGCGTCGTCGGGATCGCCGTCGTGAGCCGCGAGTCCGGCCGCCCGATCGGGCTCCTCGGCTCGGTCCTGCGGTGGTTCGCGCACCTCGCCGACGTGATCCTGCTCATCGGGTACCTCAGGCCGCTCTGGGACGCCGAGCGCCGCACCTTCGCGGACTCGATCCTCGGCACCGTCGTGCTGCAGACCCGCACGGTCCGGCCCAACCGTCTCGTCGAGCGGCTGCTGCAGCGTCGCCGAGGGCTGTCGTCACCAACGGTCGAGGAGCGCCGGACCTTCGGCGACCCCGACACGGGCCCGTGGGGGCGGACGCTGACCGCGCTCGCGACGGTGCTCGCCCTGCTCTTCGCCGCGCTCGCCGTGAGCGTGCAGTCGTCAGGAGGTCAGACCTCGACCCAGTGCGCCTTCGGCGACGGCACGTCGTCGACCTTCGAGCCGCTCTCGGTGTCGATACGCAGCGAGGGCGGTGTGCGGACAGAGCGCCGACTCGGCATCGAGAGGTCGGTGTCCACGCCGGACGGCAGGATCGACGCCGACTGGGCATGGACCGGAGAGGCGCCTGACGGCACGTCCGTCGAGCTCGTCGCGACCTCCGCCGACGGCACGGAGATCCGTCGCACGGCCTTCGTCCCGGCCGGGTCCGTCTCGGACGAGTGGCTCGACGGCGACGGTCCCGGGCTGCCCGGCAGAGGCGCCGGGACGGTCGAGATCGACGGCCACGACCTCGCCTCCCTCGGCGGCTCCTGGACCGCGACCACCACGATCTCCGTGGACGACGAGCCCGTGGGGTCCTGCACCCTCAGCCGCTGAGCCCGGTCAGGCTTCACCCTGGTCGGACCACGCCCCACCTGCCAGGATGGACCGATGGTCATCGCCGATCCGCGCCCCGACGTCGTCCCCGAGGTACTCGACGAGACCGTCTACGCGTCGTGGACGGCCCGCGTCGTCGCGACCGTCCTCGACGGTCTCGCGCTCTCCGGCCTCGGCTACCTCGTCGCAGGCCCGGCCCTGGACGTCGACCTCATCCCGCCCGTCACCTTCGGCACCGACACCAGCTCGATGTCCGACGTGGCCCCCGGCGCACGGGCCGTCCTCGTGGCCGTCGTGGTGCTCGTCCTGCTGCTGCAGGGATACGGGGGAGCGACCCCGGGCAAACGCGTCGTCGGCATCGCGGTCGTCGACGACCAGACCGGCCGGCCCGTCGGGCTCGTCCGCACCGTCCTGCGCTCCTTCGCGCACCTGCTCGACGCGATCCTGTTCATCGGGTACCTGCGGCCGCTCTGGAACGCCGAGCGCCGCACCTTCGCAGACTCCATCGTGGGCACGGTCGTGCTCCGGACCCGCACCGTCAGGTCCAACCTCGCCCTCGAGGGGCTCGTCAGCCGGCGCGGCACCCTCCGGACGGGCAGGCCCGGTGCACGGGGGAGCCTCGGCGAGCCCGCGACACCCGGCTGGGAGGCCCGGACCACCGCGGTCGCAGCCGTCGTGACCGTCGGCCTCGCGCTGTTCTCCGGATCCTGGTCGAGCGGGGGTGCCAGCGGGGCCAGCGCGGAGAGCTGCAGCTTCCCCGTCCTCGACTCCGGCACCTTCACCCCCACCGGGGCGACGCTCTCCGCAGACGACAGCGTCTCCACGGAGCGACGGTTCTGGGTGGAGAGCACCACGACGCAACCCGCCACCGAGGTCGCCGCCCGGTGGCACTGGGTCAGGACGGTGCCCGAGGGCGCGACGGTCCAGCTGGTCGCCACCTCCGCTGACGGGACCCTCGACGCGCGCACCGTCGCAGAGCTGCCCGTCGCCACCCCGACAGACACCGTCGTGGACGGAGCGGTCGTCGGTGAGCTCACCGTCGACGTCAGTACCCTGGGCCCGGGCTGGGTGGCCCAGACGTCGATCTCGGTCGACGGCTCCCAGCTGGCCACCTGCAGCATGACGGACCCGCTCGCCTGACCCGCCCGGACGACCGCTGACCTCGTACCCCTGCGCCGCGAGCAGCCGGTGCGCCCCGAGCGCACCCCACCGACCGGACGGTAACCTGCCACAGTGACCGCCGATCGACAGCAGGACCTGCCAGACGACTCCACCCCGGCTCCGACGCTCGCCCGCGTCGTCGAGATGCTCGACACCCGGTACCCGCCGTCCACGGCCGAGGACTGGGACGCCGTCGGCCTCGTGGTCGGCGACCCGCAGCGCGCCGTCCGCCGCGTGCTCTTCGCGGTCGACCCGGTCGCCGACGTCGTCGAAGAGGCCGTCGCCTGGGGTGCCGACCTCCTCGTCACCCACCACCCGCTCCTCCTCAAGCCCGTCCACTCGGTGGCCGCCGGAAGCGTCAAGGGGTCGGTCGTGCACCGGCTGATCGAGGCCGGGTGCGCCCTGTACGTCGCCCACACCAACGGCGACGCTGCTGAGCGCGGCGTCAACGACGCGCTCGCGGACCTGCTCGGCATGGTCGACCGTCGTCCTCTCGACCCGCACTCGCCCGGTGCCACGACCGGCGCCGGTCGTGTGGGCAGGCTCCCGCAGCCCACGACACTGCGGGCCTTCGCCGAGCACGTCGCCGCGGTGCTGCCCGCGACGCCGCAGGGTGTCCGTGTGGCCGGAGACCTCGACGCGGCGGTCGAGACGGTGGCCGTCCTCGGTGGCTCGGGGGACTCGTACGTCGCCGCGGCCCGTGCCGCCGGAGCCGACGTCTACGTCACCTCTGACCTCAAGCACCACTCCGTCTCCGAGGCCCGCGAGCAGGCCCGGCTCGACGCCCTCGCGGCTGGTGACGCACCGGGGACCGGCAGGCCGTTCCTCGTCGACACCGCGCACTTCGCGAGCGAGTGGCCCTGGCTGCCGTACGCGGCCGACGACCTGGTGCACGACTGCGCCTCTGACGGCACTACGGTGGTCACCAGAGTCAGCGTCCTGCGCACCGACCCGTGGACCGCACGGTTCGGGTCGCCGGGCACCGACGACCAGACCTCTCACGACCCAACGGAAGGACACCAGCCGTGACCAAGGCCCCTGTCGAGGACCAGCGCCGACTCCTGGACGTCCAGGCGCTCGACACCCGAGCCCAGCAGCTCGTGCACCGTCGCACCACGCTCCCAGGCCTGGCGACCGTCAAGGACATCGACTCCCAGCTCGCCGACGTCACCTCCGCGCTGGTCGCGTCGCGCACCGCCGCGAGCGACCTGCGCCGCGAGCTCGCCAAGGCCGAGGGCGACGTCGAGCAGGTGCGGGCCCGTGCGGCACGCAACCAGCAGCGGCTCGACTCCGGTGCTGTCGGGGCCAAGGACGCGCAGGCGCTCGTCACCGAGCTCGAGTCGCTCGTCCGCAGGCAGGGCGCGCTCGAAGAGGTCGAGCTCGAGGTCATGGAGCGTCTCGAGGCGCACGAGGACACCCTCGGCAAGCTTGACGAGGCGCACCAGAAGACTCTCGACGCCAAGGCTGCGGCGCTGGCCGAGGTCGACGCGCAGACCGCGGAGATCAACGCACAGCTGAACGTCGTTCAGGCGGACCGTGCGAAGGCCGTCGAGGGTCTCGACGCCGCGCTCGTCACGCTCTACGACAAGATCCGCACGCAGCTCGGCGGGCAGGGCGCCGCGGCGCTCCGCGGCGGCCGCTGCGAGGGGTGCCAGCTCGACATGAACCAGACGGACCTCTCCGCCATCCGTGCGGCGGCCCCCGAGGACGTCGTGCGGTGCGAGGAGTGCGGGCGCATCCTGGTGCGTATCAAGGACGACCGCCCGAAGGAGTGAGCATGAGCCAGACGCCGGAGACCACCGGGGGACCAGGGGCAGCGCGGCCGACCGGCGCCAGGCCGACGGGCGCGACGTTCCGCCCCGACGCCGACGAGCCGCTCACCGCGATCCTCGTCCGGCACGGTGTCACGCCGCACACGACGAGCGGTGCCTACTCCGGCGGTGGCGTCCCCGGGCCCAGCCTCAGCGGGGACGGCCGCATCCAGGCAGCGCAGGCGGCCGACCTGGTGCACCGCATCGGCCGCAAGATCTGGCCGGACGTCCCGCGTGCGACGGAGATCGTCGCGTCGCCCATGGTCCGGACCCAGGAGACGGCGGCGGCGATCAGCCGACGTCTCGGCCGCGCCGTCGTCACCGACCCGCGCCTCGCCGAGGGGCACTTCGGCGAGTGGGAAGGCCTGACCGCCGACGAGATCGAGGTGCGGTGGCCCGGACAGCTGCGGGAGTGGCACGAGTCCGGGACCTTCGCGATCCCCGGCGGCGAGTCGATCGCCCAGACGGGCGAGCGGCTGGCCACGGCCATGGACGACCTCATCGCCGGCGGCCCGGGCCGCACCGTCGTGGTCGTGTCGCACGCGGTCGCGCTCCGCTCGGTGATCGGGACCGCCTTCGGGGCGCCCGCGTCCCAGTGGCACCGCATCCGCATCGCCCCGGCCTCCGTGAGCATGATCCGCTACTGGGCCGACGGCACCTCGGAGATCACCGCGATCGGCATCCCGCCGGAGATCTGAGGTCCGGCCACCGGTCTGAGGTGCAGGATCAGGTCCGAGCCGCCGGGCACGGTCCGGCGGGGGCGGGTCAGCGGCCGTGCAGCGCGACCCTCCACGTCTCCTCGTTGCTCTGCGCGTAGCGGGTAGCGGCGAGCCAGTGGTCTCCGTGGCCCGAGGTGAACATGGACCCCCACGGCTGGCGACCGGTGGCGTGGGCCGAGCGCAGCATCTCGTGCATCGCAGCGGCTCGCCGTCCGAGCGTGGCAGGGAGAGCGTCTCGGAGCGTCTGGTCGGCGCCGTAACCTTCGACGAAGGCCGCCAGGTCGGCGGCGGCGTCGGTCGGGTCGGCCCGCGAGTCGTTGATCGTGAACGACTGCGCGGCGTACGCGAGGTCCCAGAGGCGGGTGCTCGGACCTGCCCCGTCCCAGTCGATGAACACCCATCGGGCCCCGACGACCAGGTTCCACGGCGCGAGGTCGTTGTGGCACACGAGGTCGGCACCAGCGTCTGCCGCGGCTGGAGCAGGGAGCAAGACGTCCCACGCGGCGCGACGGTCGGTCGCGAGGTCCTGCGTCGCGTCGTGCACAGACCGGACGAGCCGTCCGACGCGTGCGAGCTCGTCGCGCGTGAGCGGTGGTGAGTCCATGGCGATCCGGCCCGGGACCATCTCGAGCACCTGGCGGCCCTGCTCGTCGCGACCGAGCACGGCTGGGACGTCGACCCCGGCCTCCCGGACGTGGCGCATGACGTGATGGACGGCCGGGGTCGCCGAAGTCCAGGGTTTTCGCACGGTCGAGCCGACCCGCACGACAGCGTCCGAGGCGTTGCCGCCCGCCAGCGGCTCTTCGACGTCGTCCACCGTCCGAGACTAGCGGCGCCGCACCGCGCCGCACGTCCGACCCGGAGGTGCCGCCCGAGCGGTCACCCCGGTGTGCCCGCCACCCCTGTGCTCTCCGGGCGCAGGGTGCATGATGGGCTGCAGCGAACGACGGCCCTGCTCAGGGGGCCCGAACCAGGAGGACGTCCGATGGCGAACGACACACCTGCCCAGCACCGCCACGCGAAGGGCGGAGACCCGGTGCCGGCCTCGGACGCGACAGACACGCGCATCCCGGGTGGGCCGCACGACGCAGGCGACGACACACCGCCCAAGCTCCCCAAGCTCAAGAAGAAGGCGTACGAGGCCGAGCTGTTCCGGCTCCAGTCCGAGCTCGTCAAGCTCCAGGAGTGGGTGCGTGCGTCGGGCGAGCGGCTCGTCATCGTCTTCGAGGGGCGCGACGCGGCGGGCAAGGGCTCCGCCATCAAGCGCGTCACCCAGTACCTCAACTCGCGCCACGTGCGCGTCGCGGCGCTGCCTGCACCGACGGAGCGCCAGAAGTCCCAGTGGTACTTCCAGAAGTACGTGGAGCACCTCCCGGCGGCCGGGGAGATCGTCCTGTTCGACCGCTCCTGGTACAACCGGGCGGGCGTCGAGCGGGTCATGGGGTTCTGCACACCGGCCGAGCACAAGCGGTTCATGGCGCAGTGCCCGGTGTTCGAGCAGCTGCTCATCGACGACGGCATCATGCTCCGCAAGTACTGGTTCTCCGTCTCCGACGCAGAGCAGGAGAAGCGGTTCGCGTCGCGCCTCGAGGACCCGATGCGCCAGTGGAAGCTCTCACCCATGGACCTCGAGTCCATCGCCCGGTGGGAGGACTACTCGCGCGCCAAGGACGACATGTTCATCCACACCGACACCCCGGCGTCGCCGTGGTTCGTGGTGGAGAGCGAGGACAAGAAGCGCTCGCGCCTCAACATGATCTCGCACCTGCTGTCGACGGTCCCGTACGAGGAGGTCACGCACCCGCCGATCACGCTCCCCGAGCGCCCCGCGTCGACCGGGTACCGCCGCACCCCGCGCGAGCTGCAGACCTACGTCCCGGACCACGCCTCGACGCTGAGCTGACGCACAGGGACGGCCTCTCGTCGAGGCTCGCGTGTCACAGCACCACGAGCTCGAGGGTGGACGCCCCGTTCTTCCCGTCGAGGAGCGTGGCGTCGACCAGCGGCCCGCCGACGAGCTCGGTCGCGGCCTCGAGGACCTCCTTCGCGGTGCGGGGCTGGTCGCCGCCGCGGGTGAGCAGGTGCCGGGTGAGGACGCCACGGGTGTGCTTGGCGTTGTGCGAGACGACGGAGCGCTTGCCGTCGAGCTCGCGGAGGACGCGGACGCTCACCCAGTCGGTGCCCTTCGCGGGCTTCCAGGCGGCGAGGTAGGCGGCCGACCGGCAGTCGACGACCACGTCGCCCTCGGCCCGTGGGCTGAGGACCTTCTCGAGGTGCGGGCGCCACGCGGTCGCGAGCGGACCGACGCCTGGCAGGTCGGTGCCCATGGACAGGCGGTACGCGGGGATGACGTCGTCGGGGGAGACCGCGCCCCACAGCGCCGAGACGGTCCGCACGGAGTCGTGCGCGAGCGCGGCCTGCTCCGGGGTGAGGTCGTCGAGGCCCGCTGCGGCGTAGAGCACCCCGGTGTACACGGTCGCCGCCCGAGCCGCGGGCTCGGTGCCGAGCCGGGTGTTCCGTGCGACGTCGTCGGCGAGGCTCGGCCCGACCCCGAGCACGTCGAGGGCGGTCTTGCGGGCGCTGACCTTGGCCAGGGCGCGCATCACCTTCGTGCGGTGACGGGTGAGCGTCGGGGCGCTCAGGGCATCGAGGTCGACCGGCTCCCCGGTGGGCGCCGGTGACTTGCCTTCGGACGGTGGGAGCAGGATGAGCACCAGAGGAGTCTAGTCAGCGCAGGTGTCACGCCAGACCGTGAGCACGTCAGCAGCACCGGGACACGGGCGCCGCCTCCTGGTCCGCCGTGCGCTTGCGCCAGTAGTCCCGTTCGCTGAGCGGCTCCGCTCCCGGGTGGGCAGACGCGTGCCTGCGGACGTACCTGGCGTACGCGGTGTCGCCCATGAGCTCGTGGACGTACCACCGGACGGCCCGGAGCCAGCGCACCAGCAGTCTCACCTCCTCACCTCCCCGGTGGTCCGCACGACCTCCGCCTGGACCTCCTTCTCGGCGCGGGTCGCCACGAGGTGCGAGGGCGCGAAGAGCCTCGACGCCTCGAAGGGGTCCTCGGAGCTCGTCGTCCCCGGTTCCCGCAGCGCACCCCAGACCGCGCGCACCGCTGTGACGAGCAGCGCGGTGATCATGAGGACGAACACGATCGAGAGCGTGCCCTGGACGGTGGTGTTCCGGACGATCGCGTGCGCGTCGGCGAGCTCCGCCGCCCCGGTGATCTCCCCGGAGGCGATGCGCTCCTGGTAGAGGGCGCGCTGCGCCCAGTACCCGATCTCGGGGACGCTCGAGAAGATCTTGTGCCACGAGGCGGTGAAGGTGACGACCACGTCCCAGACGAGCGGGACCAGCGGGATCCAGACCCACCGCACGTAGCCTCTGCGGACGACCATGACCGTGACGAGGGTGAGTGCCGCGGCCGCGATGAGCTGGTTGGCGATGCCGAACAGGGGGAACAGCGTCCTGATGCCCCCGAGCGGGTCGGTCACGCCCATCATGAGCAGCGAGCCCCAGGCGCTCACGACGGCGGCGGTCGACAGCCAGCTCCCGAGCCGCCACGAGGGCTTCCGGAACCGGGGTATCCAGGTGCCGAGCGAGTCCGACAGCATGAACCGGGCGACCCGTGTCCCGGCGTCGACGGTGGTGAGGATGAACAGGGCCTCGAACATGATCGCGAAGTGGTACCAGAACGACATCATCCCCTTGCCGCCGACGACCTCGTGCAGGATGTTCGCCATCCCGACGGCCAGCGTCGGCGCGCCCCCGGTCTTGGACACCACGGACGGCTCGCCGATGTCGGAGGCGACCGCGTCGAGAGCCTCGGCCCCGGTGAGGGTGACCGTCTGGCCGTCGACCTCGGTCTCCCACCGGACCTCGACGGGGTCGCCCGCGATGTCGACGAGGCCGAGGGCGTCCACGGCGTCGGCCGCGCCCTGCGAGGTGCCCTGGGTCATGGCCTCGGGCATGTTCATCGCGAAGTAGACGCCCTGGTTGAGGGAGATCGCGGCGACGAGCGCCATGATCGCGACGAAGGACTCCATGAGCATCCCGCCGTACCCGATGACGCGGACCTGAGACTCCTTCTCGACCATCTTGGGTGTGGTGCCCGACGCGACGGTCGCGTGCAGCCCGGACAGTGCGCCGCAGGCGATGGTGATGAACAGGAACGGGAACAGCGAGCCGGAGAACACGGGGCCCTCGCCGGTGCTCGCGAACTCGGTGACGGCGGGCATCTGGACTGCTGGCATCACGATGACGATGCCGGCGGCGAGGACCAGCACGGTCCCGACCTTCATGAAGGTCGACAGGTAGTCGCGCGGCGTGAGCAGCAGCCACACCGGGAGCACGGCCGCGCTGAACCCGTAGATCACGAGCGCCCAGGTCAGGGTGACGGGGGAGAGGTGGAACAGGTGCCCGAAGGAGCTCTCGGCGACGTACCTCCCGCCGACGATCGCTGCCATGAGCAGGACGAACCCGACCACGGAGATCTCGGTGACGCGTCCTGGTCGGACGTAGCGCAGGTAGACGCCCATGAACAGGGCGATCGGGATGGTGCAGCCGATCGAGAACACGCCCCAGGGGCTCTCGGCGAGCGCGTTGACCACGATCAGGGCGAGCACCGCCAGGACGATCATCATCATGACGAAGACGACGACCATCGCGATGGCGCCGCCCACCGGTCCGATCTCGTCGCGGGCCATCTGCCCGATCGACCTCCCGCCGCGTCGCATCGAGAAGAACAGCACGAGCATGTCCTGGACACCGCCGGCGACGACGACACCGAAGATGATCCACATGGTCCCGGGCAGGTAGCCCATCTGGGCGGCGAGCACGGGGCCGACGAGCGGCCCTGCGCCGGCGATGGCGGCGAAGTGGTGGCCGAACAGCACGCGGCGGTCGGTCGGGTCGTAGTCGGTGCCGTCGTCGATGCGCTCGGCGGGGGTGGCGCGGCGGTCGTCGGGGCGCATGAGGCGGCGCTCGACGAACCTCGCGTAGAACCTGTAGGCGAAGGTGTAGGTGCACAGGGACGCGACGATGAACCAGATGGTGCTGACCTGCTCGCCGCGGACCACCGCGATCATCGTCCAGGCCACACCGCCCAGGAGTGCGACTGCCGTCCAGAGCGTGACCTTGAGCGGCGTCCACCGAGGCCTCTCGACCACCCCCACGGGATCGCCGTCAGGGGTGCGCAGCACCTCGACGTCGGGCAGCGGTGCGCGTGCGGAGGTCGCCATCGAGACTCCTTGGGGTCCACCTCGTGCCGGTCTGGCCCGAGCCTGCGGGAGACGCTAGCGAGTGTGGCGCCCCGGCGGGTGAGAGACGTGCATCACCGCAGGTCAGAGGTCACAAACCTGTCAACCCAGGCGGGGCGCCTCGGCGTGGCGCGACCTCGGCCCGACCGGAGGCCTTAGCCTCGGCGCATGCACCTGCACGAGCCCCACCTGCCCGACCCTGTCCCCGTCGTGATCGACGGGGCGTCGATCGCCACCTACGTCCTCGAGCCCGACGGCCCGTCCGCGGGTGACGTCGTGCTGTGCCACGGCACGCCGTGGTCGTCGCGTGTCTGGGCGCAGGTCGCGCGGAGGCTGAGCGCGACACACCGGGTGCACCTGTGGGACATGCCCGGCTATGGCCGGTCGACCATGGACGCGGGGACTCCCGTCGGCCTGCCCACCCAGTCCGTCCGCCTCGCGCGGCTGCTCTCGCACTGGGGTCTCGACCGCCCGCACGTCGTCGCGCACGACGTCGGTGGTGCGGTAGCACTGGGCGCGCACCTGCTGCACGGCGCCGAGTACGCAGACCTCTTCCTGTGGGATGCGGTGACTCTCGACCCGTGGGGTTCGCCGTTCTTCCGCCTGGTCGCCGACCACCCCGACGTCTTCCCGCAGCTGCCGCCCGCGCTCCACGCGGCCCTCGTCCGGGAGTACGTGTCCGGGGCGTCGCGCCACCGGCTCGACGCCGCCACGACCGACGTCCTCGTGGAGCCGTGGCTCGACGAGGACGGCCAGCGGGCTTTCTACCGTCAGGTCGCCGCGCTGCGTCCCGAGGACACCCGGCCGGTCGCGGCCCGGCTCGGTGAGGTGCGCTGCGAGGTGGGCGTCGGCTGGGGTGCCGAGGACCCGTGGGTCCCGGTCGAGCAGGCGGGACGGCTGCGGGCGCTGCTCCCGGGGGACGTCCCGGTCGTCGAGCTCGACGACGTCGGCCACCTGGCCCCGCTCGAGGCGCCTGGTGCCGTGCATCACGCGCTCGACGCCTGGCTGTCGACCGGCCGAGAGTCCCTGACGCTCGACCCGGGGGCCGCGGAGCAGGCCTGAGTCGTCCCGGGAGCTCTGCCTACCCGACCCGCCCGAGCGCGAGCGCCGCGTACATGAGCGCCGCGACCGTCTCGCCGTCGGTGATCGTGCCGTCGCGCACCATGCCGAGCGCCTCGGACCACGGCACGCGGCGGGTGCCGACGATGCCCTCTTCCTCCTGCTCGTGCGCCTCGCCCGAGTCCCGCAGCCCCCGGGCCAGGAACACGTGCTCGGGGGCGCGGCAGACCCCGTTGAGACCAGACATGAAGCCGATCGGCTCCCACGAGTCGGCCACCAGGCCGGTCTCCTCGCGGAGCTCGCGCTGCGCGGCGAGCAGCAGGTCCTCGCCGTCGGAGCCGCCCGCGGGGATCTCGAGAGAGGGACCGCCGACGGTGTACCGGTCCACCTCGACGAGCACCACCTCGTCGGCGTCGGTGAGCGGCACCACGAACACCGCGGGGTTGCGGATCTCGACGACGCCGTAGATCCCCTCGGTTCCGTCCGGGCGCCCGACGGCGTCCTCACGGACCCGGATCCACGCGTTCTCGTACACGACGTCCGACGACAGGGTCGTCCAGCTGGTCATGGCGGGCCCGTCAGCTGAGGAACGGCGGGCGGCCGGCGTGCTGCCACTGCTCGAACCGGTAGGAGATGACGGCGGCGACCTTCTCGTAGCTCTCCTGGGTGTCGGGCACCCGGTAGAGCGTGTCGATGTCGGGGTCGTCGGAGAACGCGTCGGCGTAGTCGGCGATGAACGTGACGTCGCCGCCCGCTCCCTCGTAGTACGCCATGGTGAAGTCGGCGCCGGTGCGTGACAGGGGAGTGTCGGTGAGCTGCCCGTCGAACCAGGTGAGCAGGAACTCCGCCCCGGACATGGTCCCCGCCTGGACGGCGAAGATGTCGTCCTCGGCGGTCGCGAACAGCTGGTCGGTGAGGTGCTGGCTGCGGATCAGCCAGGTGAGGAAGATCCCGATGTGGGTCGCGCCCGCCTCGGGCGGCAGGTCGGCCGGGAAGGTGCCCTCGGAGTGCCACGTGGCGTCGTCGAACTTCATGCCGACAATCCTCGCACGGGCCTCTCACGAACCTGGTGGCGCGACTACGATCATCGGCATGGGTCAGCTCATCGTGCACGGCAGGCGCTCGCAGTGGCTCGACCAGCGGACGGAGCTGTCCGACGTCCTCCACGAGGCGCTCGTCGACGCGTGGCAGTACCCGGTCGAGAAGCGCTTCCAGCGCTTCGTCTGGCTCGACGACGACGACCTCGTCGCACCGCAGCGCGGTCCGCGCTACCTCGTCGTCCAGGTGGTCGCCTTCGCCGGCAGGAGCCAGCCGGCGCGCCGCGAGCTCATCCGCCAGCTCTACGTCCGCGTCTGCGGCCGCTTCGACCTGCCGCTCGACGACCTCGAGATCGTCATCATCGAGAGCCCACGCGACAGCTGGGGCATCCGCGGCGTCAGCGGAGACGAGCTGACCCTGGGGTACACGGTCGACCTGTAGGCGTCGTCCGCCGCGCGACCCGACCTGCGGGTGGGGCGTCGGCCAGCGTGGGCGTGGGAGCCCGCGGCTGGTCCTGACCGGCACCGGTGCGGCCTGCTCAGGAAGCCTCCTCCGGGCTGCTTCACGTCGTGTCAACCAGGGCGTTGACCCCGTCGGGGACTCTTCGTAGCGTGGTCGATGGGTTTAACGGTAAACCCTCTGACGGACGACTGAGGAGAACTCGATGAAGAGGTCTGGGGCGCTCGTGGCGTCGATAGGTGTGACCGCGCTCGTGCTGGTGGGGTGCTCGCCGGGGGAGGGCTCGACGGCGGTCGAGGTGACCGTCGCCCCGTCAGGGCTGCCGGTCCAGGGCGAGACCCTGACCTACGACCCCAACCGGCTGGTGAACGACGGCGAGGTGATCTCCCTCGACTGGTGGCTCTGGGACGGCGACGAGGTCTTCCAGGCCTTCGCAGACGCCTACACCGAGCTCCACCCCAACGTGGAGATCAGCATCGTGAACCAGCCCTGGGACGACTACTGGACCAAGCTGCCGCTCGCGCTGCGCGACGGGTCGGGGCCCGCGCTGTTCAACATCCACAACAGCCACCACGACAACCTCATCGGCTACCTCGAGCCGTACGACCTGCCTCTCGACGCCCTCGCCGCGGACTACCTCGGTGTCGATGCCCACCTGGTCGACGGACAGGTCCACTACCTCGACTACGGGCTCATGACCGGCCTCGTCTACTACAACGCCGACATGTGGGCCCGGGCGGGCCTCACCGAGGACGACCACCCCGCGACGTGGGACGAGCTGCGTGAGGTCGCCCAGCGGCTCACCGTGCGCGACGGGGACAGGCTCACCCAGGCCGGCTTCTCGTTCAACAGCCTCTTCCGTGAGTTCAGCCTCGGTCTGCCGTACCAGGAGGGGCAGCACCTCTTCGCGGCCGACATGGTCACCCCGGACCTCGACAACCCCACGATGCTGTCCGTCGTCGAGCGGTTCCTCGACCTCTACGAGGTCGACCAGGTCGGCTCCAAGGACTTCGGTCCGGTCGCGGACGAGAGCTTCGGCCAGGGCCAGACGGCCATGATCTACACCTGGGGCCACTTCTACGGGAGCCTGCTCGAGGACTACCCCGACATCGACTTCGGTACCTTCCGCACTCCCGTGCCCGACACAGGCGAAGAGCCGTACGCCTACGACCGCTACAACGGCGAGTCGACGACCGGTATCAACGCCGGTGCCTCGGCCGAGGAGATCGCCGTCGCGCAGGACTTCGTCCGCTTCTCGCTCACGCACGCCGACCTCATGCGTGACCTGTGCCTGCACTACTCCGTGCTCCCGATGTACACCGCGCTCGCCGACGACCCCGCGATCGCCGCGCACCCCGTGCTGAGCGCGCTCGGCGACGTGGACCGCTACATCTGGCCGGGCCCGCTGCCCGCGGCCTTCGAGTCCAGCGTCGACGTCATGTGGGAAGACATCCTCTACAACGGTGTCGAGCCGGCGGCGGCGCTCGCGACCGCCCAGCAGACCGTCGAGAGGGAGATCGCCCACGACGGGTTCGTCTCGCGGGAGAACCACTACGCCGCGTACCCCGCAGAGCGCTGAGACGCCGTGACCACCATCGCCCCTTCTGGCGTCCCTGCTGACACCGCTCCGCGCCGGACCCGGCGCCGCCTGCACCGCGGCGAGCGGTCCCTGCGCACCACTGTCGTCCTGCTCGTCGTGGGGTTCAACGCCGTCCTGCTCGTCTACCCGGTCGTCTCGGCTCTCCGGGGGAGCTTCCACCGGTGGAACCCTCTCAACGGCACCTACGACCCGATCGGGTTCGAGAACTACGCGACCCTGTTCACCGACCCGGTGTTCTGGCGGACCGCTCTCAACACGGTCGTCTTCGGCACGGTCGTCATCACGCTGCGTGTCGCCGTCGGGCTCGCCCTCGCCTGCGCCATCTTCGCGAGGGTGACGCGCTGGAAGACCTTCTTCCGGACGATCTTCTACCTCCCGACGGTCACGCCGCTCGTCGCGGTGGCCTACGTGTGGAAGCTCGCTTACCACCCGCAGATCGGGGCGGTGGACACGGTCCTGGGGCTCGACATCAACTGGCTGTACGACAGCACCTTCGCGCTCCCGGCGATCATGGTCATGACGGTCTGGAAGGACTTCGGCTACGCGGTGATCCTGTTCCTGGCCGGGCTCTACGCCATCCCGGAGGAGACCCTCGAGGCCTCGGTCGTGGACGGCTGCTCGCCGGCTCAACGGTTCAGGTTCATCACCCTGCCGCTCCTCGCGCCGATGACGGTCTTCGTCGTGGTGACCTCGGTGATCGCCTACCTGCAGGCCTACGTGCAGATCCTCGTGATGACCGGTGGCGGGCCAGGGCGCTCGACGAACCTCATCTCGTTCCTCATCTACGAGGAGGCCTTCGTCAAGTACAACTTCGGCTACGCCTCGGCCATCGCCTTCGTGCTCTTCTTCTGCACGGCGCTCATGACCGTCGTGTCGTTCCGCCTCGCCGGAGGACGCTCGCTGCTCAAGGCCGCACGATGATCGCGCGCAAGGCCGGGGCGGTCCTCCTCCACGCGACGCTCCTCGGGCTCGGGCTGCTCACCGTCGCCCCCTTCGTCTGGATGGCGCTGTCGGCCTTCAAGACGAACGCCGAGATCAACAGCCTCGACCAGACGCTGCTCCCGCGGGAGTGGACCATCGAGAACTTCGTCAACCTCCAGGAGACCTTCGACATCCTGCGGCTGTTCTCGAACTCGGTCCTGCTCTCCGTGACCATCACCAGCATCGTGGTCTACACGAGCGCGCTCGCGGGCTTCGTGCTGGTGAAGTACGAGTTCCGCGGGCGGACCGCGATCTTCGCCTTCGTCCTCGGCACGATGATGATCCCCTGGGCGGTGACCATCATCCCGAGGTACACGATGTTCGTCGCGGTCGGGCTGCAGGACTCGTACCTGTCGCTCGTCATCCCCGCAGCGCTGAGCGGGTTCGGCATCTTCATGATGCGCCAGAGCATGGGGGCGGTACCCGACGAGGTCCTCGAGGCGGCCCGGCTGGACGGCGCGTCGGAGACCTACGTGTTCCACAGGATCGTGCTGCCGATGAGCGTCAACGCCATCTCGGCGCTCTCGATCTTCCAGTTCTTGTGGGTGTGGGAGGACTACCTCTGGCCGTACCTCATGATCAACAGCCCGGAGAAGCAGGTGCTGGCCGTCGGGCTCACGACGTTCAGCGGTCGCTACGGCACCGACTACGGAGGGTTGTTCGCGGCGACGACGCTCTCGATCATCCCCGTGATCGTCGTCTACGTGATCTTCCAGCGGCGGTTCGTGGCCGGGGCGGCGAGCGCCGCGGTCAAGGGGTAGGGCCGACCGCGCGGGGAGCACCGACCGTCTCGCGCTCGACGAGCTCGACGTCGAGCACGACGCGTCCCCCGCGCGGTGCACGCTCTGCGGCGTCCTCGGCCGCCGCGAGCAGGAGGTCGACGCTCGCCCGGGCCTTCGCCGGCACGTCCTGGCGGATGGTGGTCAGCATGGGGGAGCGGTGCTCTCCCTCCGACAGGTCGTCGAAGCCGACGACGGACAGGTCGTCCGGTGCCGACAGCCCACGGTCGGCAAGTCCCTTGAGGATGCCGATCGCGATGACGTCGGCCGTGGCGAAGACGGCAGTGGGGCGACGGGAGCTCTCGAGCAGCGCGCCGGCGAGGTCGTGGCCTGCCCGGAAGCTCATCGCGCAGGGCAGGACCAGGTCCGGCTGGACGTCGGCGCCGCTCTCCCGCAAGCCCTGGAGGAATCCGTCGAGCCGCCGACGGACCACTCCTTCGACCGCCGTCTCCGGGCCGGCGAAGGCGACCCGGGTGTGACCCGCCGCTGTCAGGTGCTGAGCCGCCAGGACGCCGCCGCGCGCGTCGTCGATGCGCACGGTCGTCACCGACTCCGACTCCGAGTAGTTGTCGACGAACACCATCGGGATGTCGTACCTGTCCCGGAGCGCGTCGACCTCGCTGCCGAAGGTGCCGAGGAAGATCGCCCCGTCGACCCCCCAGGTGCGCAGGTCGGCCACGGTGCTGGCGACGTCTCGAGCCGCATGGATCATGAGGAACCGGCCGCTGGCAGACACCTGCCGCTGGACCTCTCCGACGAAGGTGGCGTCGTGCGCGTTCGCGAGTGCAGGCTGAGAAGGGTCAGGGTCGGGGTAGACGAGGGCGACGATGCCTGAGGTCCGACCTGACAGGGCCCGAGCAGAGGCGTTGGGGACGTACCCGAGGTCCCGGACGAGCTCTTGCACGCGGGCGACCATCGCGGGGGAGACCTTGCCGAGCCGTCCGTTGACGACGTTCGAGACCGTCATCACCGAGACCCCTGCCGCCTCGGCGATGTCGCGGAGCGTCGTCATCGCAGGTCCTTCCGTCGGTGTGCGGTCGTCCGTGACTGTACCGCTGAGAGAGGCGTCCGGGGGTGTCCACGCGGTCGGTTTAGCGATAAACTCGTGCGACGTCCCACGAGCCCGAGTGCGGGAAGGCCCGCAGCCGCGAAGGAGCAGCGATGAGCGACCACCAGACCACCAGCACCGAGCACCTGAGGGCCGCCGACCCCCGCGCCGTCGTCCAGGGGCCCGGGTACCGCATCACCGTCCTCACCAGCCGTATGCTCCGCCTCGAGCACAGCCCCGACGGCACCTTCGAGGACCGCCCGACGCAGCTCGTCCGGGACCGTGCCTTCGACGTCCCCGAGTTCGGCGTCCGCGAGACCGAGACCGGCCTCGAGCTGTGGACCGAGCACCTCCACCTGCGCTACGACCGCGGCCCCTTCACACCCTCCGGGCTCGCCGTGTCCATGCGGCAGAAGGCCCAGGGCGCGCACTTCACCACCTGGACCTACGGCGACCCCGCCTGGGGCACCGGTGCCCACCCGTCCAACCTCGGCGGCACGGCCCGGACCCTCGACGACGTCGACGGCGCGACGCCGATCGAGACCGGCCTGCTCTCCACGGACGGCTACACCGTCGTCGACGACTCCACCAGCCTCGCCCTCGACGCCACCGGGTGGCCCGTGCCGCGCGAGGGCGGCGACGACCTGTACTTCTTCGGCTACGGACGTGACTTCACCGACGCGCTCGCGGACTGGTTCCGACTCACCGGGCCGAGCCCGATGCTCCCGCGCTGGACGCTCGGCAACTGGTGGAGCCGGTTCCACGACTACACCACCGACAGCTACCTGGCCCTCATGGACCGGTTCGCCGACGAGGGCATCCCGTTCTCGGTCGCGGTGATCGACATGGACTGGCACGTGACCGACATCGACCCGGCGATCGGCTCGGGCTGGACCGGCTACACCTGGAACACAGAGTTCTTCCCCGACCCCGAGGCGTTCCTCCGCGGCCTCCACGACCGCCACCTGCGGACCGCGCTCAACGTGCACCCGGCCGACGGGGTCCGTCGCCACGAGGACGCCTACGTCGCCATGGCCACCGAGCTCGGTCTCGACCCCGAGGCCGGCGCGGCCATCGGCTTCGACATCGGGTCGCGGGCCTTCGCCGACGCGTACCTGCGGCACCTGCACCACCCGCACGAGGAGATCGGCGTCGACTTCTGGTGGCTCGACTGGCAGTCGGGATCGGCCAGCCGCACGGCCGGCCTCGACCCGCTGTGGGCGCTCAACGAGCTGCACTACGCCGACTCCGGCCGGGACGGCGAGCGACCGCTGACCTTCTCCCGGTACGCGGGCCTCGGCAGCCACCGCACGCCCGTCGGGTTCTCGGGCGACACGATCGCCACCTGGGACTCCCTCGCCTTCCAGCCGCGCTTCACGTCGACGGCCGCGAACGTCGGCTACTTCTGGTGGAGCCACGACATCGGCGGGCACTTCGGCGGCGCGCGTGACGACGAGCTCTCCGCCCGCTGGTACCAGTTCGGTGCCTTCTCGCCCGTGAACCGCCTGCACTCCTCCAAGAGCCCCTTCGGGTCCAAGGAGCCGTGGCGGTTCACCGAGCCGGTGCGACGCGTCATGACGGAGTTCCTCCGCCTGCGCCACCGCCTGGTCCCGTACCTCTACACGGCCATGTGGGACTCCCGCACCCACGGCGTGGGCCCGGTCCGCCCGATGTACCACGACCACCCGCGCGAGCAGCGGGCCTTCGAGGTCCCAGACCAGTACATGTTCGGCGCGGACCTCCTGGTGGCGCCCGTCGTGGTCCCGCTCGACGCGCAGACCCGCCTCGCCGCCGTCCCGGTCTGGCTGCCCGCGGGGGAGTGGGTCGACGTCTTCACCGGTCGCCGGTACGACGGCGGCCGCGACCTCGTGGTCCACCGCAGCCTCGAGCAGATGCCCGTCTTCGCCCGGGCCGGGTCGCTCGTCGTCCTCGCCGACGACCTCACCGCCGACACCGGTGCCCGTGCCGAGTCGGTCCTCGTGCGCGTCTTCCCCGGGGCCGACGGCACCACGCGCCTCGTGGAGGACGACGGCCAGGCCCGCCCGGGCCTCGCCGACCAGCAGGTGACGGTCCTGCGGCAGACCTCTACGGACGACGAGACCGCCGGCACCACCTCGGTCGTCGTCTCGGTCGACGTGCCGACCGGGCCCGGCGTCCTGCTGCACCGCACCGTGCGCGTCGAGCTCGTCGGGGTGGCCGACGTCGCCTCCGCGGTCGTCCGCACTGTGGGCGGCGAGGCCAGCGTCAGCGTCGAGCCGGGGGAGACGGGGGCGGTGCTCGACCTCGGGACCGTCGACCTGACCGAGGGGCTGACGCTCACCCTCGACGACGTCCGCCAGGCTCCCCGCGACCTGGAGGCCGCGTTCTTCACGATCGTGGACGACGCCCTCGTCGCCTACGACCTCAAGCGCGCCGTCATGGACGCGCAGTCGGCACTCGACGGCGCGGCCCTGATCGCCGCCCTGCATCGCCTCGACCTGCCGGGGAACCTCTTCGGCGCCCTCGTGGAGCAGGTCGCCGCGACCACCGGCACCGGGGCGGACACCAGGAGGGTGAACCCCTAGTACCCTTGGACGCGCGGATGAGTTGGCCAGACGACCGCGTCAGGGCTTCGGCCCTGCCGAGGAACGTCCGGGCTCCACAGAGCGAGGTGGTGGGTAACGCCCACCCGGGGTGACCCGCGGGACAGTGCCACAGAGAACAGACCGCCGCAGACGTCCGCGTCTGAGGTAAGGGTGAAACGGTGGTGTAAGAGACCACCAGCGCGCCAGGTGACTGGCGTGGCTCGGTAAACCCCACCTGGAGCAAGGTCAGACAGGGTGTGCTTGAGGGCTGCTCGCCCGAGCACCCGGGTAGACCGCTAGAGGCGTGCGGCAACGTACGTCGTAGATGGATGGTCGTCGCCCACACGCGGGCAACTGCGCGTGGGACACAGAACCCGGCGTACCGGCCAGCTCATCCGCACTCACTACGATCGACGTCGTGAGCGAGCAGACCGGCGCACCTGACGCCTTCCGGGGCGGAGCGAACCCCTCGGCCCCGCCGACCGTCCGCGAGGCACGCTTCCCGGACGACACCGTGGACGTCTCCCGTCTGGTCGACGCGTACCTGCGCCAGACCGAGGACGAGAAGGTCGCCCGAGGGCTCGCGTCACCGCTCGAGGGCGGAAGGCTGCCCGACCGCTACCAGTCCGAGGTCGACGACCCGGCACGTGCCTTCGCCTCCGCGACCGTGCTGCTCGCGAGCCTGCCCACCGGTCCTGTCGGCATCGTCGTCCTCACGGTCGACCCGCGCGGCAGCGGTGAGATCAAGCGCTTCTGGGTGGACCCGGCGGCCCGCGGGGCGGGAGTCGGACGGCTGCTCCTCGACGCGGTCGCCGACCGCGTCGACGGATCCCTACGCCTCTCCGTGTGGCGCTGGCGCGACGACGCCCTGCGCTCCTACCGGCGTGCCGGGTTCGTCGAGGTGCCCTCGTGGGAGTCCCGAGAGCAGCTCGCGTGCCTGGAACGCCCGGCCCGGAGCGCGGAGAGCCGCACCTTGTAGGCTCGATCGATGACGACCATCGACGCGCCCCGCCCGGACTCCCGATCAGTCATCCGCAGCACCGCGGCGACCACCGCCTTCGTCGTGGGGTGGTACGCCCTGCCTGACTACGTGCCCTCGAAGACGACCCGCACCGCCCTCAAGGCCGTGGGCCTCGCGACCTTCGCCACCCTCGGCGTCCGCGAGGCGATGAAGGGCGACGCGCTGCGCGAGGCCAAAGACCTGCTGCGCGGCACGGTGGCGAGGGCCCGCGGCGTCGACGGCGAGGCAGGGGAGCGGCACGACGACGTCACGCCCACGGCGCCCATGACCCGCGAGGCCACGGCCTCGCACGCCGCAGGCGTGCGCAACGCTCTCGACGACGAGATCGCGACCGACGACAGTGCGAGCGTGGCGGCGCTCGCGGGGGCTGCCGTCGTCGTCGCCGGCAGCACCGCACTGACGGTCGTGGTCGAGCAGCGGGTCTTCCGCCGCAACGAGCGCCGGGCCGCCGAGGGCGTGCGCCGGCCGCACACCGGGACCGGGGTGCTGTTCGGCCTGCTCACGGCGCTGGTCGCCGTGCCGGACATCCTCACCGCGAGGTCGACGGAGGCACGGGCCTCCTGAGCAGGGCCGAGACGAGCGCGCACCAGATCCTTGACCCTGGACTGTACAGGGGTGTACATGTATCTACATGACCAGTCAGGTGATGTACGGCAAGCGCGACCTCGTGGTCGAGACCCTCGCGGAGCAGATCCGCCGCGGTGAGTTCGCCCACGGCCAGCGGCTCGACGGCGAGCACCGCCTCGCCCAGGAGTTCGACGTCTCGCGCGGGACCATCCGTCAGGCGCTCGGAGAGCTCCAGCGCCGCCGGCTCATCGCGACCCGTACCGGCATCGGGTCCTTCGTCACCTTCGACGGCCACCCTCTCGACCAGCGCGGCGGCTGGGCGCAAGCCCTCGCGGACGCGGGGTCCGACCTCACCACCAGCGTCCTCGACATCGCGCCGGTCGACCGCGCGAGCATCCCCGGCCTGCCCGACGACGTCGATCTCGACGAGGCCGTCGCCGTCCGCCGTGTCCGCAGCGCCCAGCAGCCCGACGGCACGCAGCGCGTGCTGTCCTTCGAGTGCGCCTCGATCCCGGCGACCGGCGCTCTCCGCGACCTGCCGACGACGGGGCTCACCGACGGCTCCCTCTGGACCACGCTCCAGGCCGAGGGGCTCGTCGGGACCACGGGGGAGCAGTGTGTCGACGTGCACGCCCTCGACGAGCGCGAGGCCGGGATCCTCGGCCGCGAGCCCGGCACCGCCTTCCTGCGGACGGTCCGGACGTCCTTCACCTCGGACGGCCGCTTCGTCGAGCACGTGGTCTCCCTGCTCGACCCGGCGCGCTTCACGCTCCGCCTGAGCTTCGGGGAGGACGCGTGAGCACCCCCACCACCCCCACTGCATCGGCGGGCGCCGCCGCATCGACGAGCACAGAGCCGCACCCTGCCCTCGACCGCGCCCACGGCGCTCTCCTCGGCCTGGCCCTCGGTGACGCGCTCGGCATGCCCACGCAGTCGCTGTCCCGCGAGGCGGTCCGTGAGCGCTACGGGCGCATCACCGGGTTCGTCGACGCCGCGCCCGACCAGCCCATCGCGCCGGGCATGCCCGCGGGCTCGGTCACCGACGACACCGAGCAGGCCGTCCTCGTCGCCGAGCTGCTGCTCGTGGGCGAGGGGTCCATCGACCCGGACGACTTCGCGGCTGCGCTCGTCGACTGGGAGCAGACGATGATCCTCCGCGGCTCCCGCGACCTCCTCGGCCCGTCGACCAAGGCGGCGATCACCGCGCTGCAGAACGGTGCCAGCACGGCCGAGGCCGGGCGCTACGGCACGACCAACGGCGCCGCCATGCGCGTCACCCCCGTCGGCATCGCGACGCCCCCGGGGGCCCTGCTGCTCCCCGCCGTCGTCGAGTCCAGCCAGGTGACCCACGCGACGGGCCTCGGGATCTCCGGCGCCGCGGCGATCGCGGCCGGAGTCAGTGCCGGTGTCGACGGAGCCGACGTCGGCGCGGCCCTCGACGCCGCGGTCGCCGCGGCGCGGGCCGGCGCCCGGGAGGGCGGCTGGGTCGCGGGCGCATCCGTCGCCGAGCGCTACCTCGCGCTGCTCCCGCTCGCCCGGGCCCTCGACGACGACGCCTTCGCCGACTTCCTCTACGACGTGGTCGGGACGTCCGTCCAGTCCCAGGAGTCCGTCGTCAGCGCGCTCCTGCTCGTCGACCGCTACCGCCACACCCCGGTCGAAGGGCTCTGCGTGGCGGCCTCGCTCGGCGGTGACACCGACACCGTCGCGGCCGTCGCCGGGGCGCTGCTCGGAGCGTGCCACGGTGCCCGGGCCTTCCCGGACGCCGAGGTCGCGACCCTCGAGCGCGTCAACCACCTCAGCCTCCGGACGCTCGCCGAGCGTCTCCTCGCCCTGCGCGAGCGCACCCGCTCGCGCACCTGACCCTCCCGCACCCGACCCTGCCGCACGCGCCCCTCGGGCAGCTACCGCATCTCCAGAACGCACCAGTCGACGAGCAGCCGTCCCCCGGCGAGCCCGCACCGCGTACCTCACCCCCCCTGCACACCAGCGCTGCCGCCGGCCCAGGCCGACCGGGCGCCGCCGCCAGACCCTCGATGGAGAGATCATGACTGCAGACACCCGCACGACGAGGACGCGCGCGCTCGGCGCCGTCGAGCAGCGCGGCATCGAGCCCGTGCCCGTCGCCGAGCGCACCGGCAACCCGCTCCAGCTGTTCTGGGTGTGGTTCGCCGCGAACATCTCCGTGCTCGGCCTGCCGCTCGGCGTCGCGCTCGTCGCGAGCGGGCTCGCGATCTGGCAGGCGGTGCTCGTCGCCGTCCTGGGCGCCTTCGGCTCCTTCGCGATCGTCGGGCTCATCTCGATCGCGGGACGCCGTGGCGGGGCACCCAGCCTGACCCTGTCCCGCGCGACCTTCGGGGTCCGCGGCAACATCGGCCCGACCGCGGTGGCCCTGTGCTCACGGCTGGGCTGGGAGACCGTCAACACCGCGACCGCCGCCCTGGCCTTCGTGACCATGTGCTCCCTCGTCGCGGGTACCGGGTCGGGCGCCAAGGACGTCCCCGTGCTCACCGTCGTCGGGGTCGCGCTGTTCGTCGCGTGCACGGTCGCGGTGTCGGGCATGGGCCACGCCTTCATCCTCGTGGTGCAGAAGTGGGCCACCTGGATCTTCGGGGCGATCAACCTCCTGGTCATCGGGTTCCTCGTGGTGAACGTCGACTGGTCGCTCGTGCTCGACACCCCCACCGGCAGCGTCGCCGCCGTCCTCACCGGGATCGGGACCATCGCGGCCGGCACCGGCATCGGCTGGGCCAACTCCGGCGCGGACATGGCGCGCTACCAGGCGCCGCGGGTCAAGGCCAGCGCGCTGGTGGCCTCTGCGGCCGCAGGCGCCGGCATCCCGCTCGTCCTGATGATCTCGATGGGGTCGCTGCTCGGGGCCTCGGACTCCCAGGTGCTCGGTGCGTCGAACCCCATGGACGCCATCCGCGACACCCTGCCGTCGGGCATGGCGGTCGTCTACCTCGTGGTGTCCTTCGTGGGGCTCCTGCTGTCCAACCACCTGTCCGTCTACTCGGCCGGCCTCACCACCATCACCCTGGGGATCCGCCTGCCGCGCGTCTACGCGGTGATCGTCGACGTGGTCGTCACCACCGTCGCGTCCCTGTGCTTCCTGCTGCTCGCCGACGGCTTCTACGGCCCCTTCATCACCTTCATCTCGCTGCTCGCGGTCCCGATCGTCGCCTGGGTCGGGGTGTTCTGCGTCGACATGATCGGGCGCACGAGCTACGACGGCGACGCCCTGCTCGACCTCAGCCCGCGCTCGGGCTACTGGTACCGCGGCGGCATCGAGTGGCGCGCCTTCGGCTCGTGGCTGCTGGCCATCGTCGTCGGCGCGCTGTTCCTGCAGGTCCAGCCCGGAGAGGCCGTCTGGTACACCGGGCCGCTGCACGACTCGTGGGTGGGGCAGAACGGGCTCGCCTGGGTGGTGACCGCGGTGGTCGCGGCCGGCGCCTACGCTCTGGCCGGCGGCGCTCGACGCCAGGAGCGCGTCCGATGACGGGGCGCGTCGTGCACACCGGTCAGGCGATCGTCGACCTGGTCATGGAGGTGGGTGCCGTCCCCGAGCCCGGGGGCGACACCTTCGCCCGGCGCCACGTGCTCGCGGCAGGCGGTGGCTTCAACGTCATGGCGGCCGCCGCCCGCGACGGCGCACGAGTCCTCTACGCGGGGGCGCACGGCACCGGGACCTTCGGCGACCTCGTCCGCACGGCGATGACGGCAGAGGGGATCGAGGTGCTGTCCGAGCCCCGTCCCGACCAGGACACCGGCTTCTGCGTCGCCCTCGTCGACGACTCGGCCGAGCGCACCTTCGTCTCGACGCTCGGGGCCGAGGGAGACGTCACCGTCGACGACTACCGGGCCGCGCACGTCCGCGCGGGCGACGTCGTCTACGTCACGGGCTACTCGGTGCTGCACCAGGCGAGCCGGAAGGCGCTGCTCGAGTGGCTGCTCGAGCTCCCGTCGGGCGTCAAGGTCGTCGTCGACCCGTCACCTGTCGTGGGTGACGTCCCCCTGGAGGCGGTCCGAGGGGTCGCCCGGTCGGCGACGGTGTGGAGCACCAACGAGCGCGAGGCGCAGGTCCTCCTCGGGCGCCTGGGCATCGGGAGCCCTGCCACCCCGGAGGAGCAGGCGTGGGCGCTCGCGCAGCAGCTCGCGTGCTCCGTTGTCCTGCGTGCAGGCGCCGGCGGGGCGACCGTCGTGCGCCTCGATGCCGAGACGGGAGACCTGACCGCTGCCGTGCACGTCCCCGCCCACGCGGTACGGGCCGTCGACACGAACGGCGCGGGCGATGCGCACTGCGGGGTGCTCTGCGCCGAGCTGGCCGCCGGGCGCGACCTCGTCACGGCGGTGCGTCGCGCGAACGTCGCCGCGGGCATGGCGGTCGCCCGCCGCGGCCCGGCCACCTCGCCGACGCGCGCGGAGATCGACGCTGCCGAGAGGTAGGCCTCGGGCCGGGCCGGTGCTGCCGTCAGCGGCAGATGCCCGGGTTCTGGCCGCACACCGCCGCCATCATGAGGAGCAGCAGGAACCCGCCGACGGCGAGGAACGGCGAGGCGGCGAGCATCCCGATGGTCAGACCCGTGAGCACCGAGGTCGACCGCGGGCGCGGAGCCGGTCGACCCCACGCGTCGCGCGGGCGCCGGCGGGCCAGGTGGACGATCAGCAGCACCAGGGCCGCGAGGTAGGTGAGCACGAGCCAGGGCAGCACGCCGACGATCGTCTCGAGGGAGCCCACGGTGGACATCGCCCAGGGTGCCGGCGCACCCGTGAAGATCACGACCACGGCGAGGAGCATGGGGAGGGCGACCACGGACACCGCGAGCGTCGGGACCGCCGCCAGGACTGCTGCCGCAGGGAGCAGGCCGCGTGACCAGGCCGATGCTGGTCCAGGCTGACCGCCTGGCGCGAGCGTCGTAGGGCCTGAGCCGTGCACGGTCGGTCCGTGGCTGGCCCGCACGAGGGCGAGGCGCACGTCGCGCGGGGTCCACCCGTGGTCGACCAGCTCCGCGAAGGTCTGGGCGTCGTGACGTCCCGCGAGCCGTGACCGGAGCACGTGCTCCTCGAGCTCACCCATGGGACGTGACCTCCGGTCCGGTGCACCGAGCGTGGGCACGGTCGGTGCCCACCTCGCAGGTCGACGGTCGACCTGCCCCGACCCTAGGAGGGGTGACCGCCCGCGTCGATGGGGAGGAGTCCCGACCTGCAGGTCAGGTGCTCGGCAGCGCGCCCTTGCCGCGGCGCGACCCGCGCCGGGACCCGTCGCCGTCGACCGCCTTGCGCAGCAGCACGAAGGGCAGCAGGAAGGTCGCGAGAGCCGTGACCAGCCACACGACGATGGTCGCGAGCACCCAGCTGCTCACCCCGTCGATGGTCAGGCTCGAGCCCACGAGCGAGGCGATGAGGAGCGCGACGTAGCTCGACACCAGACCGATCCCGCCGAGGAACGCGGGCGCGTACCGGGCGACCATCTTCGCGATGAACGGCGAGAGGACGCTCTGCAGGACGGCGAACACCACGACGGTGATGACGAAGCCCGAGGCGGTCACCGAGACACCGTCGAGCGCGAGGTCCGCGGCGAGCAGCCCGAGGGCTGCAGACGCGAGGAAGATCAACGTCCTGAGCAAGAACCGGATCATCTGCTGCTCCTCGGGTCCCGGGGGAGTCCCTGGAGGGGCGGGCGCCCCTCGGGCGACCAGTGCCCCTCTGGCGAACATAGCGCTCCGTGGCCTCCAGGGCGAGACCGGTGGACGTGCGGTGCCGGCGGGACGGGCCTACGGTCAGGGCATGAACATCATCATCGCGATCCTCGTCATCTGGGCCGTCCTGGCCGTCCTCGGGTTCGTCGTCAAGGGACTGCTGTGGCTGGCGATCATCGCGCTGGTCCTCTTCGCGGCGACCGTCGTCTGGGGCATGATCAAGCGCCGCAGCACCACCTAGGCAAGCGCGGCCCGGGCGTCGTCCGGTCCGCGCCGGGCTGCACGGCCCGCCAGGGGTCTCGCCAGCCCTCACAGGCCCGTCCGGGGAGACCCGGGCGGGCCTTCTCACGTCGAGAGGTCGTGCTCACGCCTGTGCCACAGGCAGACACCTACCGTATGTATGGAAAGCGTCAAGACATTGCCAAGCGTCGGATGTGGTGCCTAGACTCGACACAGATCTGGTGGCACCGACCTCACTGTCGGTGCCGGGGGACCGGCTCCGACGACATCGCAGAGAAGTGGTACGACATGGACACCACCCAGGCCAAGACCAGCGGCATCGGGCTCCTCGAGGAGCCAGGGCACAGTGTCCTGCAGATGTGGGGCGAGGTCGACAGCGCCCTGCGTCCTGACGCGAGCGGCGCCCTCGCCCGGGCTCTCGACCGGAACCTGCCCGTCGTCATCGACACCTCGAAGGTCGACTTCATCGACTCGACGGGCATCGCGTTCCTCGTGCAGGTCTGCACCATCGGCCGCGACGAGGGGCTCGAGGTGTCGCTCGTCGACCCGCCGGCCGTCGTCTCGGACGTCCTGTCGATGCTCGGCGTCGACGACCTCGTGACGCACCGCGCCCCGACAGACTGACGGCTACGGGCGGACCGCCACGGCTGAGCACGACCGGCACGCCCCAGACACAGCCCCATCCAGACACAGCCCCATCCAGACACTGCCCCACCCAGACACGCAGAGGCGGTCACGACCAGGTCGTGACCGCCTCTGCGTGTCTGGGGCTCGGCGCCGCCGTCTCAGCTCGCGTCGGCGTCCGCGGCCAGCCGGGCCGCGCCGACGATCCCCGCCGCGTTGCGCAGCGTCGC
Organism: Sanguibacter keddieii DSM 10542; assembly: GCF_000024925.1. Lineage (NCBI taxonomy): Bacteria > Bacillati > Actinomycetota > Actinomycetes > Micrococcales > Sanguibacteraceae > Sanguibacter > Sanguibacter keddieii. Next base: position 1,704,315 of record NC_013521.1, read on the forward strand.
CGGGATGATGGGGGAGCGCAGGTCGAGCAGGGGCAGGAACTTCTCGTGGTGCTTGCTCACACCACCGCCGACCACGATGAGGTCGGGGGAGAAGAGGAACTCGACCGTCTCGAAGTAGCGCTGCAGGCGCTCGGCCCACTGCTCCCACGACAGGTCCTCCCGGGTCCGCGCACGGTCCGAGGCGCGGGACTCGGCGTCGTGTCCGTCGATCTCGAGGTGGCCGAGCTCGGTGTTCGGCAGCAGGTGCCCGTCCACGAGGAGCGCGCTGCCGATGCCGGTGCCGAGGGTCGAGAGCAGGATGGTGCCCTCCTTGTCCCGAGCCGCGCCGTAGACGGCCTCGCCGACACCCGCCGCGTCGGCGTCGTTGACGCCCACCACGGTGCGGTCGAGCGCCTCCGACACGATCTTGTCGAGGTTCACGCCGGCCCACGACTGGTCGAGGTTGGCGATCGACGGCACGACGCCGTGCAGGATCGGCGCCGGGAAGGCGATACCCACGGGCGTCTTCTTGTGCAGGTCGAAGCTCTCGACCAGCTCGGCGATCACCGCGGTGACGGCCTCGGGGGTCGAGCCCTCGGGGGTGGGGATGCGGACGCGGTCGGCCGCGAACTCACCGGTCTTCAGGTCGACCGGGGCGCCCTTGATGCCGCTCCCGCCCACGTCGATGCCGAAGGCGACCTCGTGCTTGCTGTGACTCTTCTTCGAGTGGCTCATGGCAGTGTCAGGATCTCCGCTCCGGTGTCGGTGACGACCAGCGTGTGCTCGAACTGTGCTGTCCGTCGACCGTCTGCGGTGACGACGGTCCATCCGTCGTCCCACATCGTCCAGTCATAGGTTCCCAGGGTGAGCATGGGCTCGATGGTGAAGACCATCCCTGGCTCGATCACCGTTCCGTAGTGCGGCGCGGTGTCGTAGTGGGGGATCACGAGGCCGGTGTGGAAGGCCTCGCCGACCCCGTGCCCCGTGTAGTCGTGGACCGTGCCGTAGCCGAACCGGTCGGCGTACTTCTCGATCACGCGACCGATGACGTTGACCTCGCGGCCCGGCTTCACGGCCTTGATCGCACGGGCGAGGGCCTCCTGCGTGCGCTCGACGAGCAGGCGCGACTCCTCGTCGACGTCGCCGACGAGGAAGGTCGCGTTGTTGTCGCCGTGGACGCCGCCGACGTACGCGGTGATGTCGACGTTGACGATGTCGCCGTCCTCGAGGACCGTCGAGTCGGGGATGCCGTGGCAGATCACCTCGTTGATCGAGGTGCACAGCGACTTGGGGAAGCCGCGGTAGCCGAGGGTCGAGGGGTAGGCGTCGTGGTCGAGCAGGTACTCGTGGCCGATCCGGTCGAGCTCGTCGGTGGTCACGCCCGGGGCCACGTGCTCGCCGACCAGGGCGAGGGCGCGGGCCGCAATGGTCGAGGCGACGCGGATGCGCTCGATCGTCTCGGGGGCCACGACGTCGGGCCCGGTGTACGTCGCGGGGCCGGGACGCCCGACGTACTCGGGCCGGGGGATCGACGTCGGGACGTCGCGGCGAGGGCCGACCGTCCCGGGGACGAGCAGAGAACCAGATCGTGCTGAAGACATGCGTGCAGTCTACGGACCGTGGCGGGTCCGGGGCGCGTCGAGCGGTGCTGCCGGGCAGAATGGACGGGCAGCACCGCTCGACGACCCACCAGCGCTGGAGGCACCGTGGCCACGGAGTTCTACTTCAACACCAAGACCCGTGAGGTCGAGGAGGGCAAGCCGTCCTCGTGGACCCACCGCATGGGCCCGTACCCCACCCGCGAGGCGGCGCAGGACGCCCTGGGCACGGCCAGCGCCCGCACGGAGGAGTGGGACGAGGCCGAGGCCGAAGAGCGGGACTAGCGGAGCCGCCTGCGCCGGCTGTGCTCTCAGTGCTCGTACTGGTGCTCGGGAGCCGGGAAGGTCGCGGACTGGACCTCGCCGACGTAGGCGCGTGCCGCGTCGGAGAGCGCCTGGCCCACCTGGCCGAACTGCTTGGCGAACCGCGGCGACCAGTCGCCCATGCCAGCCATGTCCGTCCAGACGAGCACCTGGCCGTCGACCTCGCTGCCGGCGCCGATGCCGATCGTCGGGATCCGCAGGATCTCGGTGGCACGGGCGGCCACCGGCGCCGGAACCATCTCGAGGACGACCGCGACCGCGCCCGCCTCCTGGAGCGCGAGGGCGTCCTCGCAGAGCAGCTCGGCGGCCTCGTCGCCGCGGCCCTGCACCCGCTTGCCGCCGAGCATGTTCTCCGACTGCGGGGTGAACCCGAGGTGGCCGAAGACGGGGATGCCCGCCCCGGTGAGCAATTCGACGTGCGGGGCGACGCGCTTGCCGCCCTCGATCTTGACCGCCTGCGCGCCCGACTCCTTGAAGAGGCGCACGGCGGACGCGAGCGCCTGCTCGGGCGAGGCCTCGTAGCTGCCGAAGGGCAGGTCGACGAGCACCATCGAGTGCTTCGCGGCGCGGGCCACGGCACGGGCCGACACGACCATCTCGTCGAGGGTCACCGGGATGGTGTTCTCGTAGCCGAGGGTGTTGTCGCCCATGGAGTCGCCGACGAGCAGGACGTCGATCCCGGCCTCGTCGAAGATCCGCCCGGTGATCGTGTCGTAGGCGGTGAGCATGGTGATCTTGCGCCCGGCCTCCTTGTGCTCGGCCAGGTGGTGCACCCGGAAGCGCTTGCGCTGCGCGGGTGCGACGGGGGTCTCGGCGGCGGTGCCGGATCCGGGGAGCGAGTGCTGTGCCATGAGTGCTGCCTCTGCGTCGTGGGTGGGTCTGCGTCGGGTCGTGCGGGTGTGGGGCGTCGTCGGCGGGTCGCCGACGCTGGGCGGGCGCGTCCTGCCAGGGGTGGGACGTCGCGCCCGCGGGTCAGGCGTGCGGCTCGCGCCAGCGCGAGGTGACCGGGAGCCGTCGGTCGCGCCCGAAGGCGAGCGCCGTGACCTTGGGGCCGAGGGGGTACTGGCGTCGCTTCCACTCGGCGCGGTCGACGAGGGAGACGACCTTGTCGACGACCTCCTCGTCGAAGCCGCGGGCGAGCAGCTCGGCGCGTCCCTCGGCGTGCTCGATGTACGCGTCGAGCACCTCGTCGAGCAGGTCGTACGGCGGCAGCGAGTCCTGGTCCACCTGGCCGGGCCGCAGCTCGGCCGACGGCGGCTTGGTGATCGACGACTCGGGGATCGGGGGGATCTGCCCGGCATCGAGCGCGACGTTGTTGCGCCAGCGGGACAGCGCCCAGACCTGCGACTTGTCGACGTCCTTGATGGGTGCGAACCCGCCCACGGCGTCGCCGTAGATGGTCGAGTAGCCGACCGCGAGCTCGGACTTGTTGCCGGTCGCGAGGACCAGGTGGCCCTCGGAGTTCGACAGGCCCATGAGGATCATGCCGCGCACGCGCGCCTGGAGGTTCTCGGCGGCGACGTCCTGCAGGTCGAGCTCGCCCTGGAACGCGTCGACCATCGGCGCGATCGGCTGCACGCGGTAGTGCGCGCCGATGCGCTTCGCGAGGTCGAGGGCGTCGTCCTTGGAGTGCTCGGAAGAGTAGGTCGAGGGCATCGAGACGCCGTAGACGTTGTCGCCGCCGATCGCGTCGGCGCAGATCGCGGCGACGAGCGCGGAGTCGATGCCGCCGGACAGCCCGAGGACCACGCTGCGGAAGCCGTTCTTGCGCACGTAGCCGCGGACGCCGGTGACGATGGCCTGGTAGACCTCCTCGTCCGGGTCGAGCGGCGGCGCGATCGGGCCGCGGTGCTCGGGCTCGCCGTCCGCGGCGAGGTCCCACACCAGCAGGTGCTCGACGAACTGCGGCGCGCTCGTGAGGACCGAGCCGTCCTCGCCGACCACGAAGGACCCGCCGTCGAACACGAGGTCGTCCTGGCCGCCGACCATGTTGACGTAGGCGACCGGCGCGCGGAGCTCGCGGGCGCGGCGCACGGCGAGGTCGGTGCGGGAGTGCCCCTTGCCCTCCTCGAAGGGTGAGCCGTTGAGCACGAGGAGCAGGTCGACCTCCTGCGCGGCGAGCTCGGCGACGGGGCCGCCGTCCTGCCAGATGTCCTCGCAGACCACGAGGCCCACGCGTCGACCCTGGATCTCCAGGACGCAGGGCTCGGCGCCGGGCGCGAAGATCCGGAACTCGTCGAAGACCCCGTAGTTGGGGAGGTGGTGCTTGTCGTACGACGCGGTGACGGCGCCGCCCTGCAGCACGAGCGCCTGGTTGGTGGGCCGGGTCCCCGGGCTGGTGCGGGTGACCTGCGGCGCTCCGACGGTACCGAGCACCACGGTGAGGTCACCGAGGCCGTCGGCCACGAGCTGGTCGGCGATGGTCTGCACCGCGGCGCGGGCCGCCCGCTGGAAGGACGCGCGCAGGGCGAGGTCCTCGATCGGGTACCCGGTGATCGTCATCTCGGGGAAGGCCACCACCTGCGCGCCCTCGGCGGCCGCGCGCCGGGACCACTCGAGGATGGTGCGGGAGTTCGTGTCGACGTCCCCGACGCACGTGTCGATCTGCGCGAGGGCGATCCGGATGTCCACCATGCGACTGACCCTAGTGCTTTCTCTCCGGTCTTTCGGTCTGTCGGGAACCAAAAGGCTCCGGCATCAGCCATGATGGACCCATGGACAGGCAGCAAGAGTTCGTGCTCCGCACGGTCGAGGAGCGCGACATCCGCTTCATCCGCCTCTGGTTCACCGACGTGCTCGGGATGCTCAAGTCCGTTGCGATCGCACCGGCCGAGCTCGAGTCCGCCTTCACCGAGGGCATCGGCTTCGACGGCAGCGCCATCGAGGGGCTGACGCGCGTCTACGAGGCGGACATGATCGCGCGACCGGACCCGACGACCTTCCAGGTGCTGCCCTGGCGTGGTGAACATCACGGGACCGCCCGGATGTTCTGCGACATCCTCACGCCGGACGGCGAGCCCTCCCTCGCAGACTCCCGCAACGTGCTCAAGCGCGCCCTCGCGAAGGCGAGCGACCAGGGGTTCACCTTCTACACGCACCCCGAGGTCGAGTTCTACCTCTTCGAGCCGCCGAAGGCCGACGGGCCGCTCGTGCCGATCGACCACGGGGGCTACTTCGACCACGTCGCCCGTACGCAGGGTCACGACTTCCGTCGCGCCGCGATCACGATGCTCGAGTCCATGGGCATCTCGGTCGAGTTCTCGCACCACGAGGCGGGCCCGGGGCAGAACGAGATCGACCTGCGCTACGCCGACGCGCTCACCACGGCCGACAACCTCATGACCTTCCGCACGGTCATCAAGGAGGTCGCGCTCGAGCAGGGCGTCTTCGCGTCCTTCATGCCCAAGCCGCTGGCCGACCAGCCCGGCTCCGGCATGCACACGCACTTCTCGCTCTTCGAGGGCGACCGCAACGCGTTCCACGAGCCCGGTGCGCAGTACGACCTGTCCAAGACGGCCCGGCACTTCATCGCCGGCCTCCTGGTCCACGCCGCCGAGATCACCGCCGTCACCAACCAGCACGTGAACTCGTACAAGCGCCTGTGGGGCGGCGCCGAGGCGCCGAGCTACGTGTGCTGGGGCCACAACAACCGCTCCGCGCTGGTCCGCGTGCCGATGTACAAGCCGGGCAAGGGCAACTCGAGCCGCGTGGAGTACCGCGCCCTCGACACGGCTGCGAACCCGTACCTCGCCTTCGCGCTCACGCTCGCGGCGGGCCTCAAGGGCATCGAGGAGGGCTACGAGCTCCCCGAGGCGACCGACGACGACGTGTGGGAGCTCACCGACGCCGAGCGCCGCGCGCTCGGCATCAAGCCGCTGCCGCAGACCCTCGACGACGCGATCAGCCTCATGGAGAAGTCCGAGCTCGTGGCCGAGACCCTCGGCGAGCACGTGTTCGACTTCGTGCTGAAGAACAAGCGTCAGGAGTGGCAGGGCTACAGCCAGCAGGTGACGCCCTTCGAGATCAAGCGCCTCCTCCAGGTCCTCTGACCTGAGCGCCTGACCGGCACGACAGCACCGACCCGCCCCACGACCGACGGAAGCGACCGATGGTGAGCACCTCCCGGACCACGTCCATGACCGGGAGACTCACCCGGCTCGGATTCTCTGACGTCGCGCGCGCCGCACAGCTGTGCGGCGACAAGGACCTCGTCGCCGTCGTCGGCGAGGTCCACCCGAGCTCGGCGCTGCTGCCGGCTCTCGCGGCGACGGCGGACCCGGACCTCGCGCTCATCGCGCTCATCCGGCTCTGCTGCGCCGCGACCGTCGACCCGGACCACGCCGAGCGGGCGGCGCTCCTGGGGCGCCTGCTGTCGGGGGACACCGAGGGCATCGACGCGGTGTACCTCGCCCCCGACGAGCAGCTCGTCCGGGACCGGCTCCTCAACGTCCTCGGGTCGTCGGTGGCGCTTGGCGACGAGCTGGTCCGCCACCCCGAGCTGCTCGACGTGGTGAGCGACACGACGAGCGGCCTCGGCGTGGACGCGAGCGCTGTGCGCGCCGAGCTGCTCCGCTCGGTGGGCGCGGACCCTCAGGCCCCGGTCCCCGTCGCGTCGATGCCCGAGCTCGAGGCCACCGACGCCGTCCGCCGCGCCTACCGCACCCGGCTGCTGCGCATCGCGGCGAGCGACCTCACCTCCTCCGAGCCGCTCTCGATCCTCCCGGCGGTCGGCGCGGCCCTCGCCGACCTCGCGTCGGCGGCCCTCGAGGCGGCCCTGGCCGTCGCCCGCGGCGAGCTCCCCGACCACGGGGCCGGCGTCCGCCTCTCCGTGCTCGGCATGGGCAAGTGCGGCGGGCGCGAGCTCAACTACGTGAGCGATGTCGACGTCGTCTACGTCGCCGAGCCCACCGAGGGCACGGACGAGGGGGACGCGATGACGGCCGGTGCGAGGCTGGCCACCATCCTCACCCGCGTCTGCGGCGGCGGCCCGAGCAGCGTGCCCGCACTGTGGCCCGTCGACGCCGCGCTGCGCCCCGAGGGCAAGAACGGCCCGCTCGTGCGCACCCTGTCGAGCCACGTGTCGTACTACGAGCGCTGGGCCAAGACGTGGGAGTTCCAGGCGCTCCTCAAGGCCCGCCACGTGGCGGGCGACGTCGACCTCTCGCGCGACTACATCGAGGCCATCACGCCCTTCGTGTGGTCGGCCGTCGAGCGCGACCACTTCGTCGAGGACTCCCAGGCCATGCGTCGTCGCGTCGAGGACAACGTCCCCGCCGCAGAGGCGGACCGCCAGCTCAAGCTGGGCAAGGGCGGCCTGCGCGACGTCGAGTTCACCGTCCAGCTGCTCCAGCTGGTGCACGGCCGGTCGGACCCGTCGATCCAGAGCTCCAACACCCTCACCGCCCTCGCTGCTCTGGCGAGCGCCGGGTACGTGGGGCGCGAGCACGCCGCCCAGCTCGCCGTCTGCTACAGGTTCCTGCGGGTCCTCGAGCACCGCATCCAGCTGGTCCACCTGCGTCGCACCCACCTCATGCCGACCGCCGACGGCGACCTGCGGCGCCTCGCCCGCTCGGCCGGGATGCGGAGCGAGGGGGCCACGGGCCTGCTCCAGCGCTGGCGCACGGTGCGCCGCGACGTCCGGACCCTCCACGAAGAGCTCTTCTACCGCCCGCTGCTCCCCGCGACCGCCCAGCTCTCGGCCGAGGAGGCGAGCCTCGCGCCCGACGCCGCCCAAGCACGCCTCGCGGCCATCGGCTACCGCGACCCCAAGGGGGCGCTGCGGCACATCGCCGTGCTCACCGAGGGCGTGAGCCGGCGCGCGTCGATCCAGCGGCAGCTGCTGCCGGTGATGCTCGGCTGGTTCGCGGAGGGGTCGGACCCGGACGGTGGCCTGCTCGCCTTCCGGCGGCTCTCCGAAGAGCTCGGCACCACCCACTGGTACCTCAAGCTGCTCCGCGACTCGGGGTCGGCCGCGTACCGGCTCGCGTCGCTGCTCTCGACGTCGCGGTACGTCGCCGAGGCGCTCGGCCGCTCGCCGGAGTCCGTCATGTGGCTCGCCGAGGACAGCGAACTCGTGCCGCGCTCTCTCGACCGGCTGGTCGCCGAGTCGAACGCGGTGCTCACGCGTGCCGACGACCAGGTGCGCGCGCTCACGGTCCTGCGGGCCATGCGCCGCCGCGAGCTCGCCCGCATCGCCTGCGCGGAGCTCCTCGGGCTCTGCGGCCCCGAGGCCGCTGCGCTCGGCATCTCCGACGCGGCCGACGCCGTGCTCCGCGGTGCGCTGCGCGTCGCCGAGTTCGTGCTCTGCGAGGAGGCCGGGCTCACCCGCGCCGAGGCGCCCGCGGCGATGTCCATCATCGCCATGGGCCGGCTGGGTGGCAGGGAGGTGGGCTACGGCTCGGACGCCGACGTGATGTTCGTCTACCGCGCCGCCCCGGGTACCGACGACGCGACCGCCCAGACGTACGCCCTCGCGGTCGCCCGCAAGGTCCGGTCGTCTCTCGGGGGCAGCAGCGAGGAGCCTCCGCTGCAGGTCGACGCCGACCTGCGGCCCGAGGGGCGCAACGGCCCGCTCGTGCGGTCCTTCGCGTCGTACGCCGAGTACTACGGCCGCTGGTCGGCCGCCTGGGAGAGCCAGGCGCTGCTCCGCGCCCGTCCGGTGGCTGGCGACGAGTCGCTCGGGGCCGACTTCGTGGCCCTCGTCGACCCGCTGCGGTTCCCGGCCTCGGGGCTCGACGCCACGACGGTCCGCGAGATCCGGCGCATCAAGGCGCGCGTCGAGGCCGAGCGGCTGCCGCGCGGCGTCGACCCGACGCGGCACCTCAAGCTCGGTCGCGGCGCGATCAGCGACGTCGAGTGGACCGTCCAGCTGCTCCAGCTCCAGCACGGCCACGCCGTCCCGGGCCTGCGGACCACCGAGACGCGGGCCGGGCTCGAGGCCGCCGTCGAGGCTGGGCTGGTCGAGCGCGAGGACGCCGACGTGCTCGCCGAGGCGTGGCAGCTCGCGTCCAACCTGCGCGACGCCCTCGTCCTGTGGTCAGGGCGCGTGGGTGGCGCGACGGCCGACGTCCTGCCGTCCGACATCACGGCGCTCAGCGGCATCGCGCGGGTGGTGCACTACCCGCCGGGCAGCGGCGCCCAGCTCGAGCACGACTACCTGCGGTCCGCACGGCGCGCCCGCGGCGTCGTCGAGCGGCTCTTCTACGAGTTCGAGGACTGACCGCCGGACCGCTCGTCCCGGTCACGGAGCCGGTCGGCCGCGCTGTCGTGGGAGGTCGCGCGTGCCGCGGCTGCCGTGCTCTCGTCGGGCTGGACGTCGCCGGCCTCGTCGTCGGTGTCGTCGTCGCCCGGACGGGCCGGGTCGTGGAGCATGTGGGAGTCCACGAGCTCGTGGCGGCGCAGGTACGTGGTCGCGACGGCCTGGATGGTCGCGGCCACCGGCAGGCTGAGGAACGCGCCGAGCGCCCCGAAGACGGCGCCGAAGGCGAGCACCACCACGAAGGACACGGCCGGGTTCATCTGCAGGGCCCGGGCGGAGATCTTGGGCGACAGCCACATGTTCTCGACCTGCTGGTACAGGATGATGAAGCCGAGGACCATCACGGCCTTCTGCCAGCTGCCCGACGTCAGGGCGAACACGATCGGCAACGCACCGCCGATGTACGTGCCGATGGTCGGCACGAACTGCGACACCACCCCGGTGAACAGGGCGAGCGGCAGCGCGTAGGGGATGTCGATGATCGTGAGGAACACCCCGGTGAAGAAGCTCGCGATCGCCGCGAGCACCACGCGCGAGTTGATGTAGTCGGAGATCTTGATCTGCGTGATCTCCCACAGACGCAGCACCTCGGTCTGGTTCTTGGGGCGCAGCCACCCGCAGATCGACGCGCGGAACCGCGGGCCCGCGGCCGCCAGGTAGTACGCGACGAGCATGATGGTCGCGAAGGCGAAGAGGCCGCCGATCACGGAGCTGCCGATGGCCAGGGCGCGCGAGGCGACCTCGTTGCCGTAGTCCTGGAGCAGCTGGGCCTGGAGCTCCTCCATCTCCGGGATCATCACGTCGAACTGGTTCTCGGCCCACAGCGTCACCGAGTCGTAGGTGCGGGGGAGCGAGGTGATGAGGTCACCGGCCTGCTCGAGGAACATCCGGCCGAACAGCGCGATCACGGCACCGGCCGCGGCCAGCAGCCCGAAGAGGACTGTCGCCGTCGCTGCGCCGCGCTTCCAGCCGTGCTTGACCAGCCAGAGGATCATCGGCTCCATCGCGAGGGCGAGGAACAGCGCGATGATGAGGTTGACGATGAGGCCGGTGAGCGACCCGAGGGCCCGCCACACGAAGATCGCGGCGAAGACCGTCACGACCGCCGACAGCAGCGCGCGCCCGAGCCAGCGCGGCGGTCGCCGGGAGTAGTAGGACGGTGCGGGCGACGCAGCCGGGGACTGGTTCATGGGGCGACAGCTTTCGGGTGGCAGCCAGCGCTGGGCGCGGCCGGATCTCTCGGTGCCCTGCAGGGCAGGAACATTGGAACACGTCGCGGGGCACCCTGCCGACAGGACCGTCCAGCACGTTCGACTGCGCCGCCGGCACTGCCAGGTCAGGGCCCCGCGCCGGTCAGATTCCCGTTGCGCCCGGACGGTGAGGCCGGGCAGCATCGAGGCATGTCACGCACCTACGAAGACCTCGTCGCCGAGGCGTCCGCAGTCTCCGTCGACGGCTGGGACTTCAGCTGGCTCGACGGCCGTGCCACGGAGGAGCGGCCGTCCTGGGGGTACCAACGGGTCATGTCGGAGCGGCTGGCGGTCGCGTCGGCGGCGCTGGACGTGCAGACCGGCGGGGGAGAGGTCCTCGCAGGCGCCCCGGTCCTCCCGCCCGTGACGGCGGCGACCGAGTCCTGGCCGCCCAACGTGACGGTCGCGACCCGTCTGCTGCGTCCGCGCGGCGTGGTCGTGGTCGCCGACCCGGACGAGCCGCCGCTGCCCTTCGCCGACGCGGCCTTCGACCTCGTGGTCAGCCGCCACCCCGTCACCGTCTGGTGGGACGAGATCGCGCGCGTCCTCGAGCCGGGCGGCACGTACCTCTCGCAGCAGGTGGGTGCCGCGAGCATGTTCGGGCTCGTCGAGCACTTCCTCGGGCCGCTGCCCGCCGAGACCTACCGGGCGCGACACCCCGACGACGCACGGGCGGCAGCCGAGGCGGCCGGTCTCGAGGTGGTCGACCTGCGCAGCGAGACGCTGCGCACGGAGTTCTTCGACGTCGGGGCGGTCGTCTACTACCTGCGCAAGGTGATCTGGATGGTCCCCGGCTTCACGACCGAGGCCTACGACGAGCAGCTCCGGGCGATGCACGGCCACATCGAGCGGGAGGGCGCCTTCGTCGCGCACTCGACGCGGTTCCTGATCGACGCGCGACGGAGGTAGCCCGGCTCACCGCACAGGGCGCGAAGGTCGCGTCGGACGGGACTGGTGCGAAACGCTCAGAGCAGACACCATGGACGGGTGACCCATATCGACCTCGTCCTGGCCATCCTGCGCAGCTGCGGTCGGGGGGACCTCGCCGAGCAGGCGCAGCGGCACGGTATCAGCGTGCTGCACGTCGACACCCGCCACGCCGTCCCGCACGACCCGTCGAGCAGCGTCCAGGCAGAGCTGTGGCACCTCACGGTCGGTGACGACGCGCTCGCCTTCGACGGGTCCCTGCTGCGGACCGTCGACCGGTCGGTCCAGGATCCCGCCGACGCGACGGTCTGCTGGACGCTCGTCGGGGGTCGGCACCCGACCGTGGAGTCGGTGCGGTGGAGCGCAGCGAGGGGCGCCGAGGCCTGATGGCCTCGGCGCCCCTCGACGGAGCAGGGTCAGCCGTCGAGGTTGGCCTTCTCGGCGCGGATCGTCGTGTCGCCGCCGTGGCCGGTGTGCACGACCGTCTCGTCCGGGAGGGCGAAGAGGCGTGCGCGGATGGAGGCCTCGAGCGTCGGGAGGTCGCTGAAGGACCGTCCGGTCGCGCCGGGGCCGCCGTCGAACAGGGTGTCGCCGGTGAAGACGCACCCGAGGTCGGGCGCGGACAGGCACACGGCGCCGGGGGCGTGACCGGGGGTGTGCAGCACCGTCAGCGTGGTGCCGGCGACATCGATCGTCTGCCCGTCGGACAGGTCGTGGTCCCAGCGGACGGACTCGCCGTGCGTGAGGTCCCAGACCGGCTGGTCGTCGGGGTGCAGGTAGATCGGCGCCCCGGTGCGCTCGCGCAGCTCGGGGGCCACGCGGACGTGGTCGTCGTGCGCGTGCGTGCACACGATCGCGGTCAGACGGCGGTCCCCGACGGCGGCGAGGATCGCGTCGACGGAGTGCGGGGCGTCGATCACGACGCACTCGCTGTCGTCACCGACGACCCACACGTTGTTGTCGACGTCGAAGGTCTCGCCGTCGAGGCTGAAGGTCCCCGACGTGACCACGTGGTCGATGCGCGCGGCCATCAGAGCACCACGACCGATCGCAGGACGTCGCCGCCGTGCATCCGCTCGAAGGCGGCCTCGACGCCGTCGATGCTGATCTCCTCGGTGACGAAGGCGTCGAGGTCGAGGCGACCCTGCTGGTACAGGTCGACGAGCATCGGGAAGTCGCGGCTGGGCAGGCAGTCGCCGTACCAGCTGGACTTGAGCGAGCCGCCGCGGCCGAAGACGTCGGTGAGGGGGAGCTCGGGGACCATCATGCCTGCGGTGGGCACCCCGACGAGGACGACCGTCCCGGCGAGGTCGCGGGCGTAGAACGCCTGCTTCCACGTCTCGGGGCGACCGACGGCCTCGATGACGATGTCGGCGCCCTCGGCGCCGGGGTAGGTCTTCGCGGAGATCTCGCGGATGGCCTCGACCGGGTCGACCTTGGACGAGTCGACGGTGTGCGTCGCGCCGAGCTTCTTCGCGGTCTCGAGCTTCTTGGGGTCGATGTCCACGGCGATGATCGGGCTCGAGCCGGCGAGCGCGGCACCGGCGACGGCGGCCACGCCGACGCCACCGCAGCCGATGACGGCGACGGACTTGCCGCGGGTGGCGCCGCCGGTGTTGATGGCCGCACCGATGCCGGCCATGACGCCACAGCCGAGGAGGCCCACGGCGGCGGGACGGGCCGACGGGTCGACCTTGGTGCACTGCCCGGCCGCGACGAGCGTCTTGTCGGCGAAGGCGCCGATGCCGAGGGCCGGCGTGAGCTCGGTGCCGTCCTCGAGGGTCATCTTCTGCGTGGCGTTGGCGGTGTTGAAGCAGTACTGCTGCTCGCCGCGCTTGCACGCACGGCACTCGCCGCACACGGCGCGCCAGTTGAGGACGACGAAGTCGCCGGGGGCCACCTCGGTGACGCCCTCTCCGACGGCCTCGACGATGCCCGCGGCCTCGTGGCCGAGCAGGAACGGGAACTCGTCGTTGATGCCACCCTGCTGGTAGTGCAGGTCGGTGTGGCACACCCCGCAGGCCTGGACGGCCACGACGGCCTCACCGGGCCCGGGGTCGGGGACGTTGATGGTGACGAGCTCGACCGGCGCGCCCTTGGCTCGGGCGATGACGGCTCTGACCTGCTGCATGGTGAAGACCTTTCGACGACTAGCCGCCATCCTCTCAGGCCAAGACGAGGAGTGCAGTCCCGCAGGCCACAGGGTCCCGTGCTTGACTCCCTCGCGAGCCAAATGGGTGGAGCCAGTTCGCGTCGCTAGTGGGCATCGGGGAAGCTGTTCGTCGGCGCTGAGGGCCCTCGTGATCTTATGCTCAGTTCAATACACTAAGAAGTGCGCGACGTTAACGGTCGATCTGAGAGGTTAAGCTATCCAGATCACCGAACTTGCAACGGTGGCGATACTGAAGACGGCGAGCGAGGCGAAACCGTTAATGGCTCGACCGCAAGCGTCGAACTTTCGGCTTGCGAGTGATGACAGGCTGATCACTTGTTGCCAAGCATCGATGTGTGCACTGACGTCGCGTGAATGGTTGCCCAATGCTTCGGGGGTCACGCCGACCAGAGACGGCCACGCGAACCTGTTTACCGCTTCGTGAGAGACCACATTCCGAGGCCTGATTGCGCGGACTAGCCAGAATAGTGTGTATCCGGCGGAGACTAACGTGGCTGCCGATAGGGTGCCGACGACATAGGTTGGGAGGCAACCGATTTTGACCGCCTGAACGACCTTTTCAGCGTTTGACATCAACATCGTGAGCAGGACGCCAAATGCGGCGGTAAGAACCGTGGCCTTTGCATCGGCAAAACGCACCCAGTTTGCCATCTGGTCCATCGCTTGCAGGCTTCCGTTATTTGATTCAGAGTCAGCCGCATTCTGCAAAGGTTCCTTCGGCTTGGATCCCCCGCTTTTTCTACGCAACAATTGACCGCACCCCCTCCACGGGCCACTTTCGGGTAACGCGCCATTCCGTGTAGGCCGCGAGCCAGTGGGCCGCCCAGGCTGTTACGGTTGCGGCCGTGTGTTCAGCTGGGTCCCAATCGGCTTTGTCGGCAACGCACAGGTTTCCGCTAAGGTATAGGTGTGGGGGCTGCGACCATCCACGTCCAGCTGGAATGCCCAGCTGGCGAGTTGCGGGGATCACCCTGGGAAGGCCCTGGTCGCGCCGTGTGAAGATCCCGATTCGGAAACGCCCTCGGCCCGTATTGATCTCGCCCAGCCAGCACGGCCCGTGGCCGTCGTCAGCCGGGACGTAGACAAACCGCGGGAAGGCTTTCTCCATTGCTTCGATGTTGCGATTCAGTTCGACTTCGTCGTCCCACCAGGCGCTAGAGCCTTCGAATCCGTCATCCGACTCGTCCTCGCCGCCGTGGAAGCTATGATCGGCGATTTGTGTGACGCTCCCTGAGGTGCTGCCATCAAAGACAATCTCGCCGTCAGCAGTCACGTATCGAGCAGTGTTGATGCCGAAGTGGCTGAGCAGGGCAGGCATTGACATTTCGATCTCCTAACACGTCTTGACTTCTGATGTGGGACTACCGTCTAGTGCTCGAATGACCCCGGGGAGATGTGGCACGATACCCCGCCAGCGGCACTGGAAGAACTTGTAGGATCGGGTCTCGTGGTCACGAGTGTAGCGTTTGGGTGATCGTTCGTGCTCCAGAAAATGGCGCTCATCGGGTAGTAGGCCTACGAGCCCCTGGCCGGCAACGACTTCCCAAGAGTTCGCGATCTTTTCGCATTTTGCGGCAAAGTTGGCCGCAAAGCCGATTGGATTTATCTCGTTGTTGTGGGCGCTGCCGGTCCGGATGAAAGTAATCGGGCCGAAGTCCAGTCCCGCGCGAGCTTGCAAGCGTGCTAAACCCTGTGACTCCAGCCACGGATTGACTTCTCTTTCGATCGCGTCTAGTGCGAAGGCGCAGGCCCCCAGTGCCATGACTGCTGTGAAGTCTTTCGGGCCGGGAGTGAAGCCGGCGAAGAGTCCGTCCCCCCGGAGGCCTAGAGGGTATCCGCCAAATTTGCTCACAGTTTCGATGAAGCCGGATAGCACGGCGTCGGCGAGGTCTGCAGTCACGTCTGGGTCATCCCAGAATGTTCGACCAGTAAAATTGGAAAGGTCGAGGAAGACTGCGATCATGTCTGCCGAGCGCTTCGAGCCGACCTCGAGATCCTCGAAATCGGGGTGCCCGAGCGATCGCGTCTCGAGGTGGGTGCGCGCAGACAACTGCGCGTGCTCGAAGGCGGCGGAGCGATCCTGGCGGATCGTGAAGTTCTCGCGGACTGTCGCGCCAAAATGCTCTTTGCTGTAGTCAGTCACTAGCGCCCCTTGCGTTGAGTCGTGCGGTGCTCAGAGCAGACTGTACGAGGCGCCACCGACATCGCCAGACCTTCATGATCGTGGCGCTGCCTTCGGCAAGGCGGGCGGTCTCATCGGGAGGTGCTGAGATGTGTCTAGGTTCGTCCTGGCTTAGGCGCTTTTCGGAGAGCGGGACCGGATAGCGGCGCCCCGTAGGCCTCTTGGGCAAGACCGTGCGCCGCAGGTAGGGCCGCAGACGACAGCACCCCGCCCGCCACGAGGGCGGACGGGGTGCTGCGTGCGTTCAGCTCACAGACCTGCTCGTGCAGGCCCGGCGACCGTCAGAGGTCGTAGTAGAGCTCGAACTCGTGCGGGTGCGGGCGCAGGCGGATCGGGTCGATCTCGTTGGTGCGCTTGTAGTCGATCCACGTCGAGATGAGGTCGGGGGTGAAGACGTCCCCGACGGTCAGGAAGTCGTGGTCGGCCTCGAGGGCGTCGAGGGCCTCGCCGAGCGACGCGGGCACCTGCTGGATCGCCGCGTGCTCCTCGGGCGGGAGCTCGTAGAGGTCCTTGTCGACCGGCTCCGGGGGCTCGATGCGGTTCTTGATGCCGTCGATGCCGGCGAGCAGCTGGGCGGCGAAGGCCAGGTACGGGTTGGCCGACGGGTCGGGCACGCGGAACTCGATGCGCTTGGCCTTCGGCGAGTTGCCGGTCACCGGGATGCGGATGCAGGCAGAGCGGTTGCGGGCCGAGTAGACCAGGTTGACCGGCGCCTCGTAGCCCGGGACCAGGCGGTGGTAGGAGTTCACCGACGGGTTGGTGAAGGCGAGCAGCGCGGGGGCGTGCTTGAGTAGGCCACCGATGTACCAGCGAGCCATGTCGGACAGGCCGCCGTAGCCCTTCTCGTCGAAGAACAGCGGCACGCCGTCCTTCCAGAGGGACTGGTGGGAGTGCATGCCCGAGCCGTTGTCGCCGAAGATGGGCTTCGGCATGAAGGTCGCGGACTTGCCGGCGTCCCAGGCGACGTTCTTGATGACGTACTTGAACTTCATCAGGTCGTCGGCCGCTGCGGTCAGCGTCGAGAAGCGGTAGTTGATCTCCTGCTGGCCGGCGGTGCCCACCTCGTGGTGCGCGCGCTCGACGTCGAGGCCGACCTCACCGAGGACCGCGCACATCTCGTCGCGCAGGTCGGCCATCTGGTCGTTGGGGGAGACGGGGAAGTAGCCACCCTTGTAGCGGGTCTTGTAGCCGAGGTTGCCACCCTCCTCCTCGCGGCCAGTGTTCCAGGCTGCTTCCTTGGAGTCGATGTGGAAGTAGGACTCGTTCGCGGCGGTCTTGAAGCGGACGTCGTCGAAGATGTAGAACTCGGCCTCGGGTGCGAAGAACGCGGTGTCCGCGATGCCGGTGCTCTTGAGGTACGCCTCGGCCTTGAACGCGACGTTGCGCGGGTCGCGGGAGTACGCCTCGTCGGTGAAGGGGTCGACGATCGAGAAGTTGACGATGAGCGTCTTGCGCTTGCGGAAGGGGTCGATGTACGCGGTGGTGACATCGGGGATGAGCTTCATGTCCGACTCGTGGATCGCCTGGAAGCCGCGGATCGAGGACCCGTCGAACATCATGCCGTCGGTGAAGGCGGACTCGGCGAACTGCGAGATCGGGATGTTGAAGTGCTGCATCACACCTGGCAGGTCGCAGAACCGTACGTCGACGAACTCGACGCCCTCGTCCTGGGTGAAGGCGATTGCCTCCTCGGCGTTCTTGAACATCCGCTTCTCCTTGATCGATGTCGCCCTGGCGTGCCGGGCAGTTCAAACGTAGGGCTGATGGGTTTCCCCACCATGTTCCCAATGTTTCCATCATGTTACGAACCGAGAGCCTGCGTGACGTCCGTGTGTCCGCCCAGCGGGACCGGGGCATGTTGTGTCTCGCTGGTCGGGAGGCGTCTGACCGAGGCGTGGATGGGCTGCGGAGCGCTGAGGGTGCCCCGGGGGTGCACGGAGGGTGCGCTGGGTACTCGGTGAGCGGCGCGCCCCGGCCACGTATCCTGAGGGGGTGGCATCACGTGACGACATCGGCTCATGGCTCGAGGGCACCCCGCAGGGCGACGGCTCGGGAGGCCGCGGCGACCGGCTCGGTCTGCCGCGCTCCGGCCCTGGCTCCCTCGCCCCGACCGGTCGGCGCGTCCTGGCGCTCCTGATCGACTGGCTGGTCGCGAGCCTGGTGAGCCTGGCGCTGTTCGACTACCACCCGATGGCCACGCTGGCCGTCTTCGCCGTCGAGAACATCTCGCTGGTCTCGACCCTCGGCTACACGATCGGGCACCGCGCCCTCGGCATCGTCGTCCGCCCCGAGGTCTCCGGCATCCCGACCATCGGCTTCCTGCGCGGCACGATCCGCAGCCTCCTGCTGTGCCTGGTGATCCCCGCCGCCGTGTGGGACGCCGACGGCCGCGGCCTCCACGACAAGGCCGCCCGCACGGTCATCGTCCGCCGCTGACCCCACGAGCTCGCACGCAGAGTCGCGAGGTCGCACGGACACGCCAAGCAGGCGTGATCTTGGGGCCCGTCTGGCGCGTCTGTGCGACCTGGCGGTGAGGGGTGCGACCTCGCGGACCGTCGGCGGTGGACCGTCCTCACGACAGAGCGACGCCCGCTCCTGTCGGGGCGGGCGTCGCTCTGGGTGTGGCCTCTGCGGGTGCAGTCAGCGCATGCCCTTGCGGTCGGGGCGGGCGCGGTTGGGGTCGACACCCTTGGGGATCGGCATGCGGATCTTGCCGAGCGCGGTGAGACGCTTGCCGACCTCGCCGACCTCGGCCTTGTTGAGCTTCGGCTTGAGCTTCTGCACGTGGCGCGCGAGCTTGGGCAGCGGGACCTGTCCCTCGCCGTTGCCGCACTGGACGACCGTGACCGGCACGCCCGAGAGGATGCGGCTGAGCTTGCGCTGCTCGGCGTCGACGAGCTTCTTCACGCGGCCGGAGGGGCCCTCGGTGACGAGCACGATGCCGGCGCGGCCGAGGCCGCGGAACAGCAGGTCCTGCGTCTTGGGGTCCACGGCGGCGGGCTCTTCGTCGAAGCTCCATCCGCGGCGGATCGTCCCGAGCGCGGCGCGGGCGGCGCCGGGCTGCCCCTCGATCTCCGCGTACTGGGCGCGCTCGGCGCGGCGGGCGAGCACGAACATCGCGCCGAGCAGACCGAAGGGCACGCCGATGATCGACATGTAGACGGGCTGGCCCCACCAGAGGCCGATGCCGACGAACAGGGCGACGATGCCGACGAACACGCCGAGCATGATCCACGGGACCTTGCGGTCCCGCGCGTAGGTCATCTTGTAGGCCTGGAAGACCTGGTGATACCAGCGGACCTTCTTGGGCTTCTTCTGCTTCTTGGGGGCACCCTGGGCGTCTGCTGCGACGCCGGGGGCGATCTCGTCCTTGTTCTTGCGGGCCATGATCCTCAGTCTAGCGGGGCCGGACGGTGCTCCGAGGAGCGTCCCGTCAGCGGGCGAGCAGGGTCGACGCCTCCTGGCGGGACGTGGTCGGTTCCGTGAGGTACGCGAGCGCCTCGGGCACCTCGTGGCCGCGCCTGCGCATCGCCTGGCCCCACAGCCGACCGGCCCGGTAGGACGACCGGACCAAGGGGCCGGCCATGACCCCCGAGAACCCCATGCGGTCGGCGGCGTCGGAGAGCTCGACGAACTCCTCAGGCCGCACCCACCGGTCGACGGGGTGGTGCCGGACCGAGGGTCGCAGGTACTGGGTGATCGTCACGAGGTCGCACCCGGCGTCGTGGAGGTCCTGCAGTGCTTCTTCGGCCTCGGTCGTGGTCTCGCCCATGCCGAGGATGAGGTTCGACTTGGTGACCAGCCCTGCCTCGCGGGCTCGGGTGATGACGGACAGCGACCGCTCGTAGCGGAAGCCGGGGCGGATCTGCTTGAAGATGCGCGGCACGGTCTCGACGTTGTGGGCCAGGACCTCTGGCAAGGACTCGTTCACGGCGTCGAGCAGCTCGGGCACCGCGTTGAAGTCGGGGATGAGCAGCTCGACGCCGGTGCCGGGGTTGAGGGCGTGGATCTGCCGGACGGTCTCGGCGTAGAGCCATGCCCCACCGTCGGCCAGGTCGTCGCGGGCCACGCCGGTCACCGTCGAGTACCGCAGGCCCATGGTCTGGACGGACTCGGCGACGCGGCGCGGCTCGTCGGTGTCGAGGTCGGCGGGCTTCCCGGTGTCGATCTGGCAGAAGTCGCAGCGTCGCGTGCACTGGGAGCCTCCGATGAGGAAGGTCGCCTCGCGGTCTTCCCAGCACTCGAAGATGTTGGGGCAGCCGGCCTCCTCGCAGACGGTGTGGAGACCGCCTGCCTTCACGAGTCCCTTGAGCTCGGTGTACTCGGGGCCCATGGTGGCGCGGGTCTTGATCCAGCCGGGCTTCTTCTCGATCGGCGTCGCGGCGTTGCGGGCCTCGACCCGCAGCATGCGGCGTCCCTCGGGTGCGATGGTCACAGGCGGTCTCCCAGAGATAGTTTCTGGTCAGCGTACAACAATCTCTCCAGGCGGCATCGAGCGACCGCTCGCCGCCGGGTCAGCCGGACCCCTCCTCGTCCGGCGAGCGTCGCGTCGGTGCTCGTCGGGTCAGCGGTCCGTAGCCCCGGGAAGCCGCTCGCGCAGGTGCACCTCGAGCAGCGGCGCGACCTCGGTGACGGTCACGCTCCGCCCCAGCTCGAGGCTGAGCGTGGTGACACCCGCGTCGGCGATGCCGCACGGCACGATCGGCGCGTAGTGCGCCAGGTCGGCGTCGCAGTTGAGCGCGAGGCCGTGCATGGTCACGCCCCGGGCCACCCGGACCCCGATCGCGCAGACCTTGCGGGCCGGGAGGTCTGCGGTCGGGGCGCACCAGACCCCCGAGCGTCCCTCGACGCGGACGGTCTCGAGCCCGAGGTCGTGGCAGACGGCGACGACGGCGTCCTCGAGCAGCCGGACGTAGGCGACCACGTCCACCGGGTCGGCGAGCGTCACGATCGGGTAGGCGACGAGCTGGCCGGGGCCGTGCCAGGTGATCTTGCCGCCGCGGTCGACGTCGACCACCTGGTGGCCGTCCGTGGGGCGCTCGGCCTGCCGGGTCCGCCGGCCGGCCGTGTAGACCGGAGCGTGCTCGACGATGAGCACGGTGCTGGGCAGTGTCCCTGCGACGACCTCGGCGTGGACGGCGCGCTGCAGCGCCCACGTCTCCTCGAAGTCGGCGAGCCTGGCCCCGAGGTCGACCTGCCGGAAGTCCATCGCCTCAGGCTAGCGCGCGTCGGCCTCGGCGTCAGGAGCCTGGGTCTCAGGGGATTGGGTGTCGGGAGCCTGGGCGCGGACCATGTCGACGAGGATCTCCCGGAGCGACGCGAGCTGCTCGGGCGACAGCCCCGCGCTCGCGATGGCCTCGCCCTGCTCGGGGCGGGCGGCCTCGGCGGCGACCGTGCGGCCGGCGTCGGTGAGGTGCACCACCTGTCGGCGGGCGTCCGTCGGGTCGGGGGTGCGTGCCACGTAGCCCAGGCGCTCCAGGCGGGCGACGGTGCGGCTCATGGTCTGCTCGGTGACGTTGGACAGCGTGGCGATCTCGCGCTGCGAGTGGCCGCCGCGGAGCAGGTGCAGGAGCACCGGCAGGCTCGCGTGGTTGAGGCCCCAGCCGTCGAGGTGGTTGTTCCACCGGCGCTCGAGCCCGCGGGCGACGTGGGAGATGAGACGGCCGGTGGCCCAGGAGGACGGGTCGTCGGGCATCGTCACACTCCTGTCAGGTTGCATGCTGTCGGTCTGTCGTCAATGATACTCAGCATGCTGAGTAAATCCCCTCGTGCGGACCGTCGCGACCACGCAGGAGCCGCCCCGCGCCGCTCAGGTGTCGTCCGAGGCCTGATCATTGTCGCAGTCATCGCCATCTGGCTCGGAATCGGTGCGCTGGGTGGACAGGCCCAGGGCAAGCTGAGCTCCGTCCAGACCAACGACGCCGCGGCGTCGCTGCCCTCGAGCGCCGAGTCCACCCGGGTCTCGGCCCTCGCCGCCGACTTCGTCGAGTCCCAGTCCCTCCCCGCCCTCGTCGTCGCGACCTCGGCCCAGGGCGGAGCGCTGACCCAGGACCAGCTCGCCGCGGTCCAGACCTTCGCCGACTCGATCGCGACCATCGAGATCCCCGGCGCGAGCGGTGACGACCCCCGCACCGTCGGAGACGTCCTCACCGCTCCCGCGGTCGTCGTCCCGTCCGAGGACGGCGAGGCGGCACTCATCACCCTCGCGCTCGACGCCGACGCCGCAGAGTCGCTCCTCGCCGACGGCGAGAGCCTGACCCCGACGGTCGTCGGCGCGCTCCGCGACGCGATCGCCGCCGACCTCGCCGGCGCGGACCTCAACCTCTGGGTCACCGGCCCCGCGGGCTTCGTGGCCGACCTCGTCGTCGCCTTCGGCGGCATCGACACCGTCCTGCTGCTCGTCGCGCTCGTCGCGGTGCTCATCATCCTGGCCTTCGTCTACAGGTCGCCCATCCTGCCCTTCGTCGTCATCTTCACCGCGGTCTTCGCCCTCTGCCTCGCCGGTCTTGTCGTCTACCAGCTCGCCGACAACGGCACGCTCGTGCTCAACGGGCAGTCCCAGGGCATCCTCTCGATCCTGGTGGTGGGTGCGTCGGTCGACTACTCGCTGTTCATCGTCGCCCGGTACCGCGAAGAGCTGCGGCACACCCGGCACCCGGCCGACGCGCTGCGCAAGTCCCTGCGCGCCTCGGTCGAGCCCATCCTCGCGAGCGCCGGGACCGTCATCGCCGGCCTCCTGTGCCTGCTGCTGTCTGACCTCGCCTCCAACCGCTCGCTCGGCCCCGTCGCCGCCATCGGCATCGTGGCCGCCTTCCTCGGTGCCATGACCTTCCTCCCCGCCCTGCTGCTCGTCGGCGGCAAGCGGTCGCGTGCGGTGTTCTGGCCGCGCCGGCCGTCCTTCGTCGACGAGGCGCAGGCCGAGCCGGGCGCCGTCGGCGCGATCGACACCACCTCGGGCTTCTGGGCGCGCGTCGCCCGCTTCGTGGCCCGCCACGACCGCCGCGTCTGGGTCATCACCGCTGTGGTGCTCGCCGCCTGCGCCGCCTTCGTGCCGACGCTCGACGCGAGCGGGACGAGCGAGTCCGACGTGTTCCTCACCCAGGTGGACTCGGTCGACGGCGAGGAGGTCCTCGCCCAGCACTTCGACGGCGGGAACGTCCAGCCGGCGATCGTCATCGCACCCGAGGCCGACCTCGACGCCGTCCTGGCAGCCACCGAGGGTGTCGACGGTGTCGCGAGCGCCGCGCCCGTGACCGCCTCGAGCGGCCAGGGCCAGCCCGGCGCGGCGACCGACGAGCCGCCGCTCGTCGTCGACGGCATGGTCCGGCTCGACGTCGTCACGACGGACGCGGCCGACACCCAGGGGGCTGTCGCCACGGTGGCCGACCTCCGGACCGCGGTGCACGAGGTCAGCCCCGACGCGCTCGTCGGCGGTGCCGCGGCCGAGCGCCTCGACACCCAGGACGCCGGGACCCGCGACCTCCAGGTGATCGTGCCCGTGGTGCTGCTGGTCATCCTCGTGATCCTCATGCTGCTGCTGCGGTCGATCCTCGCCGCGGTGCTGCTCATGGCGGCGAACGTGCTGTCCTTCGGCGCAGCGCTCGGTGTGTCGGCGCTGGTGTTCCAGCACGTCTTCGGATTCCCCGGGGCCGACCCGACCGTGCCGCTCTACGCCTTCTGCTTCCTCGTGGCGCTCGGTGTGGACTACACGATCTTCCTCATGACCCGGGTCCGGGAGGAGACGCTCCACCACGGCACCCGTGACGGGGTGGTCCGCGGGCTCACAGTCACCGGGTCGGTCATCACCTCGGCCGGTGTGGTGCTCGCCGCGACCTTCGCGGCGCTCGGCATCATCCCGCTGATCTTCCTCGCGCAGATCGCCTTCGTGGTGGCCTTCGGGGTGCTGCTCGACACGATCGTGGTCCGCTCGCTGCTCGTCCCGGCCCTCGTGCACGACATCGGCGGTGCCGTGTGGTGGCCCTCGAAGCTCGGGAAGATCGAGCGCGAGCGCCACGGCAAGCACGTGGCCGATCAGGGTGCCCAGGGTCCGTCCGACGGAGCTACCGTGGACGCATGAGCACACTGCGCGTCGGGCTGGTCGGGTACGGGGGAGCAGGGCGTGGCATCCACGCCCGGCTCGTGGAGCAGGCAGGTCACGTCGTCACCGTCGTGGTGAGCCGCTCCCCGGAGCGTGCCGCGACGGCGCGCGAGGACTGGCCGGGGGTCGAGGTCGTCGACGACCTCGACTCCCTGCTGGCCGACACCTCGCGGTACGACCTCGTCGTGCTCGCCAGCCCCACGCCGCTCCACGAGGAGCAGGCGGTGCAGGTCCTCGAGGCCGGCGTGCCCCTGCTGCTCGACAAGCCGATCGCCCTCGACGGCGCCGGGGCCGAGCGGGTCGCCCGCACCGCCCGCGAGACCGGGACACCGCTCACCGTGTTCCAGAACCGGCGCTGGGACCCCGAGCAGCTCACGCTCCGGTCCGTCCTCGACGAGGGGACGATCGGCACGGTCTACCGCTTCGAGCGGCGCTGGGAGCGGTGGCGCCCGGTACCGCAGCAGCGCTGGAAGGAGCAGGACCCCCAGGGTGGCGGTCTGCTCCTCGACCTCGGGACGCACCTCGTCGACTCGGCGGTCCAGCTCTTCGGTCCGGTCGAGTCGGTCTACGCCGAGCTCGCCCGCCACACGACGCCGACCGAGGACGACGTGTTCCTCTCGCTGCGCCACGTCGCCGGCGCGGACGGCCAGCAGGTCGTCAGCCACCTGTGGGGTGGTTCTGTCGTCGGTGCACCCGGGCCGCGCACCCGCGTCCTGGGGTCGGCGGGCGCGTACGTCGTCACGACCTTCGAGAACGACGCGTCCCCCTTCGAGCAGATGGACGCCGACGCTCCAGGAGGCTCTGAGGGGTGGCTCGCTCATGGTCACGAGCGGACCCCGGTCCGGCGCGCACCGGGCGGCCACGAGGACTTCTACCCGGTGGTCGCCGCCTGGGTCCTCGACGGAGGTCCCGTGCCCGTGGACCCCGCCGAGACCGTCGTGACGGCACGCGTCCTCGACGCGGCCCGCGAGAGCGCGAGGACGGGCAACCGGGTCATCCTGGCCTGAGTCGCTCGGCTGGCTGACCTTCGTCCAGGGCAGCCTGCCGGGCCCGCCGAGCGGTCCGGCTCAGACGGTCGTGCCGCGTGGCTCAGACGGTCGGGCTGGACTGCGCCGAGCGCCCGTCGGCAACCCAGGCCGCGGCCGCGTGGATGGTGGGGTGCGTGAACTCGAACCCCGCCTCCTCGAGGACCTGCGGGTGCACGCGCTGGGACCCGAGCAGCTCGCTCGAGAACTCCCCGAGGGCGATCTTCAGCGCAAAGCCCGGGACCGCCACCTTGGTCGGGCGGCCGAAGGCGTCGCCGAGCGCCCGGGTGAGGTCGCCGTTGCGCGAGGGCGCAGGGGCCGTGAGGTTCACCGGTCCCTCGAGGTCGGACTCGAGCACGTGCAGGACCGCCCGGATCTCGTCCTCGAGAGTGATCCAGCTCCAGAACTGGTCGCCGCTGCCCATCCGGCCGGCGACCCCGGCCTTGACGAGGGGCAGCAGGCGACCGAGCGCGCCGCCGCTCGGGGCCAGGACGATCCCGGTGCGCAGGTGTGCGACGCGCAGACCTGCCGCCCGTGCGGGCTCGGCAGCGGCCTCCCACGCGCGGACCACGTCGGCGAGGAAGCCCTGGCCGTACGGGCTGGACTCGGTGAGGACGGTGTCGCCCTGGTCGCCGTAGGCGCCGATGGCGGAGCCCTGGACGAGGACGGCGTCGCGCGGTGCGCGACCGTCGGCGACGGCCGCGACGAGGTGCTCGGCGAGCAGCGTCGTCGAGTCGACCCTCGAGCGCAGGATCTGCTGGCGGTACGACTCGGTCCAGCGGTGGTCGCCCACCCCGACGCCCGCGAGGTTCACGATGGCGGCAGCACCGTCGAGGGCATCGCTGGGCAGCTGTCCGGTGGACGGGTCCCAGGTGATCTCGCCGGGTGCGCGGACCGGGCGACGGACGAGCGTCCTGACGTCGTACCCGCGACGTCGTAGCCGGGGGACCAGGGCCGACCCGATGAACCCGCTCGAGCCTGCGACGACGACGGTGCTGCGAGAGGTGTCCATCGAGCCATCGTAAGCACCACCCCGCCCCCCGGCACCCGCTGCCCCCTCCCACCCTCAGCCCGCGCCCCCGCCCTCATGCCCGTGGCGCGCCAGCGCAATCCTCCGCGGAGGGCTGCGCTGGCGCGCCACGGGCATGAGAGGGGGTGGCGGAGGCTGGGGGCGATGAGCAGGTGGTCG
Organism: Sanguibacter keddieii DSM 10542; assembly: GCF_000024925.1. Classification (NCBI taxonomy): domain Bacteria; kingdom Bacillati; phylum Actinomycetota; class Actinomycetes; order Micrococcales; family Sanguibacteraceae; genus Sanguibacter; species Sanguibacter keddieii. The sequence continues at coordinate 1,730,318 of NC_013521.1, forward strand.
GCTGGACGCGGAAGGACCCCGTGGCCGGTGGCCACGGGGTCCTTCCGTCGTGCGGTCAGGCGTCGACGGGCGACGCCTGGGGGAGTGCGAGGGTCAGAGACCGACCTCGGACTCGAAGGCACCCTCTTCGATGCGCTTCTTGATCGCCGTGAGGTAGCGCGACGCGTCGGCGCCGTCGACCAGACGGTGGTCGTAGGAGAGCGAGAGGTAGCAGATCGAGCGGATCGCGATGACCTCGGCGCCGTCGGCGTCGGTGATCACTGCGGGACGCTTGACGATCGTGCCGGTGCCGAGGATCGCCGACGTGCCGCCGGGGACGATCGGGGTGTCGATGAGCGCCCCGCCCGAGCCGGTGTTGGTGATCGTGAAGGTGGCGCCGCTGAGCTCGTCCGGACCGACCTTGTTGTCGCGCGTACGCGTCGCGAGGTCCACGATCTTGCGGGCGATGCCACCGAGGTTGAGGTCACCGGCGTCGCGGATGACCGGGACCAGCAGACCGCGCGGGGTGTCGACGGCGATGCCGACGTTCTCCTGTGCGTGGTAGGTGATCTGGTCGCCCTCGAGCACACCGTTGATCTTCGGGTAGGCCTTGAGGGCCTCGACCGCCGCGAGGGCGAAGAAGGGCAGGAACGTGAGGTTGGCGCCCTCGCGTGCCTTGAAGCCGTCCTTCGCCTTGGCGCGCAGGCGCGCGACGCGGGTCACGTCGACCTCGACGACCGTGGTGAGCTGCGCCTGCGAGTGCAGGGCCTCGACCATGCGCTCGGCGATGATCTTGCGCAGGCGGCTGGCCTTCTCGGTCGTGCCGCGCAGCGGCGAGACCTCGGGGACCGACGCCTTCGAGGGCTTGGCCGACGGTGCGGTCTCGGCCGGAGCCGATTCCTTCGGGGCGGCAGCAGCCTTGGCGGCCTCCTCGGCCTTGGCAGCAGCCTCGAGGACGTCCTCCTTGCGGATGCGTCCTCCCACACCGGTGCCGGTGACGGTCGAGATGTCGACACCCTTCTCAGACGCGAGCTTGCGCACGAGCGGGGTGAGGTAGGAGCCGCCGGAGGTCGACGGCGCGGAGGCCTCGGCCTTCGGTGCGTCGGCCTTGGGGGCCTCGGCCTTCGGCGCCTCGGTCTTCGCCTCGGCCTTGGGGGCCTCAGCCTTCGGAGCCTCGACCTTCTCCTCGGCCTTCGGCTCGGGAGCCTTCTCGGCCGGGGCCGACTCAGCAGCAGCGCCGGAGCCGATGATCGCGAGGACGGTGCCGACCTCGACGGTCTCGTCCTCCTCGACCAGGATCTTCTGGAGCGTGCCGGCGATGGGCGACGGGACCTCGGTGTCGACCTTGTCGGTCGAGACCTCGAGCAGCGGCTCGTCGACGTCGACGGTGTCGCCGACAGCCTTGAGCCAGCGGGTCACGGTGCCCTCGGTGACGGACTCTCCGAGCGCGGGGAGCTTGATCTCCTCGCCGTCGCCGCCCTCGGCGGGGGCCGAGTCGGCCTTCGCCTCAGGGGTGGCGGGGGAGGGAGACTCGTCCTGCGCGGCGGGGGCAGCAGGTGCCTCCTCCTCGGCAGGAGCCTCGGCTGCGGGCTCCTCGGCGGGTGCCGAGTCGCTCGAGCCCTCGCCCGAGCCGATCTCGGCGAGAGCGGCGCCGACCTCGACGGTCTCGTCCTCCTCGACCAGGATCTTCTCGAGCACGCCGGCGAACGGCGACGGGATCTCGGTGTCGACCTTGTCGGTCGAGACCTCGAGCAAGGGCTCGTCCAGCTCCACGGTCTCGCCGACGGCCTTGAGCCAACGGGTGACGGTGCCTTCGGTGACTGATTCGCCCAGTGCGGGCATCTGCACGGTGTCAGACATGACCTCTCCGGTCTCCTTCGATCGCTTGGTCAGTTGTGGGCGTGCAGGGGCTTGCCGGCCAGAGCCAGGAATGCCTCTCCGAGCGCTTCGTTCTGAGTGGGGTGTGCGTGGACGAGCGAGGCGACGTCTTCGGGGTACGCCTCCCAGTTGACGATGAGCTGACCCTCGCCGATGAGCTCACCGACGCGTGCACCGATCATGTGGACGCCCACGACGGGGCCGTCCTTCTGGCGCACGAGCTTGATGAAGCCCTGGGTGTCGAGGATCTTGCTCTTGCCGTTGCCGGCGAGGTTGTACTCGAGGGTCTCGACGTTGTCGGCGCCCAGGCTCTCCTTGGCCTTCGCCTCGGTGAGGCCGACGGAGGCGATCTCGGGGTCCGAGTACGTGACGCGGGGGATGCCCGACTCGACGATCGGCGCGGGGTTGAGGCCGAGGATCTGCTCGGCGACGAAGATGCCCTGCGCGAAGCCGCGGTGCGCGAGCTGGAGGCCGGGGACGATGTCTCCGACGGCCCAGATGTTGCCGACCCCGGTGTGCAGCTTCTCGTCGGTGATGACGAAGCCGCGGTCGAGCGTGATGCCCTGCTCCTCGTAACCGAGGTCGGCGGTGCGGGGGCCGCGGCCGACGGCGACGAGCATGATCTCGGCGTCGAAGGTCTTGCCGGACTCGAGGGTGACGTGCACGCCCGAGTCGTCCTGCTCGACGGTCTTGAAGCGGTCGCCGAGGTTGAAGGCGATGCCACGCTTGCGGAACGCACGCTCGAACGCCTTGCTCAGCGCCTCGTCCTCAGCGGGGACCAGGTGCGGCAGGCCCTCGATGATGGTGACCTCGACGCCGAAGGAGCGCCAGACGCTCGCGAACTCCGAGCCGATGACGCCGCCGCCGAGGACGATGACGGACTTGGGGACGGTGTCGAGCTTGAGCGCCTGCTCGGAGGTCAGCACGCGACCGCCGATCTCGAGGCCCGGGAGGGAGCGCGAGTAGGACCCGGTCGCGATGACGACGTGGCGACCCGTGTACCGGGTGCCGTCGACCTCGACGGTGTCCTTGCCCACGAGCTTGCCGTAGCCCTCGATCACGGTGATCTTGCGGGACTTGATGAGTCCCTGGAGGCCCTTGTACAGGCCGGAGATGACGCCGTCCTTGTACTTGTTGACGCCCTCCATGTCGATGCCCTTGAACTCGGTCTGCACACCGAAGTGCTCACCGTCGCGGGCGTTGTCCGCGAGCTCTGCGGCGTGGAGGAGGGCCTTGGTGGGGACGCAGCCGTAGTGGAGGCAGGTGCCCCCGAGCTTGTCAGCCTCGACCAGGGCGACCTTCTGGCCGAGCTGAGCGGCGCGCAGCGCGGTGGCGTAGCCTCCGCTGCCTCCGCCCAGGACGACGATGTCGAAATCGGTGCCGGGGGTCTCGGCCACGTGCAACTCCTTAGGCGCAATGGGTTCGTTACCGGTCCATCTTGTCATCACGGGGCGCGTGCCCCAACCGCTGGAGGGGCACAAAGGCCCAGTTGGTGGTGTGAGAATGGAGACATCCCACGACTTTCGTCCTGGCCACCGCGCACAGGCCGCTCCCAGGCTGGTGCCGGACGGCGCATGTATCCTGCCTGCATGTCGCGACTGACACGGATCTTCGGCCGCCGCCCCGCGTCGCCCGAGGACCCGGCCCCCCTGAAGTCCTCCGACCGGCGCCGCGAGACGATGGAGCACCTCGAGCAGTTCACCCGCTCGAGGGTCGGCGTCGAGTCGTACATCGAGCCGCCCACGGTCGACCAGCCGACGACCATCCTGCTCATCGCCTCGTCGGGAGAGTGGACCCGCCGCCGCGTGCCCGACGCCGTCGCCGCCCGCAAGATCGCGGCTGAGATCGGCATCCCCGTCTACGACGTGAACTTCACCGGGTACCCGCAGCGCATGCGGGACTGGAACAGCGCGCACAAGCGCCGCTAGCCGCGCGTCGGACGCCGGCCCGCACGGCCTCAGCACGCACGACGGGCGCGGCCCCACCTCTCGGTGGGGCCGCGCCCGTCGGCGTCTGGCAGCCGGGTCGTCCTGCGACCCGGTTCCGCTACTTCTTCGCGGCGTAGGTCTCGAGGAACCCGAGCATGGTGCGCACGCCGACCCCGGTCCCGCCCACGGGCGTGTAGCCGTGCGCCGAGCCCTCGTTGAAGGACGGGCCGGCGATGTCGAGGTGCGCCCAGGGCAGCCCGCCGGTGAACTCCTCGAGGAACAGGCCGGCGACGAGCATCCCGCCGAAGCGGTCGCCGATGTTCGCGATGTCGGCCACCGCGGAGTCCATGCTCTTGCGGAGCTCGCGCGGGAGCGGCATCGGCCAGAACTGCTCGCCGGTCGCACCGGCGGCGTCGACCACCTGGGTACGGACGTCCTCGGAGCCCATGACGGCGCTCACGCGCGCACCGAGCGCGACCATCTGGGCGCCGGTGAGCGTCGCGATGTCGAGCACCACGTCGGGGTTCTCCTCGCCGGCGGCCACGAGGCCGTCGGCCAGCACCAGGCGACCCTCGGCGTCGGTGTTGAGGACCTCGACCGTCTTGCCACCACGGATGGTGATGACGTCGGAGGGGCGCTGTGCCGTACCGGACGGCATGTTCTCCGCGAGGCAGAGCCAGCCGGTCACGGCGACCGGCAGGCCCAGGCGCGCGGCGGCGAGCACGGTGTGGAGCACCGCGGCGGCGCCGGCCATGTCGGACTTCATGGCCTCCATGCCCTTGGCGGGCTTGATGGAGATGCCGCCCGAGTCGAAGGTGATGCCCTTGCCGACGAGCGCGATCTTCGCTGCCGGTCGGGTGGGGGAGTACGAGACCTTGACGAGGCGCGGTCCGCGCGTCGAGCCGAGGCCGACGCCCAGGAGCCCGCCGTAGCCGCCCGCGGTGAGGGCCTTCTCGTCGAGGACCGTGACCTTGACGCCGCTGCCCTTGGCCGCAGCCTTGGCGATGTCGGCGAAGGCTGCGGGGAACAGGTCGTTCGGCGCGCTGTTCACGAGGTCTCGCGTGGCGTGGACGGCCTGCGCCAGCACCTTCGCTCGCTCGCCGGCCTTCTTGAGCGAGGGCTTCTTGGCGTGCTCGGTGACGACCTCGACGGAGGAGACGGGCGTCCCCGCGGTCGCGGCCTCGCCGGTGCGGTAGGTGCGGAAGGCGTAGGCGCCGAGCAGCGCGCCCTCGGCGACGGCGGCCGCGTCGGCCTCGGTCACCACGGGCAGCGCGAGGGCGGCGGACGATACGCCGCCGAGGCTGCGCACGGCGGCTCCGGCCGCACGGCGGAGCGTCTCCGGGGTGACGTCGGCGAGCGTGCCGAGGCCCGTGAGGACGACGACCTTCGCGGAGACGCCCTTGCCGGTGGGCGCGCGGGTGACGCTGTCGGCCGCGCCGGTGACGCCGAGGAGCTCGAGGTCGAGCGTCGCCGCGACGGCCTTGGGCAGCGCGTCGGCGGGCGCGAGGACCGGGCCGGTGGGGGTCTGTCCCACGCCGATCACGAGCGCGTGGGAGGTGAGAGAGCTGGGGGCTGAGGAGGTGAAGGTGAGATCGGTCACCGGTCGATCGTATCGCCCGGTCGTGAGGACCCGGCACGCGCCGTCGGCCGGTCGGCCCGGGGCGAGAAGCGTCGAGGAGCGTCGGGGGAGGCACCGACCGTGCTCGCAGCGAGCGCGTGGTGGGCGCGCAGCGGGCGCGGCACACGCGCTGAGCGCTGCGAGCGGTAATCTCGACCTGTGCTCACGCCCCTCACCGTCCTCGTCGTGGTCGCCGCCTCGTTGCAGGGCCTGTGGGCCGCCTGGTTCGCGGTGCGCGACCGTGCGGTGATCCTCAAGCAGCTCTGGGGCGCCGCGGTCGTCGAGGCGCTGCTCCTGGTGCAGACGGTCGTCGCGGCCGTGCTGCTCGCGACCGGAGACCACCCCGGTGTGCCGGTCGGCGAGCTGTGGGGCTACCTGGTGACGGTGCTCCTCATCCTGCCGTTCGCGGCCGCGTGGGCCTTCGCCGAGCGCAGCCGGTGGAGCTCGGTGGTCATGGTGCTCGCCGCCGTGACCGTGATCTTCCTCGAGTACCGGCTCGTGCTGATCTGGGGCCGATGACGCGCCGACAGGCGCCGGTGACCGTGTCCCGACGACACCGGGCGGACGCCTGCAGCACCCGCGACACCCGCATCACCCGCACGAGAGAAGGAACGACGTGGACCTAGACAGGACGGGTGGCTCGACCGCCTCCCCGCACAGCACCAGCTCGGGCTTCGGGCGGCTGCTCGTCGCCGTCTACGCGATCCTCGCCCTCGCGGCGACGGTCCGCGGCGCCTACCAGCTCGTCGCGCACGGCTCCGAGGCCCCGCTGGCGTACTCGCTGTCCCTGGCGGCCGGCATCGTCTACGTGGTCGCGACGCTCGCCCTGGCCAAGGGCACCGGCCGGTGGCGCACGGTCGCCTGGGTGACGGTGTCGATCGAGCTCGTGGGGGTGCTCACCGTCGGTCTGCTCACAATCGTCGACGCGGGCGACTTCCCCGAGGCGACCGTCTGGTCGTCCTTCGGCCAGGGCTACGGCTACGTCCCGCTGGTCCTGCCCCTCGTGGGCCTCTTCTGGCTGTGGCGCACCCGCCCGACCGCAGCAGCGTCTGCAGCAACGTCCGCAGCGCCTTCTGTGCCGTCAGAGCCCCCCGCGAACCCCGCCGCCTGAGTCACGTCCCCGACCTCCGAGGAGCCCGCACGCCATGGTGTACCCCTTCATCTTCCGCACCGTCTTCCGCCGGATGGACCCCGAGCAGGCGCACCACCTGGCCTTCCGTGCGATCGCACTGGTGGGGCGGACGCCGGTGCTCGGCGGCGTGGTCCAGGGCGCGCTCGCCCCGTACCTGCGCGGTCCGGGGGTCGAGGTCTTCGGGCGCCGGGTCCCGGCTCCCTTCGGTGTGGCCGGCGGCTTCGACAAGAATGCCGAGGCGGTGCGAGGCCTGACGATGCTCGGGTTCGGTTTCGTCGAGATCGGGACCGTCACGGCTCACGCGCAGCCGGGCAACGAGCGTCCGCGCCTGTGGCGCGAGATCGACCTCGGCGGCGTGCGCAACCGCATGGGCTTCAACAACGAGGGCGCGGCGGCTGCCGCCGAGCGTCTCGAGCGTCTGCGCTCGACCCGCTCGGGGCGCGCGGTGTTCGTCGGCGCCAACATCGGCAAGACGAAGGTGACTCCGGCGGCCGAGGCGGCCGGCGACTACGCGACGAGCGCGAGCCTGCTCGCACCGTGGGCCGACTACCTCGTGGTCAACGTGTCCTCGCCCAACACCCCGGGGCTGCGTGACCTCCAGTCGGTCGACGCGCTGCGGCCGATCCTCGTCGCCGTGCGCGAGGCCGCCGACACGGCGACCGAGGCGGCGGGCCGCCGTCGTGTGCCGCTCCTCGTGAAGATCGCCCCGGACCTCGCGGACGACGACGTCGACGCGGTCGCGGACCTCGCGCTCGAGCTCGGCCTCGACGGTGTGGTCGCGGTCAACACGACCATCTCGCACGACCTCGGCGAGGGCGGGCTCTCCGGTCGTCCGCTCCTGCCACGCGGGCTCGAGGTGGTCGCGCGCCTGCGCAGCCGGCTCGGGGCGCGGCCGGTGATCATCGGCGTCGGCGGGATCACCACCGCCGCAGACGCGCAGGCCTACCTGGACGCCGGAGCGGACCTCACGCAGGGCTACACGGCGTTCATCTACGAGGGTCCGTTCTGGGCCTGCCGGATCAACAAGGAGCTCGTGCGATGACGACACCCCAGTGGGCGTGGGCCTTCGAGGCCGCGGACGGCACGCCGGTCGAGGGCACCGTCAGCCCCGTGTTCACCAACCGGTTCGACGCCGAGCAGTGGCTCGGCCAGGGCTGGCGGGAGATGGCCGAGACCGGCATCGCGTCGGCTGTCCTGCTCGCCGAGGGCAAAGTCGCCGCGCCCGCGGTCCGGCTCTCGAGCGACGTCTGAGCGACGCGCTGACACGAACGGACCAGCAGCGACCGAGAGGCCCGGTGCGACGAGTGATCGTCGCACCGGGCCTCTCGTGGCTGTGCTGAGCTGTGCCGTCGGGCGAGACCCTACGGTCAGGCGACGCGGCCCTTGGGGGCGGTCTCTGCCGTCTTGCCCGGGTCGCGCTCGACGACGCCGCCGAGGATCGTGTCGATCTTGGTCAGCAGCTCTTCGGGGATGACGACTCCCGAGGCCTTGACGTTCTCCGCCACCTGCTCGGGGCGCGAGGCACCGATGAGTGCGGCGGCGACGTTGTCGTTCTGGAGGACCCAGGCGACCGCGAGCTGGGCGAGCGAGAGGTCGAGCTCGTCGGCGACGGGCTTGAGCTCCTGCACGCGGCGCAGGACGTCGTCGTCGAGGAAGCGCTTGATCATGTTCGCGCCGCCCTTCTCGTCGGTGGCGCGCGACCCGGCGGGGAGCTCGGCCCCGGGGGCGTACTTGCCGGTGAGGACTCCCTGGGCCACGGGGGACCAGACGATCTGGGAGATGCCGAGCTCGGCCGAGGTCGGGACGACCTCTTCCTCGATGACGCGCCACAGCATCGAGTACTGCGGCTGCGAGGAGATGAGCTGGAAGCCGAGCTCCTTGGAGAGGGCGTGGCCGGCGCGGATCTGGTCGGCGGTCCACTCGCTCACGCCGATGTAGAGCGCCTTGCCCTGGCGGACGATGTCCGCGAAGGCCTGCATGGTCTCCTCGAGCGGCGTCTCGGTGTCGTAGCGGTGCGCCTGGTAGAGGTCGACGTAGTCGGTGCCGAGGCGGGTGAGGGACCCGTCGATCGACTCCATGATGTGCTTGCGCGAGAGCCCGGTGTCGTTGGGCCCGCCGGGGCCGGTGGGCCAGTAGACCTTGGTGAAGATCTCGAGGGACTCGCGACGCTCGCCCTTGAGCGCGTCGCCGAGCACCTGCTCGGCCTTGGTGTTCGCGTAGACGTCCGCGGTGTCGAAGGTGGAGATGCCGGCGTCGAGCGCCGCGCGGACGCAGGCGGTCGCCGCGTCGTTCTCGACCTGCGAGCCGTGGGTGAGCCAGTTGCCGTAGGTGATCTCCGAGATCTTGAGGCCGGAGTTGCCGAGGTATCGATAGTTGACCATCTGGTCAGACTATCCGCGACGACCGACACCGGCCGCCCGAGAGGGGCGACCGGTGTCGGTTCGGTGCTGGCAGGCGCGGTGCGCCGTGGGGGTCAGCTGGTCGGGTACTGACCGTGCTTGACCATCGGCTTGGGCAGGCGTGCCCGGCGGATCTGGAAGGCGCGCATCGCGGCGTAGCGACCGATCCCGCGCAGCTCGACGCCCTCGCCGAACTTGGCGACGAGACGCTTCTTGAGCGCGCGCCACATGATGAAGGTGTCGGCGATCGCGACGATGACCACGACGTAGACGGCGAGGATCGCGAAGACCGCGAGCTCGGGGATCTGGTTGCCGAAGAGCGTGACGACGAGGAAGGCGAGCGCGAGGAACAGGAAGTACTCGGCGACGTTACGTCGGGCGTCGACCATGTCGCGCACGTAGCGCTTCACCGGTCCGCGGTCGCGGTAGGGGAGGTTCTTCTCGTCGCCGGTCTTCATCGCCTGGTACTCGACGTCGCGGGCGGCACGCTGCTTGGCGCGGGCGGCCTTGGCGGCGGCGCGGCGGTCGTCCGGGACCAGGGGACGCTTGTTGGCGGCCTGGGAGACCTTGCGCTTGGGCGTCGGTCGACCCTTGCCCGCCCGCTCGATGGCTTCCGCGGCCGCGACAGCGTCCTGGGTGCCGGTGGTCGGGACGGCGTCGTCTGAAGGCTTGCTACGTGAGAACACGAGACGATCTTAGTCGACTCCTCGGCGGCCCAGACCGGCCCGTCAGGTGCGCCCCGTGACCCTCCCGCGCGATACGGTGCGGTGGTGACTGATCTCAACGACCTCAGGTCCCGTGTCCACGACCTCTTCCCCGCCCTGCGTACCGACCTCGAGGCGCTCGTGCGTATCCCGAGCGTCTCCGCCCCGGCCTTCGACCAGGCGCACGTCGCGTCGAGCGCCGAGGCCGTCGCCGAGCTGCTCCGCGGCGCCGGCCTCGACGAGGTGCAGGTCCTCACCTCGGGCGAGAGCCGCCCCGCCGTCGTCGCCCGCCGGGCCGCGCCTGCCGGTGCCCCGACGGTGCTGCTCTACGCCCACCACGACGTCCAGCCTCCCGGCGACACCGCGTCCTGGGCGACCGACCCCTTCGTGCCCACCGAGCGGGACGGACGTCTCTACGGCCGCGGCGCGGCCGACGACAAGGCCGGCATCGTCGCTCACCTGGGTGCGCTCCGTGCGCTCGGCGACGACCTCGCCGTCGGCGTGACGGTGTTCGTCGAGGGCGAGGAGGAGATCGGCTCGCCGTTCTTCGGCGAGTTCCTCGCCGAGCACGCCGAGCTGCTCCGCGCCGACGTCATCGTCGTCGCGGACTCCTCCAACTGGAAGGTCGGCGTCCCCGGCCTCACCACGTCGCTGCGCGGGCTGGTCGACTGCGAGGTCGAGCTGTCCGTCCTGTCGCACGCCGTGCACTCGGGCATGTTCGGCGGGCCCGTGCTCGACGCCATCACGCTGCTGTCGCGCCTCATCGCGACCCTGCACGACGACGCCGGTGACGTCGCCGTCGCGGGCCTGGCCCACGCGCCCGACCCGACGGTCGACTACGACGAGGCGGACTTCCGCGCCGACTCGGGTCTGCTCGACGGCGTGCAGCTCGCGGGGACCGGGCCGATCTCCTCGCGCCTGTGGACCAAGCCGGCGCTGTCCGTGATCGGCTTCGACGCGCCGACCGTCGCGCTGTCGTCCAACACCATCGCGCCGAAGGCCACCGCGAAGCTCTCGCTGCGTATCGCCGCCGGGCAGGACCCGGCCGCGGCTCTCGACGCGCTGCGGACGCACCTGCTCGACCACGCGCCGCTCGGCGCGAAGGTCGTCGTCCGTGACGGCGAGCTCGGCAAGCCCTTCCAGGCGCCCGCCGACTCCGCCGCGATGCGCGCCGCGCGCACGGCCTTCGAGCAGGCGTGGGATGTCCCGCCCGTCGACATCGGCATCGGCGGGTCCATCCCGTTCATCGCCGACCTGCTCGAGGTCTTCCCCGACGCCGCGATCCTCGTGACCGGCGTCGAGGACCCGGACTCCCGCGCGCACGGCGCCGACGAGTCGGTCCACCTCGGCGAGCTCGAGAAGGTCGTCCTCGCCGAGGCGCTCCTGCTCGACGGGCTCGCCAAGGGCTGACAGCCCAGCAGTCAGCACGAGAGCCGCCGTCCCGTTCAGGGGCGGCGGCTCTCTGCGTGCGCGGACCCTCTGCGTGCGCGGACCCTCTGCGTGCCCGGACTCTCCGCGTGCGCAGTGGCTCGGTCGGTCAGCAGCGCAGGGCTCAGCCCCGGTGCGCGACGTCCATGGCGCGCGCCCAGGCGGCGACGTCCTCGGGCAGCTCGGGGCTGGTCTCCGGCCCGCCGAGCAGCGCGACGACGTCAGGCGCCGGCACGCGGTCGCCGGTCTTGGACAGGAAGCGTCCGGCGACGATGCCGCGTGCGGCGAGCTGGCCGCCGGTGGTGATGACCTGCTCGAGGTAGGCGATGCGCGGGTCCCAGCCCATGACGCGGCTCGTGATCTCCACGCGTTGGCCGAGGGTCAGCGACCGGCGGTACTTGACGGTCGAGGCGGCCACGACCGGGTACCAGCCCTTCTCGTTGAGCAGCGGCATCCCGCCGCAGTCGGCGAGGAGATTGCTGCGTCCGGTGTCCATCATGTTGAGATAGACCGCATTATTCACATGGCGATAGATGTCCAGGTCTCCGGGACGGACGCGGGTGCGGGTCACCGAGGGATCGAGGACCGTCTGGCCGGGGATCGCCCGGCGGGGACGGAAGGTGGCGAGGGCGAGCTGGATCTGGCGGGTCACCCGGTCACGCTACTACGGCCCCCACCCGACGCAGACGTCAGGTGGAGGCCGTGAGGAGTGTCGCGGGCTGGATGCCGTCGGGGGAGACCTCCGCTGGTCAGAGCCCGGGCAGCGCGAGCATCTGGTCGAGCGCGACCCGTGCCCAGTGCGCGTCGTCGGCGTCGACCACGATCGGGTTGACCACGCGCCCGGCGACGAGCGACTCCATGGTCCACACGAGGTGCGGCAGGTCGATGCGGTTCATGGTCGAGCAGAAGCACACCGTCGAGTCGAGGTAGTGCACGTTCTTGTCGGGGTGCGCCGCGGCGACGCGGCGGACGAGGTTGAGCTCGGTGCCGATGGCCCACGACGAGCCGGGCTCGGCGGCGTCGAGGGTCTTGATGATGAACTCGGTCGACCCGACGAGGTCGGCGGCGACGACCACCTCGTTCTTGCACTCGGGGTGGACCAGCACGTTGACGCCGGGCACCGCGGCGCGGATGTCCGTGACGTTCTTCTCGCTGAAGCGGCCGTGCACCGAGCAGTGCCCGCGCCACAGGATCATGCGGGCGTCGCTCAGCTGCTGCGTGGTGAGTCCGCCGCCGGGCTTGCGGGGGTCGTAGACCACGCAGTCCTCGGGGGACATGCCGAGCTTGAGCAGCGCGGTGTTGCGGCCCAGGTGCTGGTCGGGCATGAACAGCACCTTGCCGGTGCCGTCGACCCCGCCGACCTGGTCGAAGGCCCACCGCAGCGCGACCTCGGCGTTCGAGGACGTGCACACGGTGCCCGCGTGGCGGCCGGTGAAGGCCTTGATGGCCGCGGTCGAGTTCATGTAGGTGACGGGCAGCGTCTGGTCGGCGACGCCTGCGTCCTGCAGGACCTCCCAGCACTCCTCGACCTGGTCGATCGCGGCCATGTCGGCCATGGAGCAGCCGGCGGCGAGGTCCGGGAGGATCACCTGCTGGTCGTCGGAGGTGAGGATGTCCGCGCTCTCGGCCATGAAGTGCACGCCGCAGAAGATGATGAACTCGGCGTCGGGCCGTGCTGCTGCCTCGCGCGCGAGCTTGAAGGAGTCACCCGTGACGTCGGCGAAGTCGATGACCTCGTCGCGCTGGTAGTGGTGACCCAGGATGAACGCCCGGTCTCCCAGGGCGGCGCGGGCGGCACGGGCGCGCTCGACGAGGTCCGGGTCGCTCGCCGCGGGCAGCGCCCCGGCGCACTCGACGCCGCGCTCGGACGCGAGGTCCTTGCCCTGACCCAGCAGCAGCAGCGCGGGTGAGGGAGCCGGCTCGGAGAAGGTTGCGTTCAGCAGTGTGCTCACGTCCCCATGTTCTCACAGGCGGCAGTCTCACCTGCGGGAGCGCACGGGGTGCCGGCGAGAGGTCAGGCGACGCTCGGGGAGGTGTCGGCGACGCGTCGCGCGGGCGTCGGCAGGGCAGGATGTGGGGATGCGCGTGCTCCTGGCTCCCACACTCTCGGGCGACGACGCCCACGGTCTGGCAGCGTCGTCAGCCCACCTCGTCGACGCCTGGTCCGGCGCGGCACCCCACGACACCGTGGATCTCTGCGCCCTCTCTGACGGTGGACCGGGCTTCGCGACCCTCGTCGCAGCCCGGTCGGACGATCTCGCATCACGGGCTGACCTCGCCCCGGACCGCAGGGACTCCTGGGTCGCACCCGGGGTCCTGCTGGTCGGCGGCAGGGGTGGGACGGCCTACGTCGACGGCTCGGTCGGGCTGCGTGCCGGTGCCGGGACGGTCGGGCTCGGCGAGCAGCTGCTCGCCGCGCTCTCGGCGGACCCGTCGCGCGTCGTGCTGGGGATGCCCGGCCCGGACCAGGTGATGGTGGTCCCCGACGCCGGGTGGGGCCTGCTCGGTGCGCTCGGTCTCGAGGGTGCCTCAGGCCGTGGGCTGGCGGACGACGTCGCGGCCGAGGTCCTCGGGGGCCTCGGGGCAGCGCTCGCGTGCCTCGGTGAGGTCGACCTGGTCGGCGCGGCCGCCCGCGACCTGCCGCTGCTCGGCCTGCACGGGACGAGCGCGTCGGCGGGGGAGTTCGGCGCCCTGACGGCGGCCGACGCCCAACAGCTCGAGAGGACGGTCGGTCAGCTCGCCCACGCAGTCTGGGATTCCGCCGTCTCTGGGCAGGCTCCGCCGCCGACGGGTCACCCGAGCCTGCTCGCCCCGAGCCAGGCGGCCGACACCGCGACGCGCCGGCTCCGCGACGTCACCGGGCTCCCGGGTGCCGGTGCCGGGGCGGGGGTCGGGTGGCTGGTCGCGCTGGCCGGCGGTCGGCTCCTCCCGGGGGCGGCCGTCCACGCGGAGGCGGTCGCGCTCGCGCCGCGGGTCGCGGAGAGCGACCTCGTGGTCACGACCCTCGACCACCTCGACGCCTCGACCTTCCACGGCTCGGGAGCCGAGCAGGCCGCGACCGCTGCCGCTGCCGTCGGTGTCCCGTGCGTGGTGGTCGCGGGCACGAGCATGATGAGCCGCAGGGAGTCCTCGGCGGCTGGTCTCAGCGCTGTCTACGTCGCGTCCGAGCAGCCGGACCCGCGCGGTGGCCGGGGAGGCGAGCAGGACGGAGACCTGCCGGAAGACGGGCTCGCCGACGTGCTCCGCCGCGTCGCGCGGTCGTGGTCACCAGCGCGCAGCGCACGGTGACGGGGGCTGGCAGCGCGAGCGCCCTTCGTGCCTTCCAGGCAACTGCAGACCACCAGACGCGGTCCGCGTGCGGGCAGACGGTCGCACTGGGCTTAGTCTGGACGGGAATACATCCACGGGGCCGACGGTTGGCACCCATGCGGGTCGGCTCGCGACGCTCTGACGAGCGGGCGCAGCCCGGCACCGTCCGATCGTCACCAGACTTTCTTCATTGTGGGGAGACACCATGAGCGAGACCACCGAGACAGCGACCCACGGCGTCCTGCTGAGCGACGTCGCGGCGCAGAAGGTCCGCACGCTCCTCGAGCAGGAGGGCCGCGACGACCTGCGTCTGCGCGTCGCCGTCCAGCCCGGCGGCTGCTCCGGCCTCATCTACCAGCTCTACTTCGACGAGCGCGTGCTCGACGGAGACGCGCTCAAGGACTACGACGGGGTCGAGGTCGTCGTCGACAAGATGAGCGTCCCCTACCTCGAGGGCGCGACCATCGACTTCGCGGACACCATCGAGAAGCAGGGCTTCACGATCGACAACCCGAACGCCGGCGAGGGCTGCGCGTGCGGCGGCTCCTTCAGCTGATCTGAGCCTCGCAGCCGTCGGCCCGTCCCGGGCCGCTGGCCAGCGCGAGCCAGCAGACGAGGGCCCGATCTGTCTCACGACAGGTCGGGCCCTCGTCTGCTTCGGCAGGCGGGTCCACCGGGGGAGAGGTGGCTCAGCCGCCCAGCCGAACCGTGATCGCGGTCGCCGGCTCCGCGGGGTCCTGGGCCTCGTCATCGAGGACGGTCGATCGCACCACCGCGTGGCCGCGCATCCGGGCCCAGGCGGGGACGTCGTGCACCGCAGCAGGGTCCGTCGACCAGACCGTCACCAGGTCACCGCCGACCAGCCCGGCCGCGGCGCGGGCCAGACGGATCACCGGCAGCGGGCAGCGCAGCCCGCGGGCATCGACCACGGTCGCTCCGCTGTCAGTCGCTGCGCCGTCCGTCGACGCCGCACCGTCCGTCGAGGTGTCGTCCCCCGGACCCGTGCTCGCGCCCGACGTCACAGCGACCCCACCCCGAGCGCGTCCCGGACCCGGGCGACGGCGGTCGGCAGCTCCGCGAGGAACCTCTCGACGTCGTCCTCGGAGGTGGACCGGTCCAGCGCGATGCGCACGTTCCCGTGAGTCAGGGACCCCATGGCCGCGAGGACGTGGCTCGGCTCGAGGGCGCTCGACGTGCACGCGGAGCCCGACCCGACGGCGAAGCCGGCACGGTCGAGCTCGGAGACGAGCGCCTCGCCGTCCACGTAGAGGCAGGAGAAGGTGAGGACGTGGGGGAGCCGCTCGTCCGGGTCGCCCACGATGTCCACGTCTGGGACCAGAGCCTGCACCCGGTCGCGGAGGCGGTCCACGAGACGGCGCCGACGGGTGTCCTGCGCCGCCCGGTCGGCGGTCGCGGCCTGGAGCGCGACCGCTGCGGCGAAGGCCGCGGGGACGTTCGTGCCCCCGGGGAACCAGCGGTCCTGGTCCTCGGGCCAGTCCGCGCGCTGCCGGACGCCCTGGCGGACCACGAGGACACCGGTGCCCCCGGGGCCGCCCCAGTCGGCGGGGTCGGCGACGAGGACGTCCCAGTCGGAGCCCACGTCGACGTGGCCGAGCGCCGCGCCGGCGTCGACGAGCAGCGGGACGCCCGCCGACCGCGCGGCGGCGTGGACGTCCCCGAGGGGCTGGAGCGTCCCGACCTCTCCGTTGGAGTGCTGCAGCGCCGCCAGGGAGACCCCCGGCGCCTGGACGGCCGCGGTCATCGCGTCGAGGTCGACGCGGCCGAGACGGTCGACGGGCACGCTCACGTGCTCCGCCTGCGAGCCGTCGACGGTGGCGCGGTGACGGTCCACGGAGAACGCCGAGGCCTCGAGCACGGCGGCACGCTCGACCGAGGAGGTCACGACCGACCCGCCGGCCCGTCGACGGCCGAGGGACACGGCACGCACGCCGGCGTGCAGCGCGGCGGTGTGCGACGGGGCGAGGTGCACCTCCTCGGTCCGGGCACCGACCACCTCCGCGACGGCAGATCGCGCCCCGGCGAGCAGCGACGCCGCACGGCGACCCTCGGAGTGCAGACGACGCGGGTCGGCCCACCCCTCGGCGAGCGCCCGCGTGAAGGCCTCGTGCGCGTCGGGCAGCAGCCGGGCGCTCCCACCGGCGTCGAGGTGCACACGACCGGGCGCGGTCTCGGGGGTGGCTGCGGGGTGCGGGGGGAGTCTGTCGTGGGGCACGGTGCCACGGTAGTCGAGGCCTCGCGCCGGGCTCCCGGGCCGGTCCCGACGGACGTGGCGTGGTGGTGCGGCACGCGGGGGAAGTCCCAGAAGAGCCCTGGTGGACGCCCTGCGCGGGGCAGTTCGTGACAGTCGGTCGACCGGTGTTAGCAAAGCGGTGCCGGTGCCGTCTTTCTCACACCGGGACGGTGTGGTCGAGGCCCGTTCAGCCGCTCGTCCACGCTACGCTTCATGCTATCGAGGACGAAGGTCCTGTGTGCTGCCCGAACTCGGACGGTGTGCAGGACGTGAAGTGAAAGGCCCCCCTTTGCGCTCGGAACGCCCCACCCGCAGTCGAAAGACGGTCGGCAGGCTGGTCACAGCTGCCGCGCTCGTCTCCCTCGCCGTGTCCGGATGCTCGGCAGAAGCCCAGCGCGGCTTCCTGCCGGGATACGCCGACGGCCCCACGACCAACCAGACCGACCGGATCACCGACATGTGGGTCGGTTCCTGGATCGCCGCGCTGATCGTCGGGATCATCACCTGGGCTCTCATGCTCTGGTGCGTCGTCGCCTACCGGAAGCGCAAGGACGACCACACGCTCCCGATCCAGACCAGGTACCACCTGCCGCTCGAGATCATGTACACGCTCGTCCCGATCGTCATGGTCGGCGTGCTGTTCTTCTTCACGCAGCGTGACATGTCCGAGGTCCGCGCGACCGACGCAGAGCCCGACGTGACGATCCAGGTGATCGGCAAGCAGTGGAGCTGGGACTTCAACTACCTCGACGACGAGGTCTACGAGACCGGCCAGCACGCCGTGAACGTCGGCTCGCTCGAGAACGAGCTCGGAGGGGTCGGGACGAACTCGCAGTTCCCGACGCTCTACCTGCCCGTCAACGAGGTCGTCGAGTTCCAGCTCGAGTCCCGCGACGTCATCCACTCGTTCTGGATCCCCGCGTTCCTCGACAAGATGGACATGATCCCGTTCCGGACCAACGTCTGGCAGGTGACCCCGACCCGCGAGGGTGTCTACGCCGGCAAGTGCGCCGAGCTCTGCGGTGAGTTCCACTCCGGGATGCTCTTCAACGTCGCCGTGGTCTCGCGCGAGGAGTACGACGCACACATGGAAGAGCTCGAGCAGCGCGGCCAGACCGGCCAGCTGGGGCTCGACCTCAACCGACAGCAGAGCGAGGCCGGCAACGCCGCCGCGGAGGGTGAGAACTGATGGCTGCGGCCGACGACGCGCACGTCGAGAAGATCCCCGGCCTGGCGCCGGGTCGACAGACTCTCGGACGCACGGTGATCAAGTGGATCACCTCGACCGACCACAAGACGATCGGGTACATGTACCTGATCACGTCCTTCGTGTTCTTCTGCATCGGTGGCCTCATGGCCCTCGTGATCCGGGCCGAGCTCTTCGAGCCCGGCATCCAGATCGTGCAGAGCAACGAGCAGTACAACCAGCTCTTCACCATGCACGGCACGATCATGCTGCTGCTGTTCGCGACCCCGCTGTTCGCCGGCTTCGCCAACATCATCATGCCGCTGCAGATCGGTGCGCCCGACGTCGCCTTCCCGCGGCTCAACATGTTCGCGTACTGGCTCTACCTCTTCGGCGGGCTCATCGCCTCGGCCGGGTTCTTCACCCCGCAGGGTGCGGCTTCCTTCGGATGGTTCGCCTACGCACCGCTGTCGAACACCACCTTCAGCCCGGGGCTCGGCGGTGACCTCTGGGTCTTCGGCCTCGCGATGACCGGTTTCGGCACGATCCTCGGTGGCGTCAACTTCATCACGACCATCATCACGATGCGTGCGCCCGGCATGACCATGTTCCGCATGCCGATCTTCACGTGGAACACCCTCGTGACCAGCATCCTCGTGCTCATGGCCTTCCCGCCGCTGGCCGCCGCGCTCTTCGCCCTCGGTGCGGACCGCCGCCTCGGCGCGCAGATCTTCAACCCGGAGAACGGCGGTGCCATCCTCTGGCAGCACCTGTTCTGGTTCTTCGGGCACCCCGAGGTGTACATCATCGCCCTGCCGTTCTTCGGCATCGTGAGCGAGATCTTCCCGGTCTTCAGCCGCAAGCCGATCTTCGGCTACAAGGGCCTGGTCTACGCGACCATCGCGATCGCCGCCCTCTCCGTGACGGTCTGGGCGCACCACATGTACGTCACCGGCGCGGTCCTGCTGCCGTTCTTCTCCTTCATGACGATGTTGATCGCCGTCCCGACAGGTGTGAAGTTCTTCAACTGGATCGGCACGATGTGGCGAGGGAAGCTCACCTTCGAGACCCCGATGCTCTGGTCGATCGGGTTCCTCGTCACCTTCCTCTTCGGTGGTCTCACGGGAGTCATCCTGTCGAGCCCGGTCCTCGACTTCCACGTCTCGGACACGTACTTCGTGGTCGCCCACTTCCACTACGTGGTCTTCGGCACCGTGGTGTTCGCCATGTTCGCCGGCTTCTACTTCTGGTGGCCGAAGTTCACCGGGCGCATGCTCAACGAGCGCCTCGGCAAGGTCCACTTCTGGCTGCTGTTCGTCGGCTTCCACGCGACCTTCCTCGTCCAGCACTGGCTGGGTGTCGCGGGCATGCCGCGTCGCTACGCGGACTACATGCCCGAAGAGGGCTTCACCTGGATGAACCAGGTGTCGACCGTCGGGTCCTTCATCCTCGCGGCGTCCACCCTGCCGTTCCTCTGGAACGTCTACGTCACCTGGCGCAGCGCGCCGCTCGTCACGGTCGACGACCCGTGGGGCTTCGGCTCGTCGCTCGAGTGGGCCACCTCGTGCCCGCCCCCGCGTCACAACTTCACGTCGCTGCCGCGCATCCGGTCCGAGCGCCCCGCGTTCGACCTGCACCACCCCGAGGTCGCCGCGATGGACCACCACGCGGTGGATCCCGGACCGCTCGACAAGCTGTACGGCGAGGGTGACCGACGCGGTCAGCAGACCCTGGCGAAGGACCGTGTCATCAACGGTCCCGGAGACGAGAACGCAGGAGAGCCCCGATGAAGATCGAGAGCAAGCTGTTCATCTACCTCGCGCCCTTCTTCCTCCTCGTCGCCGTCGTCTACGGCTTCTGGAGCGAGTGGGAGCCGGTCGGCACCACCGGGCTGTTCCTGTCGGTCGGTCTCGCCGGAATGATCGGCTGGTACCTCGCGGCCACCGCCAAGCGGATGGACCCGCGCCCCGAGGACGACGCCTTCGGCGAGATCGAGCAGGGTGCTGGCGAGCAGGGCGTCTACGCCCCGTGGAGCTGGTGGCCCCTGGCGATCGCCGCCGGAGCCGGGGTCTGCTTCCTCGGCCTCGCGGTCGGCTGGTGGGTCTTCGGCATCGGCGTGGTCCTCTCGATGCTGGCCCTCGTGGGCTGGGTCTTCGAGTTCTCCCGCGGCCAGCACGCGCACTGATCCACCGCGCACGCTGACCCACAGCACCACACCGCACGGCTGAACCAGCCAGCACCAAGTGAAGGCGAGGCCCCGGACCACACGGTCCGGGGCCTCGCCTGTGCCATGCCCGCTGCACCTTGCACCGTGGAGCGTCTCGGTCGGGTACCGGTCGCGCCACAGTCTCGTATCGGTCTCGACCAGACCGGCCACAAGGCCTGCGGGGCTGCCTACTGTGGGCCGCATGACGACACGACGTGGTGCACAGGCAGGCATTCTCAGGTGGGCAGCCGTCGGCGTCCTCGCGGCCGCGACAGGGCTGGCGGGCTGCTCCTCAGACGCCGGGAGCCAGGCGACGAGCGCCGACGCCGCACTCCCGGAGAGCGTAGACAGTGACAGCCAGCCCGGGGACGCGGCGGACGAGAGTGCCGCCCTCCCGGAGGACCTCGCCGCGTCCGTCGGCGGAGCCGACGTCGACCGCTCGGTGATCGTCAGCGGGACCGTGGTGCTCACGGCCGACGAGCCGATCACCGTGGCCGGGTCGATCGTCACCGCCGTCGAGGGCGCCGGGGGCTACGTCGACGGGCGCAGCGAGTCCCAGGGGTCCGGGGTCGACGGAGACGCGTCAGAGCCCGAGCGCGCCTGGCTCACGGTCCGTGTGCCGCCGGGTGAGGTGCAGCCGATGATCGACGCGCTGCGGGAGATCGGCGAGGTGACCTCCGTCGACCTCACCTCCTCCGACGTGACGAAGCAGGTCGCCGACCTCGAGACGCGGATCTCGGCGAAGCGGGTGGCGATCACCCGCCTGGAAGAGCTGTTGACGAGCGCGGGCACCGTCGCGGACCTGCTGGCCGTGGAGGGAGAGCTCACCACGCGCCAGAGCGAGCTCGAGCAGCTCCTCACCGAGCAGGCCGGCATCGACGACCTCACGGCGATGGCGACGCTCGAGATCTCCGTCTACGCCACGGACCAGGCACCGGAGCAGGAGACCGAGGTGACCGGCTTCGTCGGTGGCCTCTCCGCAGGCTGGGACGGCCTCCTCACCGCACTCGGAGCGACCGTCACGGTCATCGGGGTGCTGCTGCCCTGGGCGGTCCTCGTAGGCGCTGTGGGCGCCGTCGTGCTGTGGACGCTCCGTCGACGCCGCCGGTCCTCCGGTGCCGTCCCCGCAGAGCGCGGCACCGCCTCGGAGGGTGACGCAGCCGCGGAGCAGCAGGCGTCCGAGAAGGACTGAGCAGACGTGAGAAGGCCCCGCCGGCCTCCTGCGCCCCCACCGCGTGCGCGGGGGAGCGGAGGGCGCCAGCGGGGCCTTCTGCGCGTGCTCAGCGCCCTGGGGGCGCGTCAGGTGCTCAGGGGACGATGAGACCCGAGGTCTGCGTCTTGGCGCGCGCGAGGCGTGCCGCGGCGTCGTCCCAGCTCACCAGGTTCCACCAGGCCGTGACGTAGTCGGCACGGACGTTCTGGTAGTCGAGGTAGTAGGCGTGCTCCCAGACGTCCAGGAGGACGATCGGGGTGAGGCCCATGGGGATGTTGCCCTGCTGGTCGTACAGCTGGACGATGATGAGCTTCTGGCCGATGGAGTCCCAGGCGAGGATGGCCCAGCCGGAGCCCTGCACGCCGGCGGCGACGGCCGCGAAGTGCTTCTTGAAGGCCTCGAAGGACCCGAAGTCGGTGCCGATGGTCTCGGCCAGGTCGCCGGTGGGCTCGCCGCCGCCCTCGGGGGAGAGGTTGGTCCAGAACGCCGAGTGGTTGATGTGGCCACCGAGGTTGAACGCGAGGTTCTTCTCGTGGAGGTTGACCGCGGCGAGGTCGCCGCTCTCGCGAGCGTCGGCGAGCTTCTCGAGCGCGGTGTTGGCGCCGGTCACGTAGGCCTGGTGGTGCTTGGAGTGGTGGAGCTCCATGATGCGACCAGAGATGTGCGGCTCGAGCGCACCGTAGTCGTAGCCGAGCTCGGGAAGGGTGTAGACAGCCATTCCGATGTCCTCCTAGACGTCGTCCGCAGCCGAGGGGCTGCGTCTCACTGCATAACGCGGAAGGCCCGCGAACATGTTCCCACCAGGGATTTCAGTTCGCGGGCCATCCACCTACTGTGCCGTACGTTCAGCTCTTGCGCTCGTCCGTGACCACTCCGTGGCCGGTGCCGTCGCGCACGGGGTCCAGCTGACCGTGGGCGTCGCCCGAGTCGAGCTGGTCGTGCTCGCCGTGCGAGTGCGCGGCGGCGAGCTCGGCCGGCGTGACGGGCTCGACACGGTCCTCGAAGAAGAAGCCCGAGAGCTTCTGCAGCTGGCGGTCCCACGCGTAGCCCTTGCGGCGCACACCGCGTGCGTCCTCGCGAGGAGCGATCTCGAGCGGACGGTTCGCCTCGTACCCGACGCGCAGCCACCGCTCCTGCTCGTCGAGAGGCTTGTGGACCTCGATGTACTCACCGTTCGCGAAGCGGACGATGCGTCCGGTCTCGTGACCGTGGAGGACGAGCTCGCGGTCCTTGCGCTGCAGCCCCAGGCAGATGCGCTTGGTGATCCAGAACGCGGCGACCGGTGCGAGGAAGAACGCGATGCGGAACACCCACGTGATCGAGTTGATCGACAGGTGGAAGTGCGTCGCGATGAGGTCGTTCGACCCGGCGAGAGCCAGGATGATGAACGCCGTGAGGAAGCCGACGCCCAGGCCGGTGCGGACCGGGACGTTGCGCGGACGGTCGAGCACGTGGTGCTCGCGCTTGTCCTTCGTGACCGCAGCCTCGAGGAAGGGGTAGACCGCGAGGAAGGTGAAGAGCAGCCCGGGGATGACCACGGCCGGGATGAGGACGTTGAGCGACAGCGTCCATCCGGCGATGACGTACTCGGTCTGCCCCGGCATGAGTCGTAGGGACCCCTCGAGGAACAGCATGTACCAGTCGGGCTGTGCGCCGGCGCCGACGGGGGAGGGGTCGTAGGGACCGTAGTTCCACACGTTGTTGATCGCCATGGTCGCGCCCATGAGGGCGATGACACCGAAGACGATGAAGAAGAACCCACCGGCCTTCGCGACGTAGACGGGGAACAGCGGGAAGCCGACGACGTTCTTGTCGGTCCGGCCGCCTCCGGGGTACTGCGTGTGCTTGTGCAGCACCACGAACAGCAGGTGGAGACCGATGAGCGCGAGGATCAACGCCGGCACCACGAGGATGTGCATGGTGAACAGGCGCGGGATGATGTCCTCGCCCGGGAACTCGCCGCCGAAGATCATGTACGACAGGTACGAGCCGATCACGGGGATCGACTTCACGACGCCGTCGGTGATGCGCAGGCCGTTGCCCGAGAGCACGTCGTCGGGGAGCGAGTAGCCGGTGAAGCCGGCGAGGAGACCGAGGATCATCAGCACGAAGCCGACCATCCAGTTGAGCTCACGCGGCTTGCGGAACGCACCGGTGAAGAACACGCGCATCATGTGGACGACGATCGCCGCCATGAAGAGCAGCGCTGCCCAGTGGTGGATCTGGCGCATGAGCAGCCCGCCGCGGACCTCGAAGGACAGCTTGAGCGTCGAGGCGAAGGCCTCGGACATCAGCTGGCCGTTCATGGAGGACAGCGGGCCGTGGTACTCGATGAGCCCCATCGACGGCACGAAGAACATCGTCAGGAAGACACCCGAGATGAGGAGCACCACGAAGGAGTAGAGAGCGACCTCACCGAGGAGGAAGGACCAGTGGTCAGGGAAGACCTTGCGGGCGAAGCCCTTCACGGCGTTCGAGATGCCGGTGCGCTGGTCCAGGTAGTCGGTGCCTGCGGCGACCGGCTTCGGAACGTTGGTAGTTGTCATTTGAGGCGTCCCCAGTAGCTCGGGCCCACGGGCTCGTCGAAGTCGTCCTGCGCGATGAGGTACCCCTCGTCGTCGACCGCGATCGGCAGCTGGGGGAGAGGACGCTTCGCAGGACCGAAGACGACCTTGGCACCGTCAGCGACGTCGAACGTCGACTGGTGGCACGGGCAGAGGAGGTGGTGCGTCTGCTGCTCGTACAGAGCGACGGGGCAGCCGACGTGCGTGCAGATCTTCGAGTAGGCGACGATGCCGTCGTGGGACCACGACTTGCGCTCTTCGCTCTCCTTGAGGTCTGCAGGGTCGAGACGGACGATGAGGACGACGGCCTTGGCCTTCTCCGTGATCCACTCGTGGGAGCGACGCTCCTCCTCGGGCACGTCAGGGATGACGTGGACGACAGAACCGATGGTGACGTCAGCGGCCTTGATGAGACGGCCGTTGGGGTCGATGGCGAGGCGGGTGCCCTTGCGCCAGATCGTGTGCTTGAACTTGCTGATGTCCCAGTCGCCGCCGACCGAGCTGATGAGCGGCACGGCGATGGTGAGCGGGAAGAGGGCGAGGGCGGTGACGACAGCGCCCTTGAGCACCGGGCGACGGGCGATGCCCGAGTCCTCGGCGCCGGCCTTGAGCTCGGCGATGGCCGCTGCGCGGACCTCGTCGGTGCCGCGGACGTCGTGACGCTCGTCGACGTGCTCGTGGTCGGACATGAGCGTCTTGGCCCAGTGCACGGCGGCGAGGCCGATGCCCATGAGCGCGAAGAAGAGACCGAGGCCGAGCGCGAGGTTCGCGTTGCGCGTGCCGACGGTCGTGCCGTCCGGACGGATCGCGAAGTAGGCCACCATCATGCCGATGGTGCCGATGATCGAGATGACGAAGAGGACCACGGTCTGTCGCTCGGCGCGCTTGGCGGCCTTCGGGTCCTTGTCGGCCATCCGGAGCTTGTGCTCGGGGACGCCCGGGTCCGGGAAGGTCTCCAGCTGCTGGCCGCCCGACGTCGTGCTGACGTCGGTCGAGGGGTTGTGCTGCTCGGTCATGAGGACTTGGCTCCGATCCACACTGCGCACCCGATGAGTGCTCCGATGCCGACGATCCAGACCCACAGGCCCTCGCTGACGGGGCCGAGGTTGCCGAGGTCGGCTCCGCCGGCGGAGCCCTCGCGCTGCTCGACGAGGTACGCGATCACGTCGCGCTTCTCCTCGGGGGTGATGGTGGCGTCGTTGAAGACGGGCATCGACTGCGGGCCGGTGAGCATGGCCTCGTAGATGTGCGTCGGCGTCGTGCCGGAGAGGGCAGGCGCGTACTTGCCCTCGGAGAGGGCGCCGCCGGCGCCGACCGCGTTGTGGCACATGGCGCAGTTGGTGCGGAAGATGGCGGAGCCGTTCGACGCGTCGCCGAGCGCAGGGTCGACCTGCTCGGCCGTCGGGGTCGACGGGCCGGGGCCCAGGGAGGCGACGTAGGCGGCGAGCTGGTTGGTCTGCTCGGCGTCGAACTGCGTCGGCTTGGCCGGGGCCTGCGGGCTGTTCATCTGCATGGGCATACGGCCGGTGCCGACCTGGAAGTTCACCGAGGCCGCACCGACACCGATGAGCGAGGGGACCTCGTCGCGACCTTCGGCGTTCACGCCGTGGCAGGTGGCGCAGTTCGCCTGGAAGAGTTTTTCACCGGCTTCGATGTCGTTGGTCGCAGCGGTGTCGGCGCTGGCCGACGTGGGTGACAGGACGGCGTACAGGCCGCCCGTCACCAGCAGCGCCAGCAGCATCAGCACGACCGGCGTGAGCCGGTGGTGTCGGCGGGCGGCGAGTGCCTTCACGGATGGATCCTCGTCTCACAAGATGGGTGTTCGGGGGCTGTGTGCGGCTCAGAGGGCGAGCCGTGGTTCTCGGGGTGGGGCTGGGTGGTCTGGCGGCTGCGGGTCACTGCAGGAAGTAGATGACGCCGAAGAGCGCGATCCAGACCACGTCGACGAAGTGCCAGTAGTACGACACGACGATCGCGGTGGTGGCCTCGTGGTGCCCGAAGTTCTTCGCGGTGAAGGACCGTCCGAGCAGGAAGAGGAAGGCGATGAGACCGCCCACGACGTGCAGGCCGTGGAAGCCGGTCGCGAGGTAGAAGACCGAGCCGTACGGGCTCGAGGAGATCGTGAGGCCGGCCTCGACGAGCTCGGCGTACTCGAACACCTGACCGGCGACGAAGAACGAGCCCATGAGGTAGGTGAGCGTCATCCACTCGTTCATGCCCCAACGGTTGATCGCGAAGATCGAGCCGGTGCGGCGGGGCTGCATCCGCTCTGCGGCCCACACGCCCATCTGGCAGGTCACCGATGACAGGACCAGGACGGACGTGTTGATGGCGGCGAACGTGAGGTTGAGGTGACCCGTGCCCTCCGCCCACTGCTCCGGAGAGATGGTCGCGCGGATGGTGAAGTACATCGCGAAGAGGCCCGCGAAGAACATGAGTTCGCTCGCGAGCCAGACGATGGTTCCGACCGACACGGGGTTCGGGCGGTTCACGCTGACGTGGGTGTGGGTGCTGGGGGCAGCCGTTGCAGTCGACACCCCATCATTATGGCCGATGATCAGCGGACTGTGGGCCCTAGGACCCACCGATCTGGGCCGCTGAATCTCACAATGCTGCAACGGCGGGCGGTTGTGTGCCCTTCTCGTGACGGAGCGTTCACAACTGTCACCAAAACGCTGCCGCATGGCGGGTCGGATCCGTGCCAAGATGCTCAGGAGACCTGGCATCACCCCACATCATCCAGCACGACGGTCGCCCCTGTCTCGTGAGCACGGTGCACGGCACCTCGCGCGCGAGGGGTACGGCCGCCCGGCGAGAGCGAGGACCGAGACCCATGTCAGACGCAGGCAGCGCAGCGAGCACCGAGACCACCCCCGTCCGCACGGTCCTGCTCTACTCGGACGACTCGACGGTGCGCGACGCGGTGCGTGGGGCTGTGGGCTCGGTCGCCGACGCGGGTGGCACCAGGATCCGGTGGGTCGACGTCGCCACCCACGCGGAGGTCGTCCGGCTGGCGGACCTCGGCGGGGTCGACCTGATGATCCTCGACGGCGAGGCGGACAAGGCCGGCGGCATGGGCGTGTGCCGGCAGCTGAAGAACGAGATCTTCGAGTGCCCGCCGGTCGTGCTGCTCACCGGTCGCCCGCAGGACGCCTGGCTCGCCTCGTGGTCGCTCGCCGACGTCGCCGTGCCGCGCCCCCTCGACCCGATCGAGCTGCAGCGCGTGGTGCGTCGTGTGCTCGCCGGGGACGTCGTCGCCGGGGCCGCGCTGTGACCGCTGGTCTGCCGACCGTGGCCTCGTGGCCAGACCTCACCTCCGTGCTCGTGGGCGGTGGCGACCTCAGCGCCGACCAGACGGCGTGGGCGATGGGCTCGGTGATGTCGGGCGGAGCCACCCCCGTGCAGCTGGCCGGGTTCCTCGTCGCGCTGCGCGCCAAGGGCGAGACGGTCGCCGAGCTGACCGGGCTGGCCGACGCGATGATCTCGCACGCGGTCCCGTGCCGGGTCGAGGGTCGCACCCTCGACATCGTGGGGACCGGCGGCGACCGCGCCCACACCGTCAACATCTCGACCATGGCGGCGATCGTCCTGGCCGGGACCGGCATCACGGTCGTCAAGCACGGCAACCGGGCCTCGTCGTCGTCCTCGGGCTCGGCCGACGTGCTCGAGGCGCTCGGCATCCGGCTGGACCAGCCGGCCGACCGCGTCGCCGAGATCGCGTCCGAGGTCGGCATCACGTTCTGCTTCGCCCAGGTGTTCCACCCGTCGATGAAGCACGCTGCTGCCGCGCGCCGTGACCTCGGGATACCCACGGCCTTCAACTTCCTCGGCCCGCTGACCAACCCGTCGCGGCCCCGGGCCACCGCGGTCGGCGTGGCCGACGCGCGCATGGCCCCGATCGTCGCGGGCGTGTTCGGCGCACGCGGCACCCAGGCCCTCGTGTTCCGCGGTCAGGACGGGCTGGACGAGCTGGCCGCCACCTCGGTCGCCGACGTGTGGGAGGTGCGCGACGGCCAGGTCACGACCTCGACGCTCGACGCGGTGGCGGAGCTCGGGCTCACGCCAACCACGGTGGAGGACCTGCGAGGCGCAGACGCGGCCTACAACGCCGGTGTCGCCCGGAGCCTGCTCGACGGTGCCGGGGGACCGGTGCGCGAGACGGTGCTGCTCAACGCGGCGGCCGCGCTCGTGGCCGACGGGAGCCTGGACGGCACCGCCGAGGGGACCCTGCCCGAGCGTCTGCTGGCCGGCGTGCGTCACGCGGCCGGGTCGATCGACTCGGGTCGGGCAGCCTCCGTCCTCGAGCGCTGGGCAGCGGCGGCGGCCTGACGCTCTGCTGGTGCGGCGTCCTCAGTCTTCGAGGCCGAGGGCGAACGCCGCGTCCAGGTCGCTGCTGGAGAACTCGCGGAAGGCGAGGTACGTCCGGGTGCGTCGCACGCCGGGGACCTTGCTGATCCGGTCGGCGATGACGTCGGCGAACTGGTTGTGGTCCTGGACGTGGACCATGGCGATGAGGTCGACCTCGCCGGTGACCGAGTAGACGGCCGAGACGCCCTCGACCTCGGCGATCTTCGTCGCGGCCTCGGGGATGAGTGCCTGGTCGGTGTCGATCATGACGATGGCGGTAGGCACGGTCTGTCTCCTCGTGGACGGCGGTCGCTCGGTGCGTCGTCCCAGTATGCCGCGCTCAGGACACCGCGGACACGACGTCGGCGGTGGTCCGGCCGACCACGTACCGCTCGGCGCCGGCCACGGGGCAGGTGAGCCCGAGGTCGCTCTCGACGAGCCGCACGCCCTCGGACCGCAGCCACGCGACCACGAGGTCGGTCTCCTCCGGGTGGCAGGCAGGGCCGGCCGAGGTCGGGGCCGGGACGTGCTCGGCGGCTGCGACGGCCGCCTCGACCGCGGCCAGCGGGTCCTCGCCGTGCCGGCACACCGCCGTCGTGGCGAGGCGCCCGTAGCGCACCACGACGATCTCCCACCCGGCGGCCGACGTCGGCCGGGCCGCGACGATCTGGGCGCTCGCCACGACCGGCGCGAGCCGCTGGGCGCGCGCAGCACCGGCGAGGAAGGCCTCCAGCCGGTCACGGTCCGTCCCGGCGTCCTCGAAGCGCTGCTGCTCCACGTGCTCGGCGATCCTCCGGGCCAGGGCGGCGACCACAGGGCTCGGGTCGTGCTCCATGGACCGGACCAGCCCGGCGACCACGTCGGCGTAGTCGTCGTCCGGAGCCGTCGTGGGGCGCGAGGACGGGCGCACGCACGGGGCGGAGCAGCGTCCCATCTCGGCCAGCACGCACGCCGACGCCGTCGCCGACGGCAGGGCGGGCAGCTTCTTGGTGCACTGGCGCACCTGGTGCGCCGACTGGAGCGCCTCGACGGCCTCGGTGGCCCGGGCGCGGGAGACGAAGGGGCCGACGACGGGCTCGCCGAGCGCGGCGGTGCCGTCGCGCACGACCGTCAGCCGGGGGTACGCCTCTGACGACACCCGGACCCAGTGCATCCGCTCGGGGTGCTTGGACCGACGGTTGTACCGCGGGGCGTGCTCGGTGATGAGCCGCAGCTCGCGCACCCGTGCCTCGAGCGCGGTCGCGCACGGGACGGCCCTGACGGTGACGGCGAGGCGGATCATCTCCGTCATGCGGCCGCGCTTCTCGGCGGCCGTGAAGTAGCTCCGCACGCGGGTGCGCACGTCCGTCGAGGTCCCGACGTAGAGGACCTCGTCCTGCGGGCCGACGAACATGTACACCCCAGGACCGCTCGGCATGCCGTCGGCGAGGTGCCGACGCCGTCGGACGTCGGCGGGGACCGGGTCGGTGGCGGTCGCGAGGTCTTCGAGGTGCGTGATGCCCAGCGGCGCCATGCGGTCGAAGAGCGCGTGCATCACGTCGACTGTCGCCCGGGCGTCGGACAGTGCCCGGTGGTCCGGGGTGATGGTCGCCCGGAAGAGCGCCGCGAGGGTCCCGAGCTTGTGGTTCGGCGCCTCGTCGCGGGTGACGACCCGCCGGGCGAGGGGGACCGTGTCCAGGACCTGGTTCCCCGGCCAGGCGAGGTCCATGCTCCGCGCCGCGGCCTTGAGGAACGAGATGTCGAAGGGGGCGTTGTGCGCGACGAGGACGGTCCCGCGGGCGAACTCGAGGAACGACGGCAGGACGAGCTCGATCGAGGGGGCGCTCGAGACCATGAGCGTGGTGATGCCGGTGAGGCGGGCGATGAAGGCCGGCACCGGGTGCCCAGGGTTGACCAGGGACTGGAACTCGCCGATCACCTCGCCGCCGCGGACCTTGACCGCACCGATCTCGGTGATGCCCGCGTCCTTCGACGATCCGCCGGTCGTCTCGAGGTCGACCACCACGAAGGTCACCTCGCTCAGGGGCGTTCCGAGCTCGTCGAGGCCGAGCTGGACCGGGGTGCCGGTCGTCTCGACCTCGGCAGGCCCCCGCAGGAGACCGGTGGCAGGGCGCAGGGCGCCCGAGAGGCGCTTCCCCGCCGCCCGGGCTCCGGGTGCCGGTCTCAGGTCGCTGGAGGGCTGCGCGTGCATGCCGGTGAGACTACGGTGCCCCACCGACACGCAGCGTCAGCAGCGTGTCGGTGGGGCAGCGTCCCAGCCCGGGCCTCCGACGGCAGCGGTGCCCGGCAGCGGTGCCCGTCAGTGGTGCTCGGCGTGCGCGGCCTCCGCGTAGAGCGCCTCGACGGTGTCGCCGAAGTCCGCGAGGACGAGCGAGCGCTTCACCTTGAGCGAGGGTGTGAGGTACCCGTTCGCGACCGTGAAGTCCGACGGCAGGAGCGTGAACTTGCGGATCGACTCCGCCCGGGACACCGTGCGGTTGGCGCGCTGCACGCCCGCGTCGATCGACGTGAGGACGTCCGTGTCGTCGAGCGCCTGCTCGAGCGACATCGCCGGCTTGCCGTGCGCGCTGAGCCAGCCCGGCAGGCTCTCGACGTCGAGGGTGACGAGCGCGGCGATGAACGGCTTGGCGTCGCCGACCACCACGACCTGGCTGACGAGGGGGTGCGACCGGAGCCGGTCCTCGAGCACGGCGGGTGCGACGTTCTTGCCGCCGGCCGTCACGATGATCTCCTTCTTGCGGCCGGTGATCCGCAGGTAGCCGTCGTCGTCGAGCGTGCCGATGTCGCCCGACCGGAACCACCCGTCGTCGGTGAAGGCCGCCGCGGTCGCCTCGGGGTTGTTGCGGTACCCGCGGAACACGTGGGGCCCGGTGAGGAGGATCTCGCCGTCGGGGTCGAGACGCACGCCGTGCCCGGGGAGCGGCGGGCCGACGGTGCCGATCTTGCTCAGGCCCGGCAGGTTGACGCTGGTGGGGGCTGTCGTCTCGGTGAGGCCGTAGCCCTCGAGCACCACGAGGCCGACCCCGCGGTAGAAGTGGCCGAGCCGCTCGCCGAGGGCCGCGCCGCCCGAGACCGCGTGCTTGACGTCGCCGCCGAGGGCAGCCCGGATCTTGGAGAGCACGAGCGTGTCGGCCACCTTGTGGCGTGCGCGGAGCACGAACCCGGGGCCGGCCGGGTTGTCGAGCGCCCGGGAGTACGAGATGGCCGTCGCGGCGGCCCAGCGGAAGATCTTCCCCTTGCCCCCGGCGACGGCCTTCTGCTCGGAGGAGTTGTAGACCTTCTCGAAGACCCGGGGGACCGACAGGATGTACGACGGCTTGAAGCTCGCGAGGTCCTCCAGCAGGGTCGTGGTGTCGGGCGTGTGCCCGAGGACCGAGCCGGCGGGGACGACGAGGACGTGGATGAACCGCGCGAACACGTGCGCCAGCGGCATGAACAGCAGCGTCCTGCGGGTGCCGTGGTGGAGCACCTCCCGGAGCTCCTGCGTGGCGTTGACCGTGAGGGCGTAGAAGTTCCCGTGCGTCAGCTCGGCACCCTTGGGCCGACCGGTGGTGCCCGAGGTGTAGATGACGGTCGCGACGTCGTCGAGGACGGCGAGGGCGCGGCGCCGCGCGATCTCGGCGTCGGGGACCTCGGCGCCCGCGGCGACGAGCTCGTCGACCGCTCCGTCGTCGAGGACGTGCACCGAGCGCAGGCCCGGCGCGGACCCGCGGACCTCGGCGACGGTCGCGGCGTGCTCGGCGGTCTCGGTCACGAGGAGGCGGACGTCCGCGTCGGTGAGGATCCACTCGACCTGGTCGGCGCTCGAGGTCTCGTAGAGCGGCACCGTGACCGCGCCAGCAGCCCAGATCGCCCAGTCGAGCAGCGACCACTCGTAGCGCGTGCGCGACATGATGCCCACGTGGTCGCCGGGCTCGACGCCCAGGGCGACGAAGCCCTTGGCGACCGCGACGACCTGGGCGTCGAACTCCCGTGCCGAGACCGAGGTCCAGGACCCGGTCGTCTCCTTGCGTTCCATGAGCGGTTCGTCCCCCGAGACCGCGATCCTGCTGGCCAGCAGATCGTTGAGGTTCTCTCCCGGATCGACGGTGATCAGGGCGGGTGTGCGGAACTCGTCCATGCTGACTCCAGTGGCAGTGGTCGACGGGGCTTCGAGACTAGCCGGTCGACGGGTGTGCGGCGACACGCCAGACCTGAGTACGCTGCTGTGCGGGTCGCACAGGGATGCGGCATTCGTCGAGCTGAGTGAGGAACTGTTCATGCACGCCATCGGGGTCGACATCGGCGGGACGAAGATCGCGGCCGGGGTGGTGGACGAGAAGGGTCAGATCCTCGCCCAGACCCGTGTCAGCACGGAGCCCGACGATGCCTCGAGCATCGACCGCGCGATCGCCGAGGTCTACCGCGAGCTCTCCAAGGACCACGAGATCGGCGCCGTCGGCCTCGCCGCCGCCGGGTTCGTGAGCGCCGACCGGACGTCGGTGAACTTCGCCCCCAACATCGCGTGGCGCGACTACCCGATCGCCGACCGGGTCGGGGCTCTCATCGGGACCGACGTGCCGATCGTCGTCGAGAACGACGCCAACGCCGCCGGGTGGGCGGAGTTCCGCTTCGGCGTGGGCCAGGACGCGAGCGACATGCTCATGCTCACCGTCGGCACCGGGCTCGGGGGAGCGGTCATCGTCGACAACCAGCTCGTCCGCGGCCGCTGGGGCGTCGCCGCCGAGGTCGGCCACATGCGCGTGGTCCCGAGCGGCCACTACTGCGGCTGCGGCCACGAGGGCTGCTGGGAGCAGTACGCCTCCGGCTCCGCCCTGGTCCGTGACGCCCGTGCTGCGGCGATCGCCCGCCCGCGCGACGCAGCGCACCTGCTCGACCTCGTCGACGGCAAGGCCGACGAGATCAACGGCCCGCTGGTCACCATGGCGGCCCAGTCCGGCGACCCGCTGTCGATCGAGCTCCTCGCCGAGCTCGGACGGTGGATCGGTGAGGGGGCGGCCTCGGTCGCCGCCCTGCTCGACCCGGAGATCATCGTCATCGGCGGGGGCGTCGGCGCAGCGGGCGACCTGCTCGTCAAGCCGGCCCGCGAGGCCTACGGCCAGGCGCTGCCCGCCCGGGGCCACCGCCCCGAGGCCCGCATCGACCTCGCGGCCCTCGGGAACGAGGCCGGGATCGTCGGCGCCGCCGACCTCGCGCGCCGCTGAGGGTCGTCGAGACCGACCCGAGGTCCGCAGACCTCTGCGACGAGCCGCTCACCCCTGAGGGGTGAGCGGCTCGTCGTGTCAGACGACCGCGCCGCCGTTCCCGGAGTCGTCGTCCCGGTGCGTCGGCAGGCGCCAGGCGAGCACGCCGGCCCCGGCGAGGAAGACGGCGACGAGGGCGACGTAGAACGTGGTCGGCGCGCTGCGCCAGAGCACCAGCGCGAGGACCGCGAGCACGGGGGCCACGACCACGGCGAACCAGCCGAGGTTCCGCATCCGGTCGGCGCTCAGCTCGAAGTCCGGGTCGGGCGGGACGAAGTGGTCCTCGGCCTCCTGGAGCGCCTGCGCCTCCTCGCCGATCACCCAGTCGCGGTGCCCCGAGGCCTGCGGGCGGGGCGCGGGCTCCGGGGTCGCGTCGGCGGGCGGGTCGACCCACGGGGCCACCGGGAAGTCGAAGGCGTGAGACTCCGCCGCAGGTGGCGCGGTTAGATCGCTGCCCGAATCCGTGGAAAGATCGGAGAGTTCTGCGACGATCTCCTCCCAGGCCGCGTCGGTCTGGTGCTGGTCCATCGGGCTGCGGTCCTGAGCACGGTAGCCTCGGGGCTGCTCGTCCGCAGGGCTCAGGGGGTCGTCGTCAGCAGGCTCGGCGGCGGGTTCGCCGTCGGGTCGCTCGGACGGGTCTGGCTGCTCGCCCGACGGGTTCGCGGGATCATCGGTGGTTCCTGACATGGGGATCACTCTAGAGTCGGTTGCGAGTCCCGCAGAGGCGAGGCGCACGAGGAGGCGGGTTGTTCTACTGGCTGATGAAGCGAGTCCTGGTCGGACCGCTTCTGAGACTCATGTTCCGACCCTGGGTGCGCGGGCTCGAGAACATCCCCGGCGACGGCCCCGCGATCATCGCGAGCAACCACCTCGCCGTCATCGACTCCTTCGTCCTCCCGCTCGTCCTCGACCGCGAGATCGTGTTCATCGGCAAGGCGGAGTACTTCTCCGGGACCGGCCTCAAAGGCCGCATCACCGCGGGCTTCATGCGCGGGGTCGGCACCATCCCGGTCGACCGCTCCGGCGGCAAGGCCAGCGAGGCCGCCCTGCGGACGGGCCTCAACCGTCTGAACGACGGCGGGCTGTTCGGCATCTACCCCGAGGGCACCCGCAGCCCCGACGGGCGCCTCTACCGCGGCAAGACCGGCGTCGCCCGCCTGGCGCTCGAGTCCGGCGCACCCGTGATCCCCGTCGCGATGATCGGCACCGACAAGGCCCAGCCGATCGGCAAGCGCCTGCCCAAGCCGATGCGCATCGGCATCGTCATCGGCGAGCCTCTCGACTTCTCCCGGTACTCCGGGATGGAGAACGACCGCTTCATCCTGCGCTCGGTGACCGACGAGATCCTGTACTCGCTCATGAGCATCTCGGGCCAGGAGTACGTCGACATCTACGCCGCCACGCAGAAGGCCCGGATCGCGGCCGGGGTCAAGGCGACCCAGGCCGGCCCCGCCACCCCCAGCGCGCCCGGCGGGCGCCAGGCACCCGACGTCCAGGTGCCGGAACCGCCCCAGGAGACCCCCGGTCCGTCAGTAGACTGACGGCCGGTTGTACGAACGATTCCAGCGCCCGCCCTGCGCGCACCTGCGCGCTCACGGCCGGGCACGATGAGAGGTTGATCCCATGACGGTCCGTCGCGTTGCGCTCCTCACGGCAGGCGGCTTCGCCCCGTGTCTTTCCTCCGCTGTAGGTGGCCTCATCGAGCGCTACACGGAGCTGGCGCCCGAGGTCGAGATCATCGCCTACCAGCACGGCTACCACGGCCTGCTGACCGGGAACACGATCGTCATCGACGAGGAGACCCGCAAGAACGCCGGTGTCCTGCACCGCTTCGGCGGCTCGCCGATCGGCAACAGCCGCGTCAAGCTCACCAACGCCGCCGACTGCGTCAAGCGCGGGCTCGTCCAGGAGGGCGAGAACCCGCTGACCGTCGCGGCCGAGCGCCTCAAGGCCGACGGCGTCGACGTCCTCCACACCATCGGCGGCGACGACACCAACACGACGGCTGCCGACCTCGCCGCGTACCTCGAGGAGAACGGCTACCACCTCACGGTCGTCGGCCTGCCCAAGACGATCGACAACGACGTCGTGCCGATCAAGCAGTCGCTCGGTGCCTGGACCGCTGCCGAGGAGGCTGCGCACTTCGCGGAGAACGTCATCGGCGAGCACCGCTCGGGCCCGCGCATGCTCATCGTGCACGAGGTCATGGGGCGTCACTGCGGCTGGCTCACGGCGGCGTCCGCCGCGTCCTACCGCAAGAACCTCGACACCAAGGAGTGGGTCCCGGGCATCGGCCTCACCAAGGAGCGGTGGGACATCCACGCGGTGTTCCTCCCCGAGCTCGCGCTCGACATCGAGGCTGAGGCGAAGCGCCTGCGCACCGTGATGGACGAGGTCGGCAACGTCAACATCTTCCTCTCCGAGGGTGCGGGCATGAACGAGATCGTGGCCCAGCTCGAGGCGTCGGGCGAGACCGTCGAGCGCGACCCCTTCGGTCACGTCAAGCTCGACACCATCAACCCGGGTGCCTGGTTCGCCAAGCAGTTCGCCGAGCTCCTCGGTGCCGAGAAGACCATGGTGCAGAAGTCCGGCTACTACTCGCGCGCCGCGGCCGCGAACGCCGAGGACCTGCGCCTCATCAAGTCGATGACGGACCTCGCCGTCGACTGCGCCTTCCGCGGCGAGTCCGGCGTCATCGGGCACGACGAGGAGGACGGCGACCGTCTCAAGGCGATCGCGTTCCCGCGGATCGCCGGCGGCAAGGCCTTCGACGTGCAGCAGCAGTGGTTCGGCGAGCTGCTCGGCGAGATCGGCCAGGACCTGGTGCCCGCCCCCGCCCACTCATGAGCGTGACCGTCGATCCCGAGATCGCCGCGGGGCTCGACCACTTCCGCACGCTCGTCGCCGGGCAGCAGCCCGTGTGGCCTGACGCAGAGCACCTGGGGTCGGTCAGCGAGCGTCTCGCGGCCGTCCCGCCGCTCGTCGTGCCCGCGCAGCTCGAGACGCTCACCGAGCGTCTCGCGGCTGCCGGGCGCGGCGAGGCGTTCCTGCTGCAGGGCGGCGACTGCGCCGAGACCTTCGCCGAGGCGAACGCGGACCGCGTCCGCAACAAGGTCCGGACGATCCTGCAGATGGCCGTCGTGCTGACCCACGGCGCGAGCATGCCCGTGGTGAAGATGGGGCGCATGGCGGGGCAGTACGCCAAGCCGCGCAGCTCGAACGACGAGACGCGCGACGGCGTGACGCTGCCCGCGTACCGCGGCGACATGGTGAACGGGCACGCTTTCACCGAGGACGCCCGGGTCCCCGACCCGGAGCGGCTGCTGCAGGGGTACACGATCTCGGCGGCGACGCTCAACGTGGTCCGTGCGCTGACGACGGGCGGCTTCGCCGACCTGCGCCAGGTGCACGAGTGGAACCGCGGCTTCATGACGAACCCGGCCTACGCGCGCTACGAGCGGACGGCGGCCGAGATCGACCGGGCGATCCGCTTCATGGCGGCCTGCGGGGCAGACTTCGAGGCGCTGCGGACGGTCGAGTTCTTCGTCAGCCACGAGGCGCTGCTGCTCGACTACGAGCGTGCTCTCACGCGCGTGTCGTCGCAGACCGGTCTGCCCTACGACTCGTCCGGCCACTTCCTGTGGATCGGCGAGCGCACCCGGCAGCTCGACGGGGCGCACGTGGACTTCCTGTCGCGGATCTCGAACCCGATCGGCGTCAAGCTCGGCCCGACCACCACCGGGGACGACGCGCTGCGCCTGCAGGAGCGGCTCAACCCTGACGGCGTCCCGGGCCGGCTGACCTTCATCACCCGGATGGGTGCGTCGAAGATCCGTGAGGCGCTGCCGCCGATCGTCGAGAAGGTCACCCGGGAGGGCGGCCCGGTCACCTGGGTCACCGACCCGATGCACGGCAACACGATCACCTCTGACTCGGGCTACAAGACGCGCCGCCTCGAGGACGTCCTCGACGAGGTGCGCGGGTTCTTCGAGGTGCACCGTGGCCAGGGCTCCGTCCCCGGTGGGCTGCACGTCGAGCTGACCGGCGACGACGTCACCGAGGTGCTGGGCGGGAGCGAGGAGATCGACGACGCCGGGCTCGCGCTCCGGTACGAGACCCTCGTCGACCCGCGCCTCAACCACCAGCAGTCGCTGGAGATGGCGTTCCAGGTCGCCGAGATGCTCCAGGCCCGCTGAGCGCGACACAGCGGAGGACGACGCAGCACGACGTAGGCCCGCTCACCGTCCGGCGAGCGGGCCTTCGTGCGTCTGGGAGACCGTGCGTCTGGCAGGGTGCGAGGGGGGTGCGAGGCGTCAGAGCCGCAGCGTGATCGTCGAGCCCTGGCGCAGCTGGGTGCCCGGGTCGCTGCTCTGCGAACGGACCTCGTTGCCGAAGACGCCCAGCCAGTAGACGACGTCGACGGTGAAGCCCGCGTCCTCGAGCTCGGCCTTGGCCTCTGCCACCGGCTTGGCGATGACGTCGGGGACCGTGACGAAAGGCAGCCCGAGGGAGACGGTGAGGGTGATCTCGGCGCCGCGCTGCGACTCGGCACCGTCCTCGATGCTCTGCGAGACGACGGCACCTTCGGGGACGTTCTCGTCGTACGCCTCCTCGGTGACGACCGAGATGTCGAGGGCCGCGAGCTGCTCGGTGGCCTCGTCCAGCGTCAGGGAGACCACGGAGGGCACGGTGACGGGCTCGGGGCCCTTGGAGATGGTGAGGACGACAGGCTCGTTGTGGGGGAGCGTGGCGCCCTCCGCGACGGACAGGCTGAGCACGACGCCGACCGGGACGTCCGTGCTCCACTGCTCCTCGCCGGTGATCTGCGTGAAGCCGGTCGAGCGCAGCGCTGCCTCGGCATCGGCCGACGGGATGTTCGTCAGGCCTTCGGGGACGACGAAGGTCTCGATGCCCTGGGAGACGACGAGCTCGACGGAGCCGTCCTTGGGGATCCTGTCGCCCTCGGCAGGGCGTGCGTCGACGACGGTCCCTTCGGGGACGGTGTCGCTGAAGGCCTCGGTGGTGCTCGACCCGAGGCCCGCGGTGGTGAGGGCGGTGACGGCGTCGTCGGCCGGGACCGCGACGAGACCCGCCGGGACCTCGGTGTAGTGGCCAGGGCCAGAAGAGAACCACCACGAGGTCGCGGCCGCGCCGCCGCCGCCGAGGAGCAGCACGACCAGCAGCGTCCACAGCAGCGCGCGTCGGCGGCGGCGGACGCGCGGGCGGTCGTCCTCGGGGCTCTCCTGGTCGAGCTCGCCGGCACCGATGGTCAGGGCGATGGTCGAGCCGTGCCCGACGTGGGACAGCGACTGGGTGAGGTTCTCGGCCTGCTGGGTGTGGCTCTCGGCGCGCGGCGGTCGGACGGTCGCAGTCTCTGCGCTGCCGGTCCTGTCGCTGCCGCGACCGGTGAGGTGGGCGGTGCTGACCGTGCCGACGACGCTGCCGACGGTCGGCGGCTCCGAGGGCTCCGGTGACGGGGCGCGCGCCGGGCCGGTCGCACCGGTCGCGGTGAGCAGTGCTGACAGGTCGGCGGAGTCGTGGTCGTCGGAGTCAGGACCGTCATCTGCGCCAGAGGCTGCAGGTGTCTCTGCCGCTGGGCTGGCCGGCCGGTCGGCGCGGCGTCCGAGCATGTCGCCGTCCAGCTCTGCGCGGACCCGCCGGAGGTAGGCGAGCGCTGCGGTCGCGTCGACGGGGCGGTCGTCGGGAGTCCTCGCTGCGAGGGCGCACGTGAGCTCGTCGACCTCGACCGGGAGCCAGGGCACCATGGTCGACGGAGCCGGGACGGAGCTGTTGACGTGCTGGAAGGCCACCTGGATGGGGGTCGCCCCGGTGAAGGGCGGGGCCCCGGTGAGCATCTCGAAGAGCATCACGCCGACGGCGTACACGTCGGTCCGGGTGTCGCACTGCCCGGTCGCGATGAGCTCGGGGCCCAGGTACGCGACGGTGCCCAGGATGGTGCCCGTGGCGGTCGAGGTCACCTCGGTGACGGCGCGGGCCAGCCCGAAGTCTGCGACCTTGATCCGCCCGTCGGTGGCCAGCAGGATGTTCTCGGGCTTGATGTCGCGGTGCACCAGGTCGTGGCGGTGGGCAGCGGCGAGCGCGTCGAGGACGTGCTCGACGACGTCGAGGGCCTCGCCGACGGTGAAGGGCCCCTCGTCCTGCAGGCGGTGCCGCAGGTTCGTCCCGTCGATGTACTCCATCGTGAGGTAGCTGGTCTCGCCGTCGACACCCTGGTCGTAGACGGCCACCAGACCGGGGTGGGTCAGCCGGGCGGCGGCGCGTGCCTCGCGGCGGAACCGGGACACGAAGTCGGCCCCGGAGGCTCCGTCGGCCAGGTGCGGGTGCATGACCTTGACCGCCACCTCGCGGTCGAGGCGACGGTCGGTCGCGAGGTACACGGTCGCCATCCCGCCGCGCGCGATGCGTTCGAGCACCTCGTAGCGCCCGTCGACCAGCCGGCCGACGAGTCCATCAGTCACAGTGCTTCCCACGGCGAAGATCCTACGGTGGCGGGGGGTCGTGCGCAGGGATGCGCGCACTCTGGACGCAGGTTCTGCACACGCGCACGGGCCTGGAGGCGCCCGTGCGCGTGCTTGTCAGGTCACCTGTACTGGTTTGCGAGGGTCTGCACGTTGGCGACGTAGCGGCGGGTGTCGTCGAACATGCCGTTGTTCCGGACCGAGGTCTGGCCCTGGTAGTAGCCGGCGATCGCGGTGTCGACCGACGGGCTCGTCGCGAGCAGGCGCGCGAGGATCGCGACGCCCGCCGTGACGTTGTCCTGCGGGTCGAGGAGGTTGAGGTCGTGCCCGACCATGTCCGAGGCCCAGTCGCCCGAGCTCGGGATGACCTGCATCGTGCCGATGGCGTTGGCGGGGGAGACGGCCCGCTGGTCGAAGCCGGACTCCTGGGTGGCGATCGCCAGCGCGAGCGCCGGGTCGACGCCGTGCGCGCGGGCGGTGCTGCGGACCATCGACTGCATGTCGGCCTTGGAGGGGACGGACATGGCGTTGAGGGTGGCCTTGTTGTCGTTGGCCGCGGAGACCACGTCGCGCGAGTAGGTGCGACCGAGGAAGGTGTCTCCGACGAGGGGCTTGTCCGAGGTCACCTGGACCGGCGGCGAGGCGGACGAGACGGTCGTGACCGTCGGTGCGGCCGCGCCGGTGGCGGGGATGGTGAGGGTCTGGCCGATGCGGATGAACCCGCGGGCGTCGAGGCCGTTGGCGGAGACGATGGCCGAGGTGGACGTCCCGGTGGCGCGGGCGATCGCCGAGACCGTGTCTCCGGCGGCGACGGTGTGCGTCCCGGCGGGTGCGGCGGTCTGCGTCGCCGGCGCGGCCTGGGCCGTGCTGCCGGCGCCGGGGATGGTGAGCGTCTGGCCGATGCGGATGAACCCGCGGGCGTCGAGGCCGTTGGCGGAGACGATCGCGGAGGTGGACGAGCCGGTGGCGCGGGCGATCGCGGAGACGGTGTCCCCGGCGACGACGGTGTGGCTGCCGGCAGGTGCGGCGGTCGGGGTCGCGGCAGGTGCCGAGGTCGCCGAGGTGCCGGACGGGATGGTGAGCGTCTGCCCGGCGCGGATGCGGTACTGGGCGTCGAGGCTGTTGGCGGAGCGGATGGCCTGCGCGCTCGTCCCGGTGTCACGGGCGATCTGGCTCACGGTGTCGCCGTTGCGGACCTCGTAGCCCTCGTCGGCCGATGCTGCGGACGCCGAGGCCGCGATCGACGCGGCGGCGAGCGCCACGCCGGTGGTCCCGTAGCGGAGCGCGTAGCGCCCGATGGTG
This sequence comes from Sanguibacter keddieii DSM 10542, assembly GCF_000024925.1. Classification (NCBI taxonomy): domain Bacteria; kingdom Bacillati; phylum Actinomycetota; class Actinomycetes; order Micrococcales; family Sanguibacteraceae; genus Sanguibacter; species Sanguibacter keddieii. The sequence goes on from NC_013521.1 coordinate 1,771,484, forward strand.
CGCTGCAGGCTCGGCGTGGTGGCGTCGGTGTCGGCTGCGAGCGTGGCGCTGCTGCGAGCTGGCATGAGTGTTTCCGATCTGTCGTCCGGTGCCTGTCGCGCGGGGCGAGGGCGGGCACGGGTGTGGCTCGGGTCTGGCGCGGGAGTGGCACGTCGGCGGGCACTGGTGCTCATGTGACACGTGGTTCATGTGGTGATCGTGTGACTGATGGTACTGGAGTGATCTTTGTCGCGCTCGGCGCATGCGTCAAGGCGGCGTCCAGCGGGCTCCGGGCGAGCGCCCAGCACGGCGCACCGTGGTGCCGGCTCCCCGTAGGCTGTACGGGTGAACACGACCGAGCAGAACCCTCTCGACCCCACCGACGCGCCGTCCGCGCACGACCTGGAGACCGCGCGCATCGACGCGCTGGTCGGGGAGTGGCTGAGCCTGCCCGTGGTCGCCGAGAAGCTCGGGACCTCGACCTCGTCGGTCCGCAACGCGCTCGGCGAGCGCCGCATCGTCGGGATGCGTCGCGGCGAGCGCAACGTCTTCGGCATCCCCGCCGCGTTCCTCGTGCCCTCGCACCTGTCGAACCCGGCCGACGTCAAGCAGGTCCGTCTCACCGCAGACGGCACGGAGAAGATCATCATCCTCCCGGCGCTCAAGGGCACGGTGATCCTGCTCGGGGACCTCGGTCTGAGCGACGAGGAGATCGTCTCGTGGCTCTTCAGCGACGACGCCATGCTCGGCGAGTCGCCGATGGCTGCGCTGCGCGCCGGCCGCAAGAGCGCCGTCCGCCGTGCGGGTCAGGCGCTCGGCTAGCAGGCAGCAGCCCGTAGCGGCCCGGGTCAGCCGGGGCGCCGCCTGCTCTCGTGGCTCAGGCGGCGCGCTGGACCGCCGCCCGGGCGAGGTCGCCGAGGGTCTCGACCGCGGGGCCCGAGAGGCCTGACGACTCGAGGGTCGCCAGGGCGCTGCCGCTGAGCGTCTCGATGAGCTGCTCGACCTCGTCGACGGCGCCGGTCTCGCGGATCGTGCGCTGCATCTTCTCCACGTCCGAGGCGGTGAGGTCGGGGGCGCCGAGCCTCGACGCGAGCTCTGCGCGCTCGACGGGGCCGAGGGCACGCATCGCTCGGACGACGAGGAGCGTGCGCTTGCCCTCTCGCAGGTCGTCGCCCGCGGGCTTGCCGGTCGCCTCCGGGTCTCCGAAGGCGCCGAGCAGGTCGTCGCGGAGCTGGAAGGCCTCGCCGAGAGGGAGGCCGAAGGCGCTGCAGGTCGCGAGCTGCTCCGCGTCGGCTCCGGCGAGCGCGGCGCCGATCGCGATCGGGCTCTCGACGCTGTAGCGCGCGGACTTGGACCGGACGACCTCGCGAGCCCGCCGCTCGTCCGCGTCGAAGTCGTCGGTCCACGGGAGCATCTGTGCGTGCATGTCGAGGTACTGCCCGACGGTCACCTCGGTACGCATCTGGGTGAACAGCGACCTGGCCGGCGCGACGGCTGCCGCGGGGACGTCCCTGACCGCCCGGAGGAACTCGTCCTCGCTGGCCACCAGGCTGAGGTCGCCCAGCAGGATCGCGGCCGAGAGGCCGAACTGGTCGGCGTCGCCGGACCACCCGGCGTCGCGGTGCCGGGCCGCGAAGGTGCGGTGCGCGGTCGGGACGCCACGGCGGGTGTCCGACCGGTCCATGACGTCGTCGTGGAACAGCGCGGCCGCCTGGAAGAGCTCGAGCGCGGCGCCCACGCCGACGATGCTCGCCGCCTCGGCGCCGCCGGGCGCCCCGCCGTGCGCGCGCCACGACCAGTACGCGAAGGCGGCGCGCAGCCGCTTGCCGCCGCGCAGCATCTGGGACCAGGCGTCGGCGAGAGGGTCGGCGTCGCCGCTGATGCCGGCGAGGACGGTGCGCTGCTCGGCGAGCACCGCGCGCAGCCGGGTGTCCACCTGCTCTCGGAGGTCTTCACGGTCGACGAGAGGCTGGGCGAGGGATGACATGCCCTGAGCCTAGAGGTGGACGGCCGGTGCGGGCGTACGTGCGGTGGTCGTGTCGGCAGCTCCTCGTCGCGGTGTGGGGCGGAGTGCTGCGGGAACGTCCCGTCCACAGCAGGTGTGCGCGGACCTCCTGTCCACAGTCGGCGGGCCGACGGCTGCCGAGCCCTCCGACGGAGAGCGAGGCTGCCGTCATGTCCTTCACACTTCGGGTCGACGAGCCCCGCGAGCTGCTCGCCCTCGTCCCCTTCCAGCTCGGCTTCCACCCCACCGAGAGCGTCGTCCTGGTGAGCCTGCGGCACCCGCACGGGCAGGTCGGGCTCGTGGCGCGGGCCGACCTCGCAGACCTCGCCGACCGCGACGTCGGTCGCGCCGTGGCCGACCGGCTGGTGGGTCACCTGCTGTCCGACGGAGCATCCGCCACGGTCATGGTCGTCTACACCGGCGAGACCGTCGCCCGGCGACCAGACCCGCTCTGCGACGTGTGGCGCGTCCGCCGCACGGTCCAGGAGGCGGCCGGTGCTCTTCGGCTCTCCGGGACCTGGGTTGTCCAGCCCACCGGGTACCGCCGGCTCGGCTGCCTCGACCTCGGGTGCTGCCCGCCCGAGGGGCGGTCTCTCGACGAGCTCGGTTCCACCCAGGTAGGAGCGCACATGGTCCTCGCGGGCGCCTCGGTCAGCGCGTCGCGGGACACGCTCGCGCACGTCCCGTCGGCGGACGAGGCAGACCTGCGCCGGTCGCGGGCGGCGGGGGTGGCGTGGACACGCGCCCGGGCCGCCGACGGCCTGCGAGGACCGGCGCACGTCGACTGGCTCGAGCGCAGCCTGGCCCTCTGGCGGCTCGCTGTCGAGGGGCGAGCGACCGCTGCCGAGCTGGGGCAGCTCGGTGCGGCGCTCGAGGACGTGGTGCTCCGGGACGCCGTGCTCCTCTCCTTCGTGCCCGGGGCGGACAGCCTCCCCGAGGACCTGGTGCGGTCCGTGGGTGCTGGCGGTCCGTCCAGCAACCAGAGCGCCGGGAGTGCCGACGGTGCTGGTGGTGCCGACAGCACGGGCGTGGCCGTCGGCGACGCGGTCGCGTCGATCATCGACCCGGGGGTGGGCGTGCGACCTGGAGACGACGCCGAGCGTGCGAGACGCGCCCTCGAGCGGGTCGTCGCCCACCGGGACGACCCGAGCGCCCCCGCGAGGACGCTGCTCGCGCTCATCGCCTGGTGGGGTGGCGACTCGGCGCTGGCCCGGGCGCACCTCGAGCGGGGGGACGCCCGTGCCCGCTACAGGCTCGCGCAGCTGCTGCGCCGCGCCGTCGACGCAGGCCTGCCTCCGGGCTGGGCCGCGGCCGGGGCGGCATGACGCGCACCGTCGCGTGCCTACCAGGTGCCACCGGGCCGGTCGTTCGGGTAGTTTCAGACGGGCCGACGCCGACCAGGCGGTGGCAACGAGTCTTCGGAGGGCTGCATGAGCGTCGTCGTCGGGTATCTCGCAACGGTCGAGGGGCGTCAGGGCCTCGATGCCGCGGTCGTCGAGGCGGGGCGTCGCGGGACGGGGCTCGTGGTGGTCGTCACGGAGAAGGGCGGCACGCCGGCGCCGGACGCGGTCGAGCAGCGCGACCTCGAGCTCGAGGTCCTCCGCCGCACCGCGGAGGCCGCCGGGGTCGCTGTCGACGTCCGGGTCCTGGGCGAGAAGCGCGACGTGGCCGAAGACCTCATCGCCGTCGCCGAGGAGGTGGACGCCGAGGTGATCGTCATCGGCCTGCGCCGCAGGAGCCCGGTGGGCAAGCTGATCCTCGGGTCCAACGCGCAGAAGATCCTGCTGGGCAGCCCGTGCCCCGTCCTCGCCGTCAAGCCGGCGCGGAGCACGCCCGCCTGAGCCGGGCGCGGAGCACACCGCCTGAACCTGGCGCGGAGCGCACTGCCTGCCTCGGGAATCATCCGGGCTGGCCGGACGTTGTCCGGGCAGTGCGCGGCGCCCGCCGTGCACCACGCGCACCGCCGGCGGCGACCCTGCCGGGCGGCCGCGCGAGACGCCTACGAGTCGAGTCGGCCAGAGGTCGTCCGGCACGTCCTGACGTGCCCGGGCGCGCACCGGCCGGACGGTCCGCCGAGTATAATGGTGGTTCTCCGGCGGCTTCGATGAGTCCCCCAGACCATCGTCCGAGCCCGCCGACCCTGACTCCCTGAGATGCCGAAAGGTCGTTTGTGGCGCCCATCTCTGCGAATCCCGCCCTCCCGCGCGAATTCGAGCACCCTGCTCTGCAAGAACTCATCCGCCGTGGCTCGACCCACGGCCGTGTCGACGCAGAGTCCTTCCGCGACGCCTGCGAGCAGGCGCAGGTCGCTGACGCCAAGCGCCTCAAGACGGTGTTCCGCGCGCTCGTCGCGGCCGGGGTCGACGTCGACCTCCCGACCTCGACCGTCGCCGCGGCGTCGACCACCCGGGCCACCAGCACCACTGCGCGCGCGGTGAAGAAGGCGGCGCCCAAGAAGGCTGCCGCCGTGACCACGCGCACCGTCGGCGAGCCCGCCCCGGAGCCCACCGAGGTGACCGGGTCGACCGTCGCCGCCGAGTCGGTCGCGGCCGAGGCCGGCGACGCCCCGGTGACCACCACCAAGCGTGCACCGCGCAAGACGGCCGCGAAGGCTGCCCCCGCCAAGCGCGGACGCCGCAAGGCCGACGACGTCGACGAGGCCGAGCAGGCCGAGCCCGAGGCCGAGGAAGGTGAGGCGGGGGAGAGCCCGGCCTCCGCCAAGAAGCAGGAGACCGAGGCCGCAGGCGGCTTCGTCTACTCCGACGCCGACGACGACGACCAGCCCGCCCAGCAGGTCGTCACCGCAGGAGCGACCGCCGACCCGGTCAAGGACTACCTCAAGCAGATCGGCAAGGTCGCCCTCCTCAACGCCGAGCAGGAGGTCGACCTCGCCAAGCGCATCGAGGCCGGTCTGTTCGCCGAGGAGCGGCTCAGCGCCCCTGACGCCTCCTTCGCGCCGAAGGCCCGCCGTGAGCTCGAGTGGATCGCCGGTGACGGACGTCGTGCCAAGAACCACCTGCTCGAGGCCAACCTCCGCCTGGTCGTCTCGCTGGCCAAGCGCTACACCGGCCGCGGGATGCTGTTCCTTGACCTCATCCAGGAGGGCAACCTCGGCCTGATCCGTGCCGTCGAGAAGTTCGACTACACCAAGGGCTACAAGTTCTCGACCTACGCCACGTGGTGGATCCGCCAGGCGATCACGCGTGCGATGGCCGACCAGGCCCGCACCATCCGCATCCCGGTGCACATGGTCGAGGTCATCAACAAGCTCGCCCGTGTCCAGCGCCAGATGCTCCAGGACCTGGGCCGCGAGCCCACGCCGGAAGAGCTCGCCAAGGAGCTCGACATGACCCCGGAGAAGGTCGTCGAGGTCCAGAAGTACGGCCGCGAGCCCATCTCCCTGCACACCCCCCTCGGCGAGGACGGCGACAGCGAGTTCGGTGACCTCATCGAGGACTCCGAGGCGGTCGTCCCCGCGGACGCCGTGAGCTTCACGCTCCTCCAGGAGCAGCTCCACCAGGTCCTCGACACGCTCTCCGAGCGTGAGGCCGGCGTGGTCTCCATGCGCTTCGGCCTGACCGACGGCCAGCCGAAGACGCTCGACGAGATCGGCAAGGTCTACGGCGTCACGCGTGAGCGGATCCGCCAGATCGAGTCGAAGACCATGTCGAAGCTGCGTCACCCGAGCCGCTCCCAGGTGCTGCGCGACTATCTCGACTGATTGTCCGGGCTGGCCTCGAGAAGGCCAGGCTGTGGGTACGAGCCGACGAGAAGAGCCCGCCCACGTCCGAGAGGACGTGGGCGGGCTCTTCTCGTGCGTCAGACGGAGGGGGCTCAGCCGGTGGCGAGGTCGCAGAGCAGGGGGCTCTGGACGCTCCCGACGATGTCGCCCTGCCACACGGACGCGAACTCGGTGCTCGACCCGAAGTCGTCGAACACGAGGCCGACGCCACGCGCCGTCGGGTCGTCCGGCAGGCCGAGGGATGGGAGCGCGGCGTCCTGGCAGCTCAGGTCCATCGGAGCGACATCGTAGCCAATGTCCGCGAGCTGCTGGACGGTGAGGTCGAAGGCCTCGTCGCCGTCGGCGGCCGGGGCCACCGCGAGCCACGTCACGACGACGGTCTCCCCGGGGCTCGGGCTGTACTCGGGCGGAGCGGTGGGCGGTGCTGCGGAGGTCGTCGGGGAGGTGGTCGAGGAGGGCGTGGTCGGAGTGTCGCTGTCACCGGTGCACCCGGTCAGGACGCTCACGACGAGGGCGGCGGCGAGACCGCAGGCAGGTCGGTAGAGCATGCCCCGACGATCTCACGCGAAGACCGCTCCGGCCGGTCGAGGACGCGTTCTGGCGCAGTGGCGTCGCTCACCCGCCGCAGGGTGTCCACCGCCCTCGGCCGGGCGAGTCGTGCATCGATGGAGAAAAGTCCCGCGAGACGGGTCTCTGCGCAGGTGGGGGCGCCTCGGACGCCGGGTGCGGGTGGCTCCGGTCGGGCTCGTCGGCGCACCGGTCCGCCGACGACTCCCCAGACGACGAGAGCGCCGGTCCTGACCCGCGGTGGCGGGTGAGGACCGGCGCTCTGCCGGTGCGGGGAGGGAGGGTCAGCCGCGTGCGGCCGAACCAGCGCCGTGCTCGGCGAGCAGGCGGTCGGTCTCGTCCTGGACGTGGGTCGCGACCGAGGAGAAGGCCTCAGAGTGGGCTCGCGCGTGGTGCGCGCAGAAGAACAGCTCTCCCGAGGGGAGCTGCACGCGTACGTAGGCCTGAGCGCCGCAGCGGTCGCAGCGGTCGGCCACGGTCAGGGTCTCCGTCGTTTCTGTAGTCACACCAGTATGTAACCACCTCGGGGCCAGATCATTCCCCTCAGGATCGGGTGGTTCGCTCCCCGCGTATTCGTCCGGGCCCGGGAGGTCGTCGTCCCGGCAACGCCACGTGACGCCAGCGGGAGCACCGGCGCGGCTGCGGCAGGTCGGCGACGCGCTGCCTGCGCTACCGGTCGTGTCAGCGTCACCTACTAGGCTCAGGGTCGTGACGACCGCATCCGCTGAATCCAGCTACACCTCTCGGCACCTCTCCGTCCTCGAAGGGCTCGAGGCGGTGCGCAAGCGACCGGGCATGTACATCGGGTCGACCGACTCGCGCGGGCTCATGCACTGCCTCTGGGAGATCATCGACAACTCCGTCGACGAGGCGCTCGCCGGGCACTGCACCCGTATCGGCATCGTGCTGCACGCTGACACCTCCGTGACCGTCACCGACGACGGTCGAGGCATCCCCGTCGACATCGAGTCGAAGACCGGGCTCACCGGCGTCGAGGTCGTCTTCACCAAGCTGCACGCCGGCGGCAAGTTCGGCGGCGGGTCCTACACGGCGTCGGGTGGTCTCCACGGTGTGGGCGCCTCCGTCGTCAACGCGCTCTCCGCACGCCTGGACGTCGAGGTCGACCGGGCGAGCAAGGTCCACAAGATGACCTTCCGGCGGGGCGAGCCCGGGCTGTTCGACGACCCCAAGACCGGGCCGAGCCCCGACTCTGCGTTCACGCCCTTCGTCAGCAACTCCGAGCTCGCGATCGTCGGCAAGGCCAAGCGGGGGACCACGGGCACCCGGGTCCGCTACTGGGCGGACCGCCAGGTGTTCCCCAAGACCGCGGTGTTCGCCTACGACGAGCTGGTGACGCGCGTGCGCCAGACCACGTTCCTCGTCCCGGGCCTGACCATCACGGTGCGCGACGAGCGCGGCCTCGAGGGGACCCCGGGCGCCGACGGCCCGCACGAGGAGACCTTCGTGCACCACGGCGGGACGGTCGACTTCGTCGAGTTCCTCGCGCCCGACACACCGGTGACCGCCACGTGGCACCTCACCGGTGAGGGCAGCTTCAAGGAGACCGTCCCGGTCCTCGACGACCGCGGTCACATGGTGGCCCAGGAGGTGTCGCGCGACTGCGAGGTCGACCTCGCCCTGCGCTGGGGGACCGGCTACGACACCGAGGTCCGGACCTTCGTCAACATCATCTCGACGCCCAAGGGCGGCTCGCACCTCTCCGGCTTCGAGGCTGGCCTCCTCAAGGTGATGCGCAAGGCCGTCGAGACCAACGCGCGCAAGCTCAAGGTGTCGACCAAGGACAACGCCGAGCGCATCGAGAAGGACGACGTCCTCGCAGGGCTGACGGCCGTGCTGACGGTGCGCCTGGCCGAGCCGCAGTTCGAGGGGCAGACCAAGGAGGTCCTCGGGACCGCCCCGGTCCGCGCGATCGTCGCCCGGGTCGTCGAGCAGCAGATCGGCGCCATGCTCACCTCGGCCAAGCGGGACGAGAAGACGCAGGCGGCCCTCCTCATGGACAAGGTCGTCGCCGAGATGCGCGCGCGCCTGTCCGCCCGCAAGCAGAAGGAGATCTCGCGGCGCAAGAACGCCCTCGAGACGAGCTCGCTGCCCACCAAGCTGGCCGACTGCCGCAGCGATGACGTCGCGCGCTCCGAGCTGTTCATCGTCGAGGGTGACAGCGCGCTCGGCACCGCGAAGCTCGCGCGGTCCTCCGACTTCCAGGCGCTGCTGCCGATCCGCGGGAAGATCCTCAACGTGCAGAAGGCCTCGGTGAGCGACATGCTCCGCAACGCCGAGTGCGCGGCCATCATCCAGGTGCTCGGCGCAGGCTCGGGCCGGTCCTTCGACCTCGAGGCGGCGCGCTACGGCAAGGTGGTCCTCATGACCGACGCCGACGTCGACGGTGCGCACATCCGCACCCTCCTGCTGACGCTGTTCTTCCGGTACATGCGCCCCCTGGTCGACTCCGGCAGGGTGTACGCGGCCGTCCCGCCGCTGCACCGGGTCGAGGTCATCGGTGCCGGGTCGCGCAAGAACGAGTACATCTACACGTACTCCGAGGCCGAGCTCGCGGCCGTCCTCAAGAAGCTCGACCGCTCCGGCAAGCGCTACAAGGACGACATCCAGCGGTACAAGGGCCTGGGCGAGATGGACGCCGACCAGCTGGCCGAGACCACCATGGACCCGCGCCACCGCACGCTCCGTCGTGTGACGGCGGAGCACGCGGAGAACGCCGAGCGCGTCTTCGAGCTGCTCATGGGCTCCGACGTCGCGCCCCGCAAGGACTTCATCGTGGCGGGCGCGAGCGATCTCGACCGGGCTCGCATCGACGCCTGAGGTCGTGTCGACGCACGACGACGCGAGGCTCGACGCACCACGACACACGTCTCGACACACATCTCGACGCACGACGACGCACGTCTCAACGCGCCGACAGCGCGGCAATAGCCGTGCCTGCGGGCCAGAGTGTCCTTAGGCTGACCTCATGACAGTCGAGAAGCCCGGCGGTACCCCCGGTGCGACACGTGCCAGCGTCGCGATGCTGCCCGGCGACCTCGGCCTCACCTGGCGCCCCCTCACCACCGCAGACGTCGATGCCCTCTACGAGCTCGTCCTGTCGATGGAGGTCGCCGACAAGCAGCCGTACCGGACCTCCCACGAGGAGGTCGAGGAGATCTTCGAGGGGGACTGGAAGGACGTCTCGGCCGACACCGTGGCCGGCTTCGACACCGACGGCGTCCTGCGTGCCTACGCCTGCCTCGAGGCCCGGCCCGGTGACGAGACCACCCAGCGCGTCTTCGTCATGGGCGGCGTGCACCCGCTGTCCCGCGGTGCGGGCGTCGGCCGTGCGCTGGTCGCCTGGATGACACGGCGCGCCAAGGACATCCTCGAGGCCTCGGACAAGCAGGTGCCCGGGCGCATTGCCGCCTACCTCGAGGACACCTCGCCCGACCACTGGCACCTCTACGAGGCTGCAGGCTTCCAGGCGAACCGCTTCTACTCCAACCTCCGGCGCGACCTCCGGGAGCCGGTGCGCCACCCTGAGCTCGAGCCCGGCCTGCGGATCGTGCCCTGGACCGAGGAGCTCGACGACGAGGTACGCCTCGCCCACAACGACGCCTTCCGCGACCACTGGGGCAGCGAGCCCGCGACCCCCGAGTCCTGGGCGCAGGGGCGGTCGATGTTCGCACCCGGCTGGAGCTTCGTCGCGCTCGACGAGAGCGAGGGGATGCCCACGGTGGCCGCCTACCTGCTCTCGGGACGGTACGAGCAGGACTGGCCCATCGCGGGGTACTCGAGCGGCTACATCGAGACGCTCGGGGTCCGGCGCCAGCACCGCGGGCGCAAGCTCGCCGTCGCGCTGCTCGGTGCGGCGATGGAGGCCTACAAGGAGTCCGGGATGGAGTTCGCCGAGCTCGACGTCGACACCGACAACCCGTCGGGGGCCTTCGGCCTGTACTCCACCCTCGGTTTCACCAAGGCGCAGGGGTCGCGGATGTACTCGATCGAGATCGACCGCGTCGGCGTCCCGCTCGCCTGACGGTCAGCCCCGCAGCGCTGGGACGTGCCGACCTAGACTGCACCCCACCAGGCCCGCGTCGCCGCCTGCTCCACCGACGGCGCACGGCTGCCTCGTCCACCCGTCGTACGACCGAGCCACACCACCGAAGAGGACCCCAGTGAACCGTCGCCCCCACCTGCTGCTCGCCACCTCCGTGACACTGGCTCTCGGGCTGCTCGCTGGCTGCTCCTCGGACGACGGCGACACCACCGCGACCTCTGCGCCTGCCACGACGGACGCGACGACCGACGCGCCCTCCGGGGAGACGAGCGCCCCGGCGGCCGGCGACGGCGATCCCGCGGCGACGGCTGCGGCGACGTGGCTGCAGTCGCAGGCGGCGTCCGGCACGGTCTTCCAGACGGAGTTCGACGGTGTCGCGTACGACGACTACGGCCTGACCGGCGACGTCGTGCTCGCGCTGCTGGCAGCCGACCAGGACGACGCGGCGCAGCAGTACGCGACCGCGCTGACCACGGACGAGGCCGTCGCCGCCTATGTCGGCGACGGGACCACGGCGCAGTACGCGGGCGCGACCGGCAAGCTGCTCGCCGTCGTCGACGCGGCCGACCTGCCGACCACCAGCATCGGCGGACGCGACCTCGTCGCCGAGCTGCTCGCTCTCCAGACGGACGAGGGCCGGTTCTCCGACCTCGGCGCCGACGACTACTCGCAGACCATCTCGCAGTCGTGGGCCGTCGCTGCGCTGGCCACCCAGGACGCCGCACCGCAGGCGGCCGTCGACTACCTCGCGGCGCAGCAGTGCGAGGGGTCGGGCTTCCCCGCCCAGCTGTCGAGCACCGCGCCCGCCGACTGCACGCCCGACGTGGACGCGACCGCCTTCGCGGTGTCCGCCCTCGTCGTCGCGGGGACCGACGACGACGCGCCGGTCGTCGTGCAGGCCCTCGCCTGGCTCGACTCGGTCGGTGCCACGGACGACGCCGGTACCTCGTGGGCCTCGGCCGACAGCGACGGGCCGAGCATCAACAGCACCGCGGTGGCCGTCTCCGCGCTCGAGGACGGCGACGCCGACGCGAGCGCCGCGATCTCATGGCTCGTGGCCCAGCAGGTCACGGAGGGCGACGACGCCGGAGCGTTCCTCCTCGCGGACGAGCCGGACGTGCGCACCACCGCCCAGGCCGCCGTCGCCCTCGCGGGCGAGGGCCTCGACGACCTGCTCGGCTAGCCCGGACCGGTGGACGTGCTCGCCCTCGCGGCCGCGGTCGGCACGGCTCTCCTGGTGAGCGCCGCAGCGCCGGCGACGCCCGGGGCCGTCCCGACCCCGTGCGACGGCGTGGCCGTGGTCGTCGACGGCGGTGCGCTGGACGCAGGTGCGCTCGACGGCGGTGCCCCAGGCAGTGTCTCGCCCGGCGTGCTGAGTGCTCTCGGCTGCGCGGACGTCGACGTCTCGGTCACCGCCCACGACGCCGCGACGGTGGCCGGGGTCGAGCTGGAGGGCACGCAGCAGTGGGGTGCGGCGTTCGTGTGCCGCGTGGACGGCCGCCCGGCGGTCGACGAGGGGCTGCGGCGCGCCGACGGGAGCGTCGGTACGGAGCCGTGCCTCCGTACCCCGTCACAGGGGGCGTACTGGGCGCTGTGGACCTCCTCCGGGGGATCGGCGTGGGTCTATGCGGACCAGGGAGCGACGACGCTGGAGGTCGGCCCAGGCGACGCGGTCGGTCTCGTCTTCGTGACCTCTGACAGGCCCGAGCCGCCGCGTGTCGCGCCTGCCGAGTCGCTCGCCGGCCTTGCCCCGACGGGCTGGAGGGCCGACGGCGCGTCGACGGCCACCGGTACGGTCCACGGCGAGGCATCGGAGCCCGTCGATGGGGCGACTGGTGGGACCGACGCTGACGGCCCCGGTGGCCCCGGCGGCCCCGGCGGCCCGGGTGGGGTGGCGCTCGTCGGTCTCGGTCTGGCGGCCGCCCTGCTCGCCCTCGCCGTCCTGCGGTCACGGGCGCGACGACTGTGACCGGCGCTGGTCAGGTCCACCCGGTCGCCTGGTGGGTGTGGGGACTGTGCGTCGCGGCCGCTGCCACGACCACCACCCACCCGGTGGTCCTCGCGGTCCTGGGGAGCGCGCTGCTCGCCGTCGTGGCGTCGTGCGCCGACCCGGCCCGACGGCGCTCGACCTTCCGCACCTACCTGTGGGTCGCCGCCTGGACGGTCGCGGTCCGTCTGGCGTTCCGGGTGGTCTTCCCGACGGGCTCGGGGCAGGGTGTCCTCACCCTGCCCGAGCTGAGCGTGGGACCGGTCGTGCTCTTCGGGGTCGTGAGCCGAGAGGCTCTGCTCAGCGGTCTGACGGGTGGGCTCCAGCTGGCCGTCGTCATCCTGGCGGTCGGGGCCGCCCACACCCTCGCCGACGCCCTGGGGCTCCTGCGGCACGCTCCGTCCTCGCTCGCCGGGATCACGACGGCCCTGGTGGTCGCGGTCTCGGTGCTGCCGGCCCTCGGGCGCGCGGTCCTCGACGTCCGTCGGGCGGCCCGCCTGCGGGGTCGGCGCCCGGGCCTGCGCCGGACGGTCGTGCCGGTCCTCGAGGCGACGATGGAGCGCTCTCTCACGCTCGCGGCGGCGATGGAGTCCCGCGGGTACGGGGCGACCCCGGCCGCCGACCAGCCGCTGGTCGCGTCGGCGCGCCCTCGGCTGGTCCAGCCGCTCGCGTTGCTCGGCGCGGTGGCGGCGGTCGCCCTCGCGACCTACGCGCTCTTCGACGCGTCCTGGCCCGGCTGGGGCGCGCCCGTGCTCGCGGGCCTGGCGGTGCTGCTCTGCGTCGTCGCCCTGAGGACCGGGACGACGCTGCGCCGGACCGTCTACCGTGCAGAGCGGTGGACACCACGGTCGGTGGTGGTCGCCGCCTCCGGGGCCGGCAGCCTCCTGCTGCTCGCGACGGCCGTGTCGCCGCGTGTCGCGCACCCCGGGCCCGCCCTGGTGCCCGACCTCTCCGTGACGGCCCTCGTGGCCGCGCTGCTCGTCGCGGTCCCGCTCGTGGCAGCAGGTGCGGTGGGAGCACGAGCCGACGGAGGACAGCGGGCCCGCGGGACGGACCACGACGAGCCCGCGGAGGCCCACGCATGATCACCTTCGACGACGTCACCCTCGTGCACGACGACGGCCGGGTCGTCCTCGACCACGTGACCACCTCGGTCCGGGCGGGTGAGCTCACGCTGGTCGCGGGCGGCACCGGCTCCGGCAAGTCGACGCTGCTGGCCATGGTCGACGGGCTCGTGCCGCACTTCTCGCCCGGGCGCATGACCGGCGAGGTCACGGTCGACGGGCGCTCGACCCGCCTGGTCCGGCCGCGCGACCTCGCCGACGTCGTCGGGTACGTCGCCCAGAACCCCGCGCACGGGTTCGTGACGTCGCAGGTCGAGTCCGAGCTCGCCTTCTCGATGGAGCAGCGCGGGGTGTCGCCGGCAGCCATGCGGCGCCGCGTGGAGGAGACCCTCGACCTCGTCGGTCTCGCCGAGCTGCGCGACCGTCCGCTGCGCTCGCTCTCCCTCGGCCAGCAGCAGCGCGTCGCCATCGGCGCGGTCCTCACCGCGACCCCTCAGGTCCTCGTGCTCGACGAGCCGACCTCGGCCCTCGACCCGGTCGGGGCGGAGGAGGTGCTGGCCATCGTCCGTCGGCTCGTCGAGGACCTCGGTCTCACGGTGGTGCTCGCCGAGCACCGTCTCGAGCGGGTCCTGCACGCCGCGGACCGTGTCCTCTACCTGCCGGGCGACGGATCGGTCCGCTCCGGCGGCGCCACCGACCTGCTGCGCGGGACCTCCAGCGCCCCGCCCATCCTGCGCCTCGCCGACGCCCTCGGCTGGGACCCGGCACCGCTCACGGTCCGCGCGGCACGCCCCTTCGCCCGCGAGCTGGTGCGCGTGACGGCGGAGCCAGTCGCCGCCGGGCCCTCCGGCCACGTCTCCGGTCCGGTCCGATCACCAGCCCCGAAGTCGCCGCCTTCTCCGCAGCCCCGCCTCTCGGCCCGCCGCCTGGACGTCTCCCACGGCGACGTCCAGGCCGTGCGCCGTGCCTCGCTCGACCTGGCGCAGGGCGAGGTGGTCGCCCTCATGGGCCGCAACGGCTCGGGCAAGTCCTCCCTGCTGTGGGCGCTCCAGGGCAGCGGGCCACGGGAGCGGGGCGACGTCCGCGTCGACGGGACCGATCCGGCCCGGATGGGGGCACGGCGAGCCCGCGAGCTCGTCGCCCTCGTCCCGCAGGACGTGTCCGACCTGTTCTTCTGCGAGACCGTCGACGACGAGTGCCGTACGGCCGACGCCGACGCCGGGGCCCCGGAGGGCACGACGCGGACGCTCCTCGGCGCCATGGTCGAGGGCGTCGAGGGCGGGACCCACCCCCGAGACCTCTCCGAGGGCCAGCGGCTCGCCCTCGCCCTGGCCGTCGTCCTCGCCGTGCCTGCGCAGGTCCTCCTGCTCGACGAGCCGACCCGCGGTCTCGACTACGCCGCCAAGGGGCGGCTCGTGGAGACCCTGCACCGCATGGCCGCGGACGGCACCGCCGTGCTCGTCGCCACGCACGACGTCGAGCTCGCGGCCGACCTCGCCGACCGGGTCGTCCTCATGGCCCAGGGCGAGGTGGTCGCGGACGGCCCGGCCCGCGAGATGCTCACCGCGTCGACCGGCTTCGCGCCCCAGGTGGCCAAGGTCTTCGCGCCTCGCCCCTGGGTCCGGCTGTCGGACGTCCCCGGGCTCGAGGAGCGATCGTGACCCGCAGCGGGGCGACGCACGGACGCGTCGGCGCGGACCCGCTGGTCCACCCCGGCGCAGGCCCGCTGGTGGCGCGCTGGGCCTCCGGCGCGCTGCTCGTCGTGACGAGCCTGCTCGGCCTGGCGATGTTCTCCTGGCCTCTCGTGGCCAGCGTCCTGCCGAGGTCCTCCGAGCAGGGTGCCCCGTGGCTGCTCGTCGTGCTGCTGCCGGTCCTCCTGGTCCTGCTGCTGGTCCAGCTGACCGGTGGAGAGCTCGACCCCAGGACCCTCGCGCTGCTCGGCGTGCTGTCGGCGGTGAACGCCGCCCTGCGCCTGCTCAGCGCCGGGACCGGGGGCATCGAGCTGGTCTTCTTCCTGCTGGTCCTCTCGGGCTACGTCCTCGGCCCGACCTTCGGGTTCCTGCTCGGGACGGTGTCGCTGGCCGCGTCGGCGCTGGTGACCGCCGGCGTCGGCCCCTGGCTGCCCTTCCAGATGATGGCCGCCGGGTGGATCGGGCTCGGCGCGGGTCTGCTCGGACGTGCGCTCGCCGGCAGGGTCCGGCCCCGGGGGTGGGCGGAGATCGGCGCGCTCGCGGTCTACGCGGCACTGGTCGCCTATCTCTTCGGCGCCCTGATGAACCTGTGGTTCTGGCCCTTCGCGATCGGCGGCGACACCTCGGTGTCGTACGTCCCCGGCGGGGACCTCGGCGAGAACCTGCGGCGCTTCGCCGTCTTCACGCTCACGACGTCGACCCCGACGTGGGACACGGTGCGGGCCGTCACCAACGTCGTCGCCGTGCTCCTGCTCGGGCGCCCCGTACTCGGGACGCTGCGCCGCGCGCAGCGCCGCGGTGTGCTCGCGCGTAGCTGACGTAGTCCGGGCGACCGGGCCCTCAGGTGAGCAGGTCGAGGATCCGGTCGACGTTGGCGATCGCGCCCTCCTCCGTCAGGACGCCGAGCAGCAGGTCAGACCCGGTGCCGTAGACGGCTGAGAGCAGCAGCGCGGCGTCAGGCTCACCGCCGGGCAGGTCGACGCTGAAGATGTCGACCAGCCGCTGGTAGCGAGTGCGGAACTCCTCGGCGAGGGTCGGGTCGTCGGTGGCCCCCCGCTCGAAGGCTGTCACGACCCGGGTCTCCCGCGTGCGCTCGTCGTCGAGCGGGAGCAGCTCGAGCAGCAGGGCGCGCAGCCGGGGTGTGCCGCCTGCGGGGTGCGCGACGCTCGCGGCCTCGAGGCGCTCGGCCAGGCGCCCGACCTGGTGGTCGACGGCGGCGACGAGCAAGCCGTGCCGGTTGCCGAAGTGGTGCTGGATGGCGCCGGTGGTGACCCCGGCGGCCTGTGCGACCTCGCGCAGCGGCATCGCCGGGGGGTGCGGTGTACCGAGGATCGTCACCGCTGCGGCGACGAGCGCAGCGCGCGCCTGGTCGTCTGACATCCTCTGTCCCTCCGTCGTGCCGTCATGCCGTCGTGGCGTCGGGGGAGACTCTACCGACGCACCCACATAACACTTGTAATGTAGCGTGGTGTCATGGCAACCACCGCACAGCCCGCACGCCCACCAGCAGCAGGCCGCGTCCTGGCTCCCGACCTGGCCCGGGGCCTCATGCTGCTCCTCATCGCCCTGGCGAACGTGCCCTGGCACACCGCCGGCTCCGGCTCCTCGGGCCGGACCACCTACGACCCGGACGGCAGCCTCCCGGACCGCGTCTGGCAGGCCGTCGCGACCGCCACGGTCGACGGCCGCAGCTACCCGCTCTTCGCCTTCCTCTTCGGCTACGGCATCTGGCAGCTCTACTCCCGCCAGGTCCGGTCGGGGACCCCACCACGCGAGGCCCACCGGCTGCTGCGCCGCCGCCACACCTGGATGCTGGTGTTCGGCGCGGTCCACGCCGCACTCCTGTGGGGCGGCGACATCCTCGGCGCCTACGGGCTCGTCGGACTGCTCGTCTGCTGGCTCCTGCTCGACCGTCGTGACCGGACCCTCGCCGTCTGGGCGGGCACCCTCGGCGGCCTGCTCGTGGTGGCAGCGACCGTGACAGTGGTCGCCGGGGTCCTCGTCGGCGCCCCCGGGGGACCAGGCGACCCCGCCGACCTGCCGGACCCGGCCGCGGCCGAGGGCTACGCCGCGTCTGTCGCCCTCCGGTCGGGCATGTGGCTCGTCGTCACCGTCGGCCAAGGGGTCCTCACGCTCGCCGTCCCCGCGGCTGTGCTCCTTGGGATCCTCGCCGCCCGTCACGGCGTCCTCGAGCACCCTGACGCGCACCGCAGGCTGCTCCTGGCCACGGCCGCGACGGGCATCCCGCTCGCCTGGGGTGCCGGTGCCCTCGCCGTCGCCCAGGCCGCAGGGGCCCTGCCCGGCATCGCCCCCTGGACCTTCGACGTGCTGGTCGTCGCGACCGGTCTCGCCGGCGGGCTGGGGTACGCCGCAGCCTTCGCCCTCGTCGCGGCCGCCTGGCAGCGCCGAGGCCTGGGCCGTGCTGGTGACGCCCTCGTGGCTGTCGGCAGGCGGTCCATGACCTGCTACCTGCTGCAGTCGCTGCTCTTCGCCCCGGTCCTGGCCGCCTGGGGCCTCGGCCTCGGGACGGGCCTCACCGACTGGCAGGTCGCCCTCTACGCCGTCGCCGTCTGGCTCGTCACCGTCGCGGTCGCCGTCTGGCTCGACCGGACGGGGCGCCGCGGGCCCTTCGAGCGGCTCCTGCGCCACCTGGCGTACCCGCGGCCGACGCTCAGCCCAGAGACCACCCGCGACGCCTCGACAACCAGGACCGGCTAGCGTCCCGGTACCAGGCCTGGTGGGCGCGCAGGTACGGCGAGGTCTCGACGTGGTCCTGCGCGGCCGCCCAGGTGAGGTACCCGAGCAGCAACGCCAGCACGCCGTCCACGAGGTCCGGGTCGACGTCCCGGGTGAGCGGCTCCCGGGCGAGCAGCGCGTCCGCGTCGACGCCGTCGCCGTGCGCCTGGACGAGCAGCGAGACCATGTCGAACCAGGCAGGACCCGCCGCGACGAAGTTCCAGTCGACGGCCACCGCGCCGCTGTCCGTCAGGAGCACGTTGTCGTCGCGGACGTCCGTGTGGACGACGGTGGTCGCGGGGGAGGCAAGCATCCGCTCGGCGAGCCCGACGCAGGTGTCGCGCCAGGGCGGCTCGAGCCTGCGGACCAGGTCGAGCTCCGTGGCGAGCTCGTCGGCGAGCAGCGGGACGACCAGCCCCGGGGGCGGGGGCGTGAGCAGCCGGGCGTTCTCGGTGAGCATCGCCAGCACGAGGTCGAGCTCGTCCTCCTGCCAGGGCCGCCGCGGGTGCTGCCCCTCGACGTCCTCCATCACAGCGACGAACCACGGGCCGTGCTCGAGGGTCCAGAGCGCTCGCGGGGCGTGCACACCGGCGGGCAGGCCCGCCGTGACCTCGCACTCACGCCGGTAGGCGTCGACCACCCAGGACGCGGTCTCGGACGACGCGGCCTTGACGAACACCCGGCGCCCGTCGGCGAGGAGCAGGCGCGACGCCAGACCCGGCGTGAAGCCGGAGTCCTGCGACCGGGCCTCGACCACCAGGGCGCCGAGCCGGGACTCGACGGCCTCGCGCACGCCGACCGGCAGCGAGGACCACCGGGGCCGCAGCGCGGTCGCCCCGGTCGGCACCGCGCCCCCGCGCACGGGAGGCGCGGACGCCGTGTCGCCGCTGCTCATGGCTCCGTCACAGACAACGCTCCGTCACAGACATCGCCCCGTGACAGACATCGCCCCGTCACACTCATCGCCCCGTCACACCGAGAAGTACTTCGCGGCCGGGTGGTGGAACACGATCGCGTCGGTCGACTGCTCAGGGTGCAGCTGGAGCTCGTCGGAGAGCACGACGCCGACGCGCTCGGCGCGCAGCAGCTCCATCACCTTGCGGCGGTCCTCCATGTCGGGGCATGCCGGGTAGCCGAGGGAGAACCGGGCGCCGCGGTAGTCGACCTTGAACATGCCGTCGAGGTCTGCGGGGTCCTCGGCGGCGAAGCCGAGCTCTTCGCGGACGCGGGAGTGCCAGAACTCCGCGAGGGACTCGGTGAGCTGCACCGAGAGGCCGTGCAGCTCCATGTACTCGCGGTACCGGTTCTCGGCGAACAGCCGGGCGGTGTGCGGGTCGACGGAGGCGCCCACCGTCACCAGCTGGAAGGCGACGACGTCGACCTCGCCTGAGTCCTTCGGCCGGACGAAGTCGGCGAGGCACAGGTGCCGGTCGCGGCGCTGCCGGGGGAAGGTGAAGCGCATGCGCTCCGTGCCCGGCTCGCCGCCCGAGCCGCCGTCCGGGCCCTCGTGGTGCAGGATCACCATGTCGTCGCCGTCGGCCACGGCGGGGAAGTAGCCGTAGACCACCGACGGGTCGAACATGTCCTCGGTCTTGATGCGGTCGAGCCAGTCGCGCAGCCGCGGGCGCCCCTCGACCTCGACGAGCTCTTCGTAGCTGGCGGAGTCGTCGGCACGGGAGGGCTTGAGGCCCCACTGGCCCATGAAGGTCGCGCGCTCGTCGAGGAACGCGGCGTAGTCGGCGAGCTGGATGCCCTTGACGATGCGCGACCCCCAGAACGGCGGCGTCGGCACGGGGTTGTCGGAGGCGATGTCCGAGCGCGGGGGGAGGTCCTCGTCGGCGGTCTGCGTGACGGTGACCGTCGCGTGGCGGCGCTTCTTGAGCGCGGGCAGCCCGACGGCGGCGACGTCCTCCCCTCGGGCGACCCGGACGAGCGGCTCCATGAGGCGCAGCCCCTCGAAGGCGTCGCGGGCGTACCGGACCTGGCCGTCGTAGACGGCGTCGAGGTCGTCCTCGACGTAGGTGCGGGTCAGCGCCGCGCCGCCGAGCAGCACGGGGTACTTCTGCGCCAGGCCGCGCGCGTTGAGCTCTTCGAGGTTCTCGCGCATGACGACGGTCGACTTCACGAGCAGCCCGCTCATGCCGATGACGTCGGCGTGGTGCTCCTCGGCGGCCTCGATCATCGCGGCGATGGTCTGCTTGATGCCGATGTTGACGACCGTGTAGCCGTTGTTGGTGAGGATGATGTCGACGAGGTTCTTGCCGATGTCGTGCACGTCGCCGCGCACCGTCGCGAGCACGATGGTGCCCTTGCCGGCCTCGTCGGTCTTCTCCATGTGCGGCTCGAGGTACGCCACGGCCGTCTTCATGGCCTCGGCGGACTGCAGCACGAAGGGCAGCTGCATCTCGCCCTTCCCGAACAGCTCTCCGACCACCTTCATGCCCTCGAGCAGGTGGTCGTTGATGATCGCGAGGGCCGTCATGCCCTCGCCGAGCGCGAGGTCGAGGTCGGTGTCGAGGCCCTTGAGGTCGCCGTCGAGGATGCGCCGCTCGAGCCGCTCCCCGAGGGGGAGCGCGGCGAGCTCGGCGGCCCGCTGGTCCTTGAGCGCCGCGGTGTCGACGCCGGCGAAGAGGTCGAGGAGGCGTGCGAGCGGGTCGAAGGTCATCGCGCCGTCGGCGTCGTACTCGCGGCGGTCCCACACGAGGTCGAGGGCCGCCTTGCGCTGCTCGTCGGGGATCTTGGCGAGGGGCAGGATCTTCGCGGCGTGCACGATCGCCGAGTCGAGCCCGGCCTGGACCGCCTCGTGCAGGAACACCGAGTTGAGCACGACGCGCGCGGCGGGGTTGAGCCCGAAGGACACGTTCGAGACACCGAGGGTCGTGTGCACCCCTGGGTACTTCGCCTTGAGCGCACGGATCGCCTCGATGGTCTCGATGGCGTCGCGTCGGGTCTCCTCCTGGCCGGTGGCGATCGGGAAGGTCAGGGTGTCGACGATGATGTCGGCGACGTCCATGCCCCACCGGCCGGTGAGGTCGTCGACGAGCCGGCTCGCGATCGCGAGCTTGGTCTTGGCGGTGCGTGCCTGGCCCTCCTCGTCGATGGTGAGGGCGATGACGGCCGCGCCGTGCTCCTTGACCAGCGGCATGATGCGCCCGTAGCGCGAGGTCTCGCCGTCGCCGTCCTCGAAGTTCACCGAGTTGACCACGCCGCGTCCGCCGACGAGCTCGAGGCCGGCCTGGATGACGGGCGGCTCGGTCGAGTCGATGACGAGGGGCAGCGTCGAGGCCGACGCGAGGCGCGACACCACGGAGCGCACGTCGGCCACGCCGTCGCGGCCCACGTAGTCCACGCACACGTCGAGCAGGTGCGCGCCGTCGCGGGTCTGCGCGCGGGCGATCTGCACGCACTCGTCCCAGTCCTCGGCGAGCATCGCCTCGCGGAAGGCCTTGGAGCCGTTGGCGTTGGTGCGCTCGCCGATGGCCAGGAACGAGGCGTCCTGGTCGAAGTCCACGTGCGTGTAGAGGCTCGCGACGCCCTTCTCGGGCTCGGGGGTGCGCTCGACGACGGGCGCCCCACCCACGGCGTCGACCACGGCCCGCAGGTGCTCGGGCGTCGTGCCGCAGCACCCGCCGACGAGGCCGAGGCCGAACTCGCGGACGAACTGCTGGTGCGCCACCGCGAGCTCGGCCGGGCTCAGCGGGTAGTGCGCGCCGTTCGCGCCCAGCACCGGGAGCCCGGCGTTGGGCATGCAGGTGACCGGGACGGCCGAGTGCTTGGCGAGGTGGCGCAGGTGCTCGCTCATCTCCGCGGGACCCGTCGCGCAGTTGAGGCCGATCGAGTCGATGCCGAGCGCGGCGAGCGTGGTGAGCGCCGCACCGATCTCGGAGCCCATGAGCATGGTGCCCGTCGCCTCGACGGTCACCTGGACGAAGATCGGCACCTCGACGCCGGACTCGGCCATGGCCTTCTTCGACCCGTTGACCGCCGCCTTCGTCTGGAGGAGGTCCTGGCTGGTCTCGACGAGGATCGCGTCGGCACCGCCCGCGACGAGACCGGCGGCCTGCTGCGCGAAGGTGTCGCGCAGGTGCGCGTAGCTCGTGTGCCCGAGGCTCGGCAGCTTGGTGCCCGGCCCCATCGAGCCGAGGACCCAGCGTGGCTTGTCGGGCGTGGCGTGCTTGTCGGCGCTGCGCCGCGCGACCCGTGCACCCGCCTCGGCGAGCTCGAAGATGCGGTCGTCGATCCCGTAGTCGCCGAGGTTCGACCAGTTGGCCCCGAAGGTGTTGGTCTCCACGCAGTCGACGCCGACCGCGAAGTACGCGTCGTGGACCGACTCGACGACGTCGGGCCGGGTGACGTTGAGGATCTCGTTGCAGCCCTCGAGCCCCTGGAAGTCGTCGAGGCTGAGGTCGGCCGCCTGCAGCATTGTGCCCATCGCGCCGTCGGCGACGACGACCCGGGTGGCGATGGCGGACTTCAGGGCAGCAGCGCGCGCGGTGAGCATGGAGCCAGTCTAGGGACGACGCCCGACAGCCAGGCGGGCGCCCGCCAGGTGGTCGGCTGCCGGGCGGGTGCCCTCGGGGTGCGGGCTGCTCAGACCTGGTCCCGCCACGAGTGCTGCGGCTCGAAGCCGAGCACGCGCCGCGCCTTGTCGATCGACAGCAGCGTCTCGTGCGTGCCCAGGGTCCCGCGCACCGGGACGCCGGGGAACTCGGCCGCCGCGAGCTCGGCGCTGCTGCGGCTCATCACGGTGTCGGCGTTGGCGACGACGAACACCTCGAAGCCGGGCCGGCCGTGCTCGAGCGACCGTCGGACCGCCTGCGCCCCGTCCCGGGCGTCGATGTAGCCCCAGGCGTTCCAGCGGCGCAGCGAGGGGTCGGCGTCGAACCCGGGGAAGGCCGCGTAGTCGTGGGGCTCCATGACGTTCGAGAACCGCAGGGCGTGGATCATCAGCGACGGGTCCTGGCGGCACATCTGCTCGGCGGTGTGCTCGCCGAGCAGCTTGGACAGCGAGTACGAGCTCTCGGGGCGGCCCGGGTACTCCTCGTCCACCGGGAGGTATGGCGGGGGAGTCTCGAAGGGCAGGCCGAGGACCGTCTCGCTCGACGCCCACACGACGGTGCGGATCCCCGCGGTGCGCGCCGCGGAGAAGACGTTGTACGTCGAGACCGTGTTCGTCTCGAAGATCACGTGGTCGGGGAACCCGCCAGGGGCGGGGATCGCCGCGAGGTGCACGACGGCGTCGACGCCGCGGTACCGGTCGTCGACCGCGGTGAGCACCGCGACGGTCTGACCCAGGTCGGTGAGGTCGGCCCGCACGTACGCGCAGCCCTGGTCGGCGGGCGGCGGTGCGACGTCGACGTTGACCACCTCGTAGCCGTGCTCGAGCAGGTCGGCGACGCAGGCGCGCCCGAGCTTGCCGCTGCCGCCGGTGACGACGACGCGTCGTGCCTGGTCCGTGGTCCTGTCCATGAGACTCCTGTCGTGGGTGCAGAGGGTGACGCGCGAGCCGGGTACCGGCCGTGGCGGGGGTGAGGTGGTGAGACCAGGCAGCAGAGGGTGTCCTGAGCCTGCAGAGCACCTCAGTCGATCGTCGCGCCCTCGAGGATCGCGCTCAGCGCGTCACGGCCCTCGGTGTCGTCGGCGTGCGTGGTGAGCGCGAGCGCCAGGACGACACCTGTGCCGTCGTCGCCCTCGACGATCACGACCGTCGAGCTCTGGGCGAGCTGCTCCCCGGACGGGCCCTCGAGCAGCCCGGAGACCACGTGGGACGGGTACCCGTCCGTCGTGCCGTCGGTCCCCTCGGGGATCTCCGACTCGTAGCCCAGTCCCGCCGCGTCGTGGGTCGCGAAGACGTCCTCTGCCGTGAGCCCCGAGGGCAGCGGCTCGACGGTGACCACGACGTTCGACGCGAAGGCCTCGTAGGGCTCGGGGTCCACCGCGACGAGCACGATCGACGGGACGTCCGCGGCGGCGTCCGACGGCTGCCAGCCCTCGGGGATCTCGAGGGTGAGCTCGGTGCCGGTGCCCGTGAGGTCGACGACCTGGGTGCCGTCGACCGAGGTGCTGCCGGACGTGTCGTCCGCGTCGTCGGTGGCGGTCGAGTCGTCGGTGGGCTCCTCAGAAGGCTCGCTGGTCGGCTCGTCGGTCGTGTCGTCGGTGGGGTCCGTCGTCGGCTCGGCGCTCGCGGTGCTCGTGACCTCGGAGGTGACCTTCTCGGTCTCGCCGCCCGAGCACCCGGCCAGCCCCAGTCCTGCCACGGCGAGCAGTGCGGTCGACCGGACGAGCAGGGGGGTGCGCATGGGGAGTCTCCAGGGGGTCGCGGGTGTCACCACGCAGATCGTGGCGACGCTGCGATTCTCTCCGCACATCGCCGCGACCGCACGGCGAGAGGGCCCTGCACCCCCGGCACGGCTCCCGGTGCTACCCGACCGCGTGCACCGGCGCGTCGAGCATGGTGCCCGAGCCGTCGCGCCGCGGGTCCGCCTCGGGGAGCTCGAGCGGCTGCCCTGCTGCTCCCGTGGCGTGCGGGGGAGCGGTGCCGACCCAGGCGAGGAGCAGCGTGTCCTCGCCCTTGAGGAACCGGTGGGCCCGGACGCCGCCGGTCGCCCGCCCCTTGCCGGGGTAGGCGGCGAAGGCCGTCGTCTTGACGCTCCCCGTCTGGGTGCCGGGCAGGGCGTCGGAGGCGCCCGCCACGGTGACCACGGCGCACTCCTCGGACTGCCCCGCGCGGACCGCACCGAAGAACACGACCCGCTGGTCGCCCGCGAGCTTGATGCCGGCCATGCCGCCCGCGGTCCGCCCCTGCGGCCGCACCGCGGTGGCCGGGAAGTGCAGCAGGCTGGCCTCGGAGCTGACGAACACGAGCTCGTCGTCGTCGGTCACCGGGACCGCGCCGACCACGGCGTCGCCCGGCTTGAGGGCGACGACCTCCCAGCTGTCGCGGTTCGGGACGTCACCCTGGGCGACGCGCTTGACCACGCCGGCGGCCGTGCCGAGCGCGAGGGTCGGCGCGTCCTCGGCGAGGGAGACGACGGTGACGAGCCGCTCGCCCGGCTCGAGGGCGCACACCTCGGCGACGGGCACGCCTCCGGACAGGCTCGGCGCGCCCTGCGTGGGAGGCAGCGCCGGCAGGTCGAGCACCGAGAGGCGCACCACCCGTCCGGCGGACGTCAGCGCACCGACCTCGGCGCGTACGGACGCGAGCACGCCCGACGCGAGGACGTCGTGCGCGTGGCGGTGGTCGTCGCGCACGGGCTCGGTCTCGTCGCTCGTGCGGGCGAGCAGCCCGGTCGACGACAGCAGCACCCAGCACGGGGTGTCCTCGATCTCGAGCGAGACGGGGGCGCCGCGCGGGCTCGAGGGCCCGGGCAGGCCGGTCACGCCGCCACCGGCCGAGTCGAGCAGGATGGTGCGGCGCGGCGTGCCGTAGACCTTGGCCACCTCGGCCATCTCGTCGCTCACCACGCGGCGCAGGAGCGCGTCGTCGCCGAGGATCGCGCGGAGCTGCTCGATCTCCTCGACGAGCGCCGACTGCTCCTTCTCGAGCTCGATGCGCGAGAACTTGGTGAGCCGTCGCAGCCGCAGCTCGAGGATGTACTCGGACTGCGCCTCGGACAGGTCGAACACCTCGCGCAGGCGACCGCGCGCGGTGTCCGCGTCGTCCGAGCTGCGGATCACCTGGATGACCTCGTCGATGTCGACGATCGCCAGCAGCAGGCCCTCGACGAGGTGCAGACGGTCGAGGCGCTTGGTGAGGCGGAACTGCGAGCGGCGGCGCACCACGTCGATGCGGTGGTCGACCCACACGGAGAGCATCTCGCGCAGCCCGAGGGTGCGCGGCTGACCGTCGACGAGCGCGACGTTGTTCATGCCGAAGGAGTCCTCCATCGGCGTGTACCGGTAGAGCTGCTCGAGCACGGCCTCAGGGTTGAACCCCGTCTTGATCTCGATGACCAGGCGCAGACCGTGCGACCGGTCGGTGAGGTCGGTGACCGCGGTGATGCCGGCGAGCTTCTTCGCCTGGACACCCTCCTTGATCTTCTCGATGACCTTCTCCGGGCCGACCAGGTACGGGAGCTCGGTGACGACGAGCCCCTTGCGCTTGGGGGTGACGTTCTCGACCCGCACGGTCGCCCGGGTCTTGAACGACCCACGGCCCGTGCGGTACGCGTCGCGGATGCCCTCGAGCCCGACGATCTTCCCGCCCGTGGGCAGGTCCGGCCCCGGCACGAACCGCATGAGGTCTTCCAGGCTCGCCTTCGGGTTCGCCACGAGGAACCGTGCCGCCGCGACCACCTCGATGAGGTTGTGCGGGGCGAGGTTCGTCGCCATCCCCACCGCGATGCCCGACGCGCCGTTGACCAGCAGGTTCGGGATCGCCGCGGGCAGCACCTCGGGCTGGACCAGCTTGTTGTCGTAGTTCGGCACGAAGTCGACGACGTCCTCGTCGAGACCGGTCGTCATCACCAGCGCGGCCGGGGCGAGGCGTGCCTCGGTGTACCGGGGCGCCGCCGGGCCGTCGTCGAGCGAGCCGAAGTTGCCGTGCCCGTCCACCATCGGCAGGCGCAGCGAGAAGGGCTGCGCCATGCGGACGAGCGCGTCGTAGATCGCCGTGTCACCGTGCGGGTGGAGCTTGCCCATCACCTCGCCGACGACGCGTGCCGACT
Organism: Sanguibacter keddieii DSM 10542; assembly: GCF_000024925.1. NCBI lineage: Bacteria > Bacillati > Actinomycetota > Actinomycetes > Micrococcales > Sanguibacteraceae > Sanguibacter > Sanguibacter keddieii. The sequence goes on from NC_013521.1 coordinate 1,797,984, forward strand.
TCACGTGGCCGCGGTCCGGACGCAGCCCCATGTCGGACATCTGGAAGAGGATGCGTCGCTGCACCGGCTTGAGCCCGTCGCGGGCGTCGGGGAGGGCGCGCGCGTAGATGACGGAGTAGGCGTACTCGAGGAACGAGCCCTCCATCTCCTGGGCGACGTCGATGTCGACGATCTTCTCGGTGAAGTCGCCGAGGTCGGTCGTCGAGCCGGATCGCGTCTGACGTGCCATCGGTTCAAGGCTCCTGGTCTGGTGCGGGTGCGGGCGTGCTGGCCCACAGTTTCGCACGAGTGCCGGTGCGCCAGGTCCCGTGCCGCGCCAGCGCCGCATAGCCTGTACCTGTGACCAACCCCGAAGGCTCGCCCGCAGACGACGGCGTCGCGACAGAGACCGGCTACCCGCAGGAGTGGGAGGCCGACGTCGTCCTCCAGGACGGCACGACGGCGCACCTCCGCCCGATCACCGCCGCCGACCGCGACGCGCTGCAGCGCTTCCACACCGGCCAGTCGGAGCGCTCCACCTACATGCGGTTCTTCGCCGCGATGGAGCGCCTCTCCGCCCGCGACCTCACCCGCTTCACCGAGCTCGACCACCGCGACAGGGTCGCCCTGGTCGCCGTCTCGTGGACCTCCGACGGCTCCGAGGAGATCATCGGCGTCGCGCGCTTCGACACCATCGCGCCCGGTGAGGCCGAGGTCGCCTTCAACATCGCCGACTCCCACCAGGGCCGCGGCCTGGGCTCGGCGCTCCTCGAGCACATCGCGGCAGCCGCCCGCGAGGTCGGCATCACGCACTTCGCGGCCGAGGTCCTCCCGCAGAACGGCAAGATGCTCGCCGTGTTCCGCGAGGCCGGCTACGAGACCACCCAGCACGTCGACGACGGCATCGTCACCGTGAGCATCGACCTGGACCCGACGGAGCGCTCGCGGCAGGTGATGATCGACCGGGAGCACCGCGCGGAGGCGCGCAGCATGCTCGGCCTGCTCACCCCGCGGTCGGTCCTCGTGGTCGCCCCGGACGACGCCGACGCGACGAGCCTGCAGTCGCGGATGACGGTGCGTGCCGTCGGCGCGCACCTGCGCGACGGCGACGTGACCATGACCGTCGTGGGCGCCTCGGACGCCCTCCGCGCGGCGATCGGCGACGCCACCGGGCTGCTGTTCGTCGGCACTCTCGACGAGGTGACGGCCCCGGTCGACCTCGCCCTGGTCGTGGTGCTGCCCGGCGACGTCCTCGCGACCGTGCGGGCCCTCGCCCGCCTCGGCACCCGCGGCGTGGTCGTGGCAGGCCCGGGGTACGCGGAGACCGGCCCCGAGGGCCTGGTGCTCCAGCGCGAGGTGGTCCGTGCCGCGCACGCCGCGGGCATGCGGGTCGTCGGGCCCGGGTCGTACGGGATGTTCGCGCGTCGTCCGGAGGGGGCCTTCAACGCCTCGCTCGCCCCCGTGCTGCCGCCCGACGGGCGCGTCGGGATCTTCTGCCAGTCCGCGCCGATGGCGGTGACGGTCCTCGCGACCGTGTGGCGCCGCGGCGTCGGCCTGTCGTCCTTCGTGTCGGCGGGCAACCGCGCGGACGTGTCCGGCAACGACCTCATGCAGTACTGGCAGGACGACGAGTCCACCGACGTCGCGGGCCTCTACCTCGAGTCCATCGGCAACCCGCGGAAGTTCTCGCGGATCGCCCGTCGGCTCTCGCTCGTCAAGCCCGTCGTCGTCGTGACGGCGGGGCGCTCCGGCCACGTGGTCCCGGCGGGCCACGCGGTGCGCACCACCCGTGCGCCGCGACGCACCCTCGAGGAGATGCTGCGCCAGTCGGGCGTGATCCGCGCGGAGAACACCCACCAGATGCTCGACATCATCCAGCTGCTCGCCCACCAGCCGCTGCCGTCGGGCCGCCGTGTGGGCATCGTCGCCGGCTCCGCGCCGCTGTCCGCGATCGTCGCCGAGGCGGCGGGCGCGGCCGGGCTGGTCGTCACCGGGCACGTGGGCGTGGTCCGCGAGGACGCGACCGAGGAGGAGAACCTCGCCGCGATCGACGCGGTCTACGCCGAGGGGGCCTGCGACGTGGTCGTCGCCGTGCACGTCCCTGTGCTGGGCGGGACCGACACCCAGTTCTGCGCCGCCGTCGCCGCAGCGGCGGCACGGTCCGGGCGACCGACCGTCGCGAGCGTGCTCGGCCTCCACGGCCTGCTGCCCGAGCTCACCGTCGAGGTGCCTGACGCGCCGGGAGAGCCGTCCGAGGCGACCGGGGAGGAGGCCGGAGAGCCCGCCTCCCGGACCGTGACCGTCCCCGCCTACTCGACCCCCGAGGACGCGGTGCAGGCGCTCGGAGCCGTCGTGCGGTACGCCGGCTGGCGGCACCAGGACCACGGCGTCCCGCTGACCTACCCGGACGTCGACCCCGCCGTGGCGCGCACGATCATCGCGCGGCACACCCGTGAGGGGGAGCGCGTCGACCTGGCGCCCGCCGAGGTCCGAGCACTGCTGGCCTGCTACGGCATCGACGTCTGGGAGTCCGTCCCGGTGCGCGACGCCGACGAGGCCGTCGCGGCGGCCGACCAGCTCGGCTGGCCCGTCGCCCTCAAGAGCACGGCCGAGTCGCTGCGCCACCGCGCGGACCTCGGCGGGGTCCGTCTCGACATCCTGGACGAGTCGGAGCTCCGCACCGACGTGCTGCAGATGCAGACCTCGCTCGCCGACCACGTGCCCGAGCTGCGCCACCCGACCGCGCGTCCGCTCGAGGTGCAGCGCATGGCACCAGCAGGCGTCGCCTGCGTCATCCGCTCGACCGAGGACCAGCTCTACGGCCCGGTCGTGTCCTTCGGGCTGAGCGGGGACGCGGTCGACCTCCTCGGAGACGTGAGCTACGGGGTGCCGCCGCTCACCACGACCGACGTGGCGCACATGGTCCGCTCGGTCCGGGCGGCCCCGCGCCTCTTCGGCTACAAGGGGCTGCCGTCGGCGGACGCGGCGGCGATCGAGGACCTCATCGGCCGTGTGAGCGAGCTCGCGGACGACCACCCCGAGATCCGCTCGCTCGAGCTGTACCCCGTGGTCGTGTCCGAGCGTGGCGCCGCCGTGCTCAGCGCCCGGGTCACGGTCAGCGACGCGAACCGCAAGGACGGGCTGCGCCGCGCGCTGCCGGACTGAGGCGACGGGAGGACGCCGGGAGGACGCCGGGTCGAGCCGACGACGCTGCTGAGCCCGCACCGCTCAGCCCGCACCGCTCAGCCTGCACCGCTGAGCCTGCACCGCGCCGTGACTAGGATGGTGCGGTGTCCTCGACCAGCAGCCCCGACCTCTCCGCAGACCTCCGCCGCCAGCTCGACAGGGCCGGGTACTACCCCGAGCTCGTCGCCGACGTGCTCGACGTGGCCATCGCCGACGAACCCGTCGAGGCGCACCTGGTGCACGTCGAGACGACCTTCGCGACCTCCGAGGTCCGCCGGCACGTGACCGTGCTGGTCCTCACCTCGTCGAGGCTCGTGCTCGCGCACGTCGACGACCACGCCTCCGAGGACCCGGACGCCGGCGAGCAGACCGCCCGCTCGAGCGCCGCGGCGACGACCGAGGCGGTGCCGCTCGCGAAGGTCACCTCGGTGGTCCTCACGCACATGGTCGACGCGCCGGAGAAGCACGTCTCGGGCGCCGCGCCGACCGAGCTCACGCTCGCGATCGGGTGGGGCGCCGTCTCGCGCATCGACCTCGAGCCCGCGCAGTGCCCCGACCCGCAGTGCGACGCCGACCACGGCCTCACCGGCTCGATGGCCAACGACGACGTGCTCGTCCGCGTGAGCGCCCAGGCCGAGGGCGTCGAGGCGGTCCGCGCCGCGGTGGCCTTCGCCAAGGCGCTGTCCGCGGCGACCGGGCACGCGGCGCACGGCGGGCGGCGGTGACCGCAGGCCCGTCCGGCCTGGCCGCACGCGCGCAGGCCCTCGGCCTCGTCGCACCGGACCGCTCCGGCCGGTCGCTCGCGTCCGTCCTGCCGGCCGCGGCCGCGTCGCTCGGGGTGCTCGACGCGCAGGGCCGCAACGCCGCCGCGCAGGCGGCGCTCGGGCTCCCGGCCGCCGAGCGCGTGTGCGTGGTCCTCGTCGACGGCCTCGGCTTCGAGAACCTCTCCGACCGCAGCGGGCATGCCCCGTTCCTCCGGTCGCTGCTCCACGACGGTGCCGAGCTCACCTGCGGCTTCCCGTCGACCACCGCGGTCTCGATGGGGATCTTCGGCACCGGCACCGGCCCCGGACGCACGGGGATGGTCGGCTACTCGGCCCGTGACCCGCGCACCGGCTCGCTGGCCAACCTCGTCTCGTGGGAGGGCGCACCGGACCCCCTCGACCTGCAGCGCGAGCCGACGCTCTTCGAGGAGCTCACGGCGGCCGGGGTCAGGGTGACGTCGATCGGCCCCGCCCGCTTCGCCGAGTCTGGCATGACGCGCGCGGCGCTGCGCGGAGCGCGCTACTGGGCCGCGGAGAGCCTGGAGTCGCGGGTGGACGCCGCGGCCTTCGAGCTCATGACACCGGGTCTCGTCTACCTCTACTGGGGCGACGTCGACAAGGTCGGCCACCACGAGGGCTCGGAGTCCTGGCAGTGGGGCGACGCCCTCGAGCTCGCCGACCGCGAGCTCGCACGGCTGCGGACGGTCCTGCCGGCCGGCACCGAGGTGGTCGTCACCGCCGACCACGGCATGGTCGACGTCGACCGGAGCCGCCAGCGCGACGTCGGCCGGACCGCCGCCCTCCAGGAGGGCGTGCGTGCCGTCGCCGGCGAGCCGCGGGCCGTCCACCTCCACGCCACCAAGCGCAAGGGGGCCGCTGCCCTCGCGCAGCGCTGGGCGGACATCCTCGGCGACGACGCGCTCGTGGCCACCCGGGACGAGGTGGTCGAGGCCGGCTGGTTCGGCGAGGTCGCCGAGCACGTCGAGCCGTGGATCGGCGACGTCGTGGTCGCGGCGCGGGGGAGGGCGACCGTGGTCGACTCCCGCGTGCAGTCCGCTCGATCGATCGCGCTGGTGGGCGTCCATGGGTCGCTCACCCCGCGCGAGATGCGCGTGCCGTACCTCCGCCTGACGGTCTGAGGCTCTCTCCGTCAGAGCGACGCAGCACGACCGCCCGGGTGCACGGCACCTCTGCCCAGGTGCACGGCAGCCCTGCCCAGGCGCACAGCACCACCGTGGCCAGGCTGACCGCTGAGGGGCAGCCCGGCCACGAGCAGGGGCGGCTCAGTCCTGCTTGCCGCCGAAGACGATCTCGTCCCAGCTGGGGACCTTCGAGCGTCCACGTCGCGCGGGGCGTGCCGGCGACTTCTCGGCAGGGGCCTCGGTCGAGGTCTCCTCCGCCGCGGGGATCTCTGCATCGGGGGCCAGCGCCACGGGCGTCTCGTCCGCGTCCGGCGCGTCGGCCGGCAGCGAGAGCGGGGGCAGCGCATAGACGCGTGCCTCCTGCAGCCCGCTCGCGGGCTCGGCCGGGTGTGCGCCGGGGACGTCACCAGCGGGCTCGTGCGCGTCGTCGCCGAAGGCTGCGGGCGGGCCGAAACCCTCGAAGAGGGAGTCCTCCTCGCCGAGCTCCATCTGCTGGCGGACACCGCGTCGACCCTGGAGGTCGTCGAGGATCGCTGCCGTCTGGTCGAGCTCGCTCGGCGTCTCCTGCTGCTCCGGGACGGGGAGCAGGCGCGGGTCGAGGTCGACGGCGTCGAGCACCGGCCGCACGGACCCGTCCGAGTCGAGGTCGTACACCGAGGAGCGCACCGACGCGAGGTGGCGACGGGGGATGGGCTCGTCGGCGATCTCGGTCTCCGAGAGCCAGCGTGCCTCGTCCTCGAGGGCGTGCAGCGACCGGGCCGGCGGGTCGAAGGTCCACCGGGCCAGGCGGTCCTGGCCTCCGACGCTGAACGCGACGGAGACGATCCAGCCGTGGCCGTCGGGCCGCGAGGCGTCCCACTCCAGCCCCGACGTCTCGACGCCACGTGCGGCGAGCCGGTCCGTGACGAGGTCGCCCAGGCTCGGCGAGCTGCTGTCACGGCCCACACGGGTGGCGGCCGCCTGCTGCGCGATGAACTGTCGCTCGGCGAGCACGGGGCCCTCATAGCGACGGACCTGCTCGACGGTGATGCCCGCCTCTGCGGCGATCTCCTCGGCGGTCAGGCCCGAACGGACCCGCGCCTGGATCTCTCGCGGCGCCAGGAAGCCCCGCTCCTGCGTCTTGAGGTGCTCGAGGCGCGGACGGTCTCGGCGCACGGCAGCACGGAGCCCGTCCGTGATCGCCAGCCGGAACGTCTCGCCACCGGGGCGCGACAGCACGAGGTGCTCCCCGTCGTCGTCCAGCCCGACGAGACGCAGCTCACCTGCACTCTGCTCAACCATTGGTCCTCCTGTGGCACCTGTTGGTGCCAGGGTGCCACCTCTGCGGCCCGCAGGTGCGCACCCGCGCCGGTGTGCCGCAGGAACAGATGATCTCCGCGAACCAGGGAACCAGGGAACCTGGGAACCTGAGAACCTAGGAACACTGTCGGGCAGGATGGAGCCATGACTGCTCCCGCCTCTCCCGCCCCTGCCCACGACGCCGCCCTCGTGAGCGAGCTCCGCCGCCTCGCCGAGCGGGTCGCCGCCGAGGCCGCGGACCTCGTGCGGACCACGAGCCCGGCGCGCGTCGAGGTCGCCGCGACCAAGTCGTCGCCCGTCGACGTCGTCACCGCCATGGACGCGGCGTCGGAGGTCCTCATCCGGCGCCTGATCCTGGAGGCGCGGCCCGACGACGCGATCCTCGGCGAGGAGGACGGCCACGTGGCCGGCACGAGCGGGTTGACGTGGGTCGTCGACCCGATCGACGGCACGGTCAACTACCTCTACGGGATCCCGTCCTACGCCGTGTCGATCGCGGTCGTCGCGGGCACGGCCGACCCGGAGACCTGGGACGCGCTGGCGGGGTGCGTCGTGCGCGTCCCGGACGGGCGCTCGTGGTCGGCAGGCCGCGGTGAGGGGGCCACGGCCGACGGCGAGCCGATCCACGTCAACGAGGCCACCGACCTCTCGCTGAGCCTCGTCGGGACCGGCTTCGGCTACGCGTCCGAGCGTCGTGCGGCGCAGGCGCAGGTCCTCACCCACGTCCTGCCGCGGGTCCGCGACATCCGCCGCATCGGCTCGGCCGCCCTCGACCTCGCGATGGTCGCGGAGGGGCAGCTCGACCTCGTCTTCGAGCGCGGCCTCAACCCCTGGGACATGGCCGCAGGAGCGCTGCTGGTGACCGAGGCCGGCGGCGCCGTCACCGGGCTGCGCGGGCGCGGGGCCAGCCCGGACATGACGGTCGCCGGGCCCGTGAGGTCGGCCGGAGAGCTCGCGACGCTGCTCGCCGGTCTGGACGCGGACAGCGGAGCCTGAGAGTGCACTAGGGTGGGCGCTTCACCCCGGGTCGTGCGCTCGCGCACCGGTGCGCTGAGCGCAGTCTCTCCGAGGGTGTGAGAGGGTTCGGCCGGTGCGAGGTGCGCGCTGGCCGGAAATGATGGACAATCCCATCGCCACCTGGGAACAACCGGGCGCGCTCGAGCATTACAGCACTAGCAACCCCCTGCACAAGCCCTGAACCAGCACCGAGCTGCGACACACCGAGTGACGTGCGAGTCACCTCGGCTACCACCGATACATCTGCACTGGAGTGTGAGCCCACACATGGCAACTGACTACGACGCCCCCCGCAAGACCGAGGAAGACCTCAGCGAGGACTCGCTCGAAGAGCTCAAGGCGCGTCGTTCCGACAAGAGCTCAGGCGTTGTCGACGAGGACGAGACCGAGGCCGCAGAAGGCTTCGAGCTTCCCGGCGCCGACCTCTCGGGCGAAGAGCTCTCCGTCCGTGTCCTCCCGCGTCAGGCGGACGAGTTCACGTGCGCGAGCTGCTTCCTCGTCCACCACCGCAGCCAGCTGGCCGTCGAGAAGAACGGCCAGCAGATCTGCTCGGAGTGCGCAGCCTGACGCTGTCGGGCCGCACACCACTCCACCAGCTCCACCCGCTCGGCGCCGCTCGTCCCCCCTCGCGCCGGGCGTGATCGACCAGCTCTACCCTGCTCGACCCGGCGGCTGCGTCCGGGCCCGGATCACCGGGCCGCGACGGCAGCCGCCACGTCGTCCGGCCTGCGGGTCGAGACGACCCAGAACGGCGTCGCGTCCTCCGGGTCGACGACCGTGATCCGGACGGCGCTGCCCGTCCAGGTCCGCAGGCACGCGAAGGCGCGCGCGTCCCAGCCGGTGCCCATCTGCTCGCGGACGCCGGCGCGGTCGAGGACGACGACCTCGCCGAGGAGGGCCGTCGGGATCGACGTGCCGCCCGCGGTGAGCACGCCATCACGCACCTCGACGACCGGCGACGTCCACCACGCGATCGCGCAGCCGACGACGAGGGCGACCACGCCCGTGACCACGGCGACCGTCGGGCCCGCCACCGTGAGGGCGACCGCGAGCACCGCCGCGAAGGCGACGACGCCGAACCACCCTGCCGGGCTGGGCACCAGCCGCTCGGAGTAGACGGCACCCGTCGTGCGGCTCGTACCCTCGGTGGGGGAGGTGGCAGCGCGGTCGGAGGGCTCGAGAGGCGAGGCGGAGGTCATGTCCTCATCATCGCAGGCCGTCGACCGGCTGGCGGCGCGCGGCGCTGGGGTCCTGGCGGTGCGAGCCGTTAGAGTCACCTACCGTGACTACGCACAGCCCCGAGGTCCTCATCACCCTGCTCGACGACGGCATCCCCGTCCCCGCGTACGCCCACCCGGGTGACGCCGGTGCCGACCTGGTGACCACGGTCGACGTGACGCTCGCCCCGCTCGGGCGCGCGACCGTCCCGACCGGCGTGTCGATCGCGCTGCCCGACGGCTACGCGGCCTTCGTGCACCCGCGCTCCGGCCTGGCCGCGCGGCACGGGCTGACCATCGTCAACGCCCCGGGCACGGTCGACGCCGGGTACCGCGGCGAGATCGCCGTGACCCTGTACAACAGCGACCCGAGCGAGCCGATCGTCCTCGCGCGCGGCGACAGGATCGCCCAGCTGGTGGTCCAGCAGGTCGCCCGGGCGCGGTTCGTCCAGGCGGAGCGCCTGCCCGGCTCTGCCCGCGGTGCGGGCGGCTTCGGGTCGAGCGGTGGATGGTCCGGTTCACCGTCAGCACAGAAGTAGTTCAGGGGCGCCGCCGCGGCATAGTCTTGTCACAAGACGGTCACGGCGGACCATCCTCGTGCTGGCCGGGAGGCCGGCGCACCGCCGTGCCACGTGCGCTGCACGTGCACCCACCGAAGGAGACGAACCAGTGGCTCTGTTCCGACGCGGACCCAAGGGGACCGGTGCGAGCGCACCCGCCCCGGGGACCGAGACCGACTCCGCCGAGGCGCAGGACGGTGCCGAGACGACCTCCGAGGCAGGCTCGTCCGACACGGTGACCGACGCTGCCGGTGCAGAGGGGCCCTTCGACGTCTCCGACGTCCCCGAGCTCGGCGCGCGCGTCGACCTCGGCGCGATCCGGGTGCCTGGTGTCAGCGGCATGGAGCTGCGCATGGAGGTCGACCAGAAGACCAACCGGGTGACCGGGGCCGGGCTCTCCGTCGAGGGTTCCGCGCTGCAGGTCCAGGCCTTCGCGGCGCCGCGCACCGACGGCATCTGGGACGAGATCCGCGCCGAGATCGCCGAGTCGATCGTCAAGCAGGGTGGCTCCGTCGACGACGTCCCCGGGCCTTTCGGGCGCGAGCTCCTCGCCCGCCTGCCCGCGCGGACGGCCGACGGCCGCACCGGTCACCGCCCGGCGCGCTTCATCGGGCACGACGGCCCGCGCTGGTTCCTCCGCGGCGTCATCAGCGGCAAGGCGGCGGTGGACGTCGAGGAGGCCAAGACCCTCGAGTCGCTCTTCCGGCAGATCGTCGTGGTGCGCGGTGACGACGCCCGCCCCCCGCGCGACCTCCTCTCGCTCACGCTGCCCGGCAAGCGCCCCGCCGAGCCCGTCGTGGCGCCCCCCACCTTCGACCCGCTGACCCGCGGTCCCGAGATCACCGAGATCCGCTGATGAGCCTGCGCACCGCGCTGCGCTCGGCGCTCGCCTCGCAGGAGGAGATCGCCGCGGTCGAGGAGCGGACCGACTCGTCGGCCCAGGCGGGCTGCATCGCCGCCGCGACCGCGGGCGACCGCGAGCAGGTGGTGCTCTCGGGCGTCATCCGCTCGGTCGTGCTGCGCCCCCGGCAGGGTGTCCCCGCGCTGGAGGCCGAGCTGTACGACGGCTCCGCGTCGATCGACCTCGTGTGGCTCGGGCGCCGGCGCATCGCCGGGATCGAGCCGGGCCGTCGTGCCCGGGTCGAGGGTCTCGTGTGCCAGATGGGCGGTCGCGCGACCATCTTCAACCCGCGCTACGAGCTCCGGGCGCGGCCCGGTGAGTAGCGCGGAGCAGCCGCCCGCGACGCCTGGACCCCAGGGAGCAGAGCCTGCCCGCAAGGGTTCGGGGATGCGTTCGCTGGCCTCGGAGGAGTTCTCGATCGCCGACTCGGTGGGTGGCCCCCGCGGCGTCGTCGAGACGATGGCCCCGGGCCTGGTGTTCGTCGTCGTGTTCGTCGTGACCAACGAGCTCATGCCCCCGCTCGTCGCCTCCCTCGCGGTCGCGGTCGCCGCGGTCGTCGCGCGCCTCGTGCAGCGCACGCCCGTGACGCAGGCCTTCGGCGGGCTCTTCGGCGTCGCGATCGGCGTGTTCTGGGCGTGGCGCTCGGGTGACGCCACGCAGTACTTCGCCTACGGGCTGTGGACCAACGGCGCGTACCTCGTCGCCATGCTGATCTCTGTCGCCGTCTCCTGGCCGCTCGTCGGCGTGGTCGTCGAGGCGCTCCGCGGCGGCTTCGGTGCGCAGCCGTCGTCGGCGGCGGCCCGCAGCACGACCGCCGACGCTCGGCAGGAGCCGCTCGCTCCCGGCGTCGACGCGACCGTCCTGGACGCGACCGGCAGGGGAGAGGTCCCGGCGGACGGTCCTGCCGCTGGCTCGGACGTCGTCGAGCCCGCGCCTGCCGCAGCTCCGGCCTTCTCGACCGCCTGGCGCAAGGACCGTGCGCTGATGCGCCGCTACCAGCTGGCCACGTGGCTGTGGATCGGCATGTTCGCGGCGCGCCTCGCGGTGCAGGTCCCGCTCTACCTCAGCTCGTCGGTGGGATGGCTGGGAACGGCTCGTCTCGTGATGGGGATCCCGCTGTGGGGTCTGGTGCTGTGGGGGACGTGGATCCTGGTCCGTCGGCCATCAGCGCCTGCAGGTCGCTGAGCGAGGACTCCTGGCCGGTGACGATGAGCAGCTCGTCGCCGGCCTCGAGGGTGTCGTCGGGCGACGGTGCGATCGGCAGGGTGCCGCGCACGATCGCCGCGAGCACGGTGTCCTTCGGCCAGCTGATGTCGCCGATGCGCTGACCTGACAGGGGCGAGGTCGGCGGCAGGGTGATCTCGAGGATGTCGGCACCCGACTGGTGGAAGGTGAAGATCTTCACCAGGTCGCCGACGGCCACGGCCTCCTCGACCATCGCCGTCATGATGCGCGGGGTCGACACCGCCACGTCGACGCCCCAGGACTCGTCGAACATCCACTCGTTCTTCGGATTGTTGACGCGCGCGACGGTGCGCGGGACGCCGAACTCGGTCTTCGCGAGCAGCGAGATCACGAGGTTCGCCTTGTCGTCCCCGGTCGCCGCGACGATGACGTCGCACTCGTCGACCTTGGCCTCGGTGAGGGTGGGCAGCTCGCAGGCGTCCGCGAGCAGCCACTCGGCGTCGGGCACCTGCGCGACGCGCATCGACGTCGGCTGGTGGTCGATGATCGTCACCTCGTGATCGTTGGCGAGGAGCTCTCGGGCGATCGAGCGACCGACCGACCCGGCTCCCGCGACGACGACGCGCATCAGGCCTCCAGCTGTGGTGCGTGGGTGAGGATGCGCTCCATCGTGGAGGACGCGTCCGTGTGGACCAGCACGTGCAGGATGTCGTTCTCCTGCAGCACGGTCTCGGGGTGCACGATGAGCCCGTCGCCGTAGCGGGTGACGAAGGCCGACTTCGCGCCGCTCGCCTCGTCGATCGCCCGGATCGACCGGCCGTACCAGCCCGGGTGGACGTCCACCTGGGCGAGACGGATCTGGCCGGAGGGGTCGCGGTACTCGTCGGTCGCCCCCATGGGGAGCATGCGGCGGAGCATCTGGTCGGCGGTCCACCGGACCGTCGCGACCGTCGAGATGCCCAGGCGCTGGTAGATCTCGGCGCGGTGCGGGTCGTAGATCCGGGCGACGACGTTCTCGATGCCGTAGGTCTCACGGACCACGCGGGCGGCGAGGATGTTCGAGTTGTCGCCGTCCGACACCGCGGCGAAGCCGAAGGTGTCGTCGATGCCCGCCTGGTGCAGGGTGTCCCGGTCGAAGCCGAGCCCTGTCACCTTCTTGCCGCCGAAGTCGGCGTTCAGCCGACGGAACGCCTCGGCGTTCTGGTCGATGACCGCGACGGAGTGGCCGTAGCTCTCGAGCGACTGGGCCAGAGTGGCGCCGACGCGCCCACATCCCATGATGACGAAGTGCACAAGCCGGAACGCTACTCCAGGTTCGGGCCCGCCGGTACCGCTGCGCAGGTGCCGCCAGATCTGGATGCTCGCGAACGCCCCGAGAAGGGCGAAGTGGGCCTAGCATTGCTCAACGTGTCGGACATTGCTGATGCCGCCAAGCGGCTCCTCCTCGGACGTCCCGTCCGCAGCGAGAACCTGGGGCATACCCTCCTGCCGAAGCGCATCGCGCTGCCGGTCTTCGCCTCGGACGCGCTCTCGTCCGTCGCCTACGCACCCGACGAGATCCTGCTGACGCTCGCCGTCGCCGGGTTCACCGCCACGACCATCTCCCCGTGGGTCGGTCTGGCCGTCGTCGTCGTGCTCCTCACGGTCGTCGCGTCGTACCGGCAGAACGTGCACGCCTACCCCTCGGGCGGCGGTGACTACGAGGTCGCCACCAAGAACCTCGGGCCCAGCGCCGGCGTCGGTGTCGCGAGCGCGCTCATGGTCGACTACGTGCTCACCGTCGCGGTGTCCATCTCCTCGGGCGCCCAGTACGCGGCGAGCGCCATACCGGCGCTGCGCGACCACGAGACGACCTTCGCGATCGTGCTCGTCATGCTGCTGACCCTCGTGAACCTGCGCGGTGTCAAGGAGTCTGGACGGTTCTTCGCGATACCGGTGTACCTGTTCATGTTCGCCATCGGTGTCACGGCGGTCGTCGGGTTCCTGCGCCACCTCACCGGGAACCTGCCGATGGCGGAGAGCGCGGGCTTCGAGCTCGTGGTGCAGCCCGGGTTCGACGAGGGACTCATGGGTCTGGCGGGCGCGTTCCTCATCGCGCGCGCCTTCGCCTCCGGCTGTGCGGCCCTCACCGGGGTCGAGGCCATCAGCAACGGCGTGCCCGCGTTCCAGAAGCCCAAGTCCAAGAACGCCGCGACGACGCTGGCGCTGCTGGGTGGCATCTCTGCGCTGATGATCCTCGTGATCCTGTTCCTCGCTCGGCTCACCGGCGTGCACTACGCCGAGAACCCGCACGAGCAGCTGACGTCGGGTGGCCAGGCGCTGCCCGTCGACTACGTGCAGCACCCGGTCATCGGGCAGCTCGCCGAGGCCGTGTTCCAGGGTGTGCCGGTGGCGTTCTACATCGTGTCGGCGGTGACCGGGCTGATCCTGGTGCTCGCGGCGAACACGGCGTTCAACGGGTTCCCGGTCCTCGGGTCGATCCTCGCCAAGGACGGCTACCTGCCGCGGCAGCTCCACACCCGTGGTGACCGGCTCGCCTTCTCCAACGGCATCCTCACCCTCGCGGCCGGTGCGATCATCCTCATCTGGGCCTTCGACGCCGAGGTCACGCGCCTCATCCAGCTGTACATCGTCGGGGTGTTCGTGTCGTTCACCCTGTCCCAGCTGGGCATGGTCCGGCACTGGACGGGCAAGCTGCGGACCGAGACCGACCCCAAGGTGCGGTCGCAGATGACCCGCTCACGGGTCGTCAACTCGATCGGCTTCGCGATGACCGGGACGGTGCTGGTCATCGTCCTGCTCACCAAGTTCACGCACGGCGCGTGGATCGCGCTCCTGGCGATGGGCGGTGTGTTCGTCCTCATGAAGTCCATCCGCAAGCACTACGACTCCGTCTCGGAGGAGATCGAGCTGGGCGACGACGCGTCGGCCGCCCGGGCCCTGCCGAGCCGGGTGCACGCGATCGTCCTCGTGTCGAAGCTGCACAAGCCGACGATGCGGGCCATCGCCTACGCCCGCGCGTCGCGGCCCAACACCCTCGAGGCGCTCACGGTCGGTGTCGACAGCGAGGACGTCGAGAGGCTCACCGCCCAGTGGGAGAGCCTCGACATCCCCGTGCCGCTGCGCGTGCTCGACTCCCCGTTCCGCGAGATCACCCGACCGATCCTCGGGTACGTCCGGTCGGTGCGCCGCGAGAGCCCGCGCGACCTGGTGGTGGTCTACATCCCGGAGTACGTGGTCGGGCACTGGTGGGAGCAGCTGCTCCACAACCAGAGCGCGCTGCGCCTCAAGGGCCGCCTGCTGTTCACCCCCGGCGTGGTCGTGGCGTCCGTGCCGTGGCAGCTGTCGTCGACGCAGGGGCAGACCGGGCTCGAGGGCACCGGCTACTCGGCGAAGAACCGGCGGGTCGGGTACTAGGGCTGGGCTCGCGGTCCCGGTCCCGGTCTGGGGCGAGGCGCGGGCGCGGTTCGGTGCTGGGCGTAGTGCTGAGGGCGCTGGCTGCTGAGGGTGCTCGAAGGCGAGGTGCTGAGTGCTGAGGTGCGGGCGACGTAGCAGCGGTGTCTCTCGTTCCGGCACCCGAGAGGGATGTCAGTGGGTATCGGTAGATTCATCTCATGACGACCGAAACGCCTGAACCGACCGGACGGGATGCCGGTGTGCTTGCTGCGCCTGGCCCGTCGGAGGTAGCGGGCTCCGGCGTTCCCTGGACGATGACGCCGGCTGAGGCGGGCGAGGGGTTGGCCGTGCTGGTCGACGCGGTCGTGGCGATCGAGGCTGAGATCGCGGCGCTGTCGGCGCGTCGAGCGGCACTGGTCGACCGCGCTCGGCGGTGGTCACGAGAGGCTACCGACGCCGTCGCTCGGGGCCGTGGTGAGGACAGGGCACCGTTCCTGGACCATCGCCTGGCCGAGCGGTCCCTGGTCTCTGAGATCGCGTGCGCACTGCGCCTGCCTGAACGTTCAGCCGGGGCCCTGCTGATCGAGTCGCAGGCCCTCGTGCACGAGCACCCCGCCACGATGGCCGCGCTGCGCGAGGGCGTGGTGTCCTACCGGCGCGCGCAGACGCTCCTCGACGCCACCATGGGCCTGGACGAACCATCAGTCCTCGAGCTGGACGCACTGCTGGCCCAGAAGGCCCTGACGTTGACGGTCTCTCGCCTCAAGACGGTCGCCCGGCGTGAGCGTGAGCGCCGCGACTCCCGTCCGCTGGTCGAGCGCCACCAGGTCGCAGCCCAAGACCGACACGTCGAGCTGCACCCGTGCGGAGACGGCATGGCGTGGCTGCACCACCTCCTCCCCGCGGTCCAGGCCACCGCGATCTTCCACCGGTTGACCGACATCGCGACGGCGGTCCAAGGCCCCGACGAGCCCCGCACCTTGGCCCAGCTGCGCGCCGACGCCAGCGTCGACCCGCTCCTCGACGACGACGCACGGGCGGCCTTGATGGCTGCACCCTGCGACGCCGAACAGCCACCGGCAGGTGAGACCCCCACGGGCGGCTCGGGCAAGAGCGCAAGCGCCAGCACCGGCACCGGCACCGGCACCGGCAGGATGATCGACAGCAGCGCCGTGGGCACCGCCGTCATGGCTGACACCGCGGACCACCACACCGCCGGAGGGCCGACTCAGTCCATCGCGGGCATCGCCGACCGCGTCTCCCTCGGTGGCATCAAGCCCCAGGTCGCGGTCACCATCCCCGTCATGACCCTGCTCGGTCACTCCGACGAGCCCGGCGACCTGGCCGGACACGGCCCGATCGACGCCCACACCGCGAGGCGCCTCGCCGCCCAGGCGCCGAGCTTCCTGCGGATCCTGACCCACCCCGAGACCGGCACCGTCCTGTCCGTAGGCCGCGACCGCTACGCCGTCCCCGCAGACCTCAAGTCCTGGCTGCGCATCCGCGACGAGACCTGCCGATTCCCCGGATGCTCACGCAGAGCCCAACGCTGCGACATCGACCACATCAAGGACTGGGCCCACGGAGGAACCACCGACCACCACAACCTCATCCACCTGTGCCGCAACCACCACCGTTTGAAGCACACCACCAGCTGGACCGTCCGCACCGAACCACCAGGTGTCGGGACCGGGCCGCCGGGCACGGGCAGCCGGACGCCCGGCGGTTCGTCGACCGGTCCGCCCGCGAGGAAGGCGACCAGCCCACCTGACGGGCCCTCGTCAGGCCGGGACTCACCTCACCGCGCCCGAGCGCACGACGGCGTTGCCCCCTCCGCCGACATCGTGCACTGGACCGCGCCCTCAGGGCGGACCTACCTCGACCATGCCGCCACGACGATCACGCAGGACCAGGGGAGGACGGCTGACGAGCGCGGGCGTGCCCCGGCTGGAGGTGACCCGTCTCCGTTCCCCGACGAGCCGCCGTTCTGAGCCCAGGCCCGGACGGGGCGTCTGAGCCCGGGCTCCGCCGGTCCGCCGCCCCTCGGCCGGTCCGCCGCCCCTCGGCCGGTCCGCCGGCCCTCGGCCGGTCCGCCGGCCCTCGGCCGGTTCGCCGGCCCTCGGCGTGGTGCCGGACGCCACGGTGGTTCTGGTGACCCACGCACCGGCGGCCTGGGATACTGGTCTGGTGCCTACCACCCCTGAGTCCTCCGAAGCCCTGAGCCCCGCCTCCCACGTCGTCGACCCTGCGGGGAGCGCGCCCGACGTCCTGGTCGAGCTCGAGATCGGTCGGATCGCTCACGGCGGGCACTGCGTCGCGCGGCACGAGGGACGCGTCGTGTTCGTCCGGCACACGCTGCCGGGGGAGACCGTCCGCGCTCGTCTCACCGACTCGGGGGAGACCGCCAAGTTCTGGCGTGCCGACGCGGTCGAGATCCTGGTCGCCTCGCCGGACCGTGTGCGGTCGGCGTGGCCGCAGGCAGGTGCTGACGGTGTCGGTGGCGGCGAGCTCGCGCACGTCGCGCTCGAGGCGCAGCGCCGCTGGAAGGCCGGGGTCGTCGAGGAGCAGCTCTCACGCCTGGCCAAGATCGACCGTGAGGTCACCGTCGAGCCTGCCCCCGGTGACGACGAGCGTGGCGGCCTCGGCTGGCGCACCCGCATCGACCTCGTCGCAGACGCCGACGGTCGTGCCGGCATGCGTCAGTTCCGCTCTCACGACGTGCTCCCGCTGAACACCATGCCCCTCGCCTCCGCCGAGGTGCTCGCGGCCGCTGACGCAGAGAAGATCTTCGCCAAGCGCTGGACGCCCGGCGCCGAGATCGAGATCGTGGCGCCCGCCGACGGCTCGGACCCGATCGTCCTCCTCGACGGGCAGGTGCTCCGCAACGGCCACCTCGACACCCGACCGAACGTGCGCCGCTCCGTGTCGGAGACGGTCACGGTCGACGGTGAGGAGATCAGCTACCGGGTCGCGGCCGACGGCTTCTGGCAGGTGCACCGCGAGGCGCCGTCCCTGCTCGCGCAGGTCGTGCTCGACGCCGCACGCGGGGGAGCGGACGGTGACCTCACGGACGCCACCGTCGTCGACCTCTACTCGGGTGCCGGCCTCTTCACCGTGCCGCTCGCCAAGGCCGTCGGCCAGGTCGGGCGCGTCGTCGCAATCGAGGGCGACGAGCGTGCCGTCAAGGACGCCCGCCGCAACGCTCACGCCTTCGAGCAGGTCGAGCTGCACGTCGGGCAGGTCGATCAGGTCCTGCGGACCGCTGGCCACGGAGCGATCGCCGGCGCGGACGTCGTCGTCCTCGACCCGCCGCGGACCGGGGCCGGCGCCAAGACGATCGCGCAGATCGTCGCGCTCTCGCCGAGCCGCATCGTCTACGTCGCCTGCGACCCCGCCGCCCTCGCACGCGACATCGCCTACCTCGCCAAGGACGGCTACGAGCTCGAGAGCGTGCGTGCCTTCGACCTCTTCCCGATGACGCACCACGTGGAGTGCGTGGCGGTCCTCACGCGCTGAGCGGGCAGTCTGCAGTGCCGCCGTGCGGCACCTCGACGCGCGTCAGACCGATGGTCTGGTGCGCGTCGGTCGTACGTGGGTGACGTTGCGCTCGACAGGCTGGTCGGTGGGGACGAACAGCGTCCCGCTCCTGACGCGCACGGCTTCTTCGATGCGGTCGGCGACGTCGCTGCGGCAGCTGCGCTTCTCGCCGGTCAGCAGCATGTGGATGAACTGCCGTGAGCAACCGGCACGTCTCCCCAGGCGCGCCTGGTTGATGCCCGCCAGCATCATGTACGCCTTGAGGAGTCTCGGGTCTCTGAGCCTCATCGCTCTCCTTCGATCGCCGGTCTGTGGTGATTCCTATCGTTGCGTCTGATTTGACCGTTCGTCAACCCATGGTTGACGGGTTGTGGGCAGCCGGTTGACGCCTGGCGCTGGCTGTCGACGTGGCGACGGCGGGCCAAAGCAAGAATGTCGCACCTGTGCTCTCCGGGCAGGTTGACATATATTGGGTCGATCAGGTGGACATGACCGGCCTTGCGTCGGCGATCCACACACTGACGACGAAGGGTCTCCACGTGCACGCACTCCGACGGTTCCTCGAAGAAGGGCTCGAACGGCGCGGCTGGTCGCAGGCGACGCTCGCCCGCGAGTCAGGGCTCTCCAAGCAGGTCATCAACGGGATCGTCGGCAGTGAGCGCACGCGGCTCGACCGGATGCCGCAGGACAAGACGATCGACGGGCTCGCCCGAGCCTTCGAGGTCGACGGCGACGTGATTCGGGCTCTCATCGCGCAGTCCATGGGCCTGCCGGTCGCGGAACCCGTGGTCGTCTACGACGCCAGCGGCGTCGCGGACTCCGACCTGCTGCGTGAGCTGGCGCACCGGCTCGAGTCTCGCGCTCAGGCCTCGGGCAGTCGCTCCGACCACGGTCCGGCGAGCAGCGACGACTATGCGTGGGCTGCGCGCGTGGGACTCCCTGACCAGCCGCCGACCGGTGCCGCAGCCGACGTCAGCCCCGGCCACGACGACGGGCGCCCCGAGACCCCGTAGCGACCTGGTCTGCCAGCGCCTCGGACCGTCCTCGCCGAGCCGTCGTGGGGCCGCGGCCGATCGCGCGGTCCGCGCGTCCCGTGACGCGACGTGCGAGGCCTCGGCCGTCACCGCTGCTCCGTGTCGGTGGTCGGCGCTACGGTCTGACCGTGTTCAACCCCTGGCGCCGACTCAGAGAGCTCGACCACGTCGAGCTCACCTGGGCTGTCATGCCCGGCGTCCTGGGGCTCACGGACGGGCGCCGACGGATCCTCCTGCACCCTCACCAGTCGCAGGCGCAGCGCCGGTCGACCCTCGCCCACGAGCTCGCGCACCTCGAGCTGAGGCACGGTCCTGGCGGCAGCGCCGGGGAGGAACGAGACGCCTGCGCCCTCGCCGCCACATGGCTCGTCCCGCTCGACCGGCTCGTCGACGCCGCGCGCTGGGCACGGTCGATGCAGGAGCTCGCCGACGAGCTCTGGGTCGACGTCGACACCGTCGAGACCCGCCTGGCGATCCTCACGGAGCCCGAGCGCGCCGAGCTGGTCCGCGTCTGCGCCGAGGTCGACGTGCCCTGAGGGCATCCTGTCGTGAGAGCACGACACCGCATGAGAGCACGACTCCGCACGAGAGCACGACACCGCACGAGAGCACGACCCCGACGACGCCCTTCTGGTACCCGTGGGAACGCGGCCCCGATGACGTCCTCCTGCGACCGCGCGGACTTCCCAGGTTCGCCCGCGCCACGCCGGGTATGTTGATCCCTCACGCCGTCAGCGGGCCGTCGTCGGCCACCAGCGTCGGCGGCCAGCAGTGCCGCCGGACATCAGCGCCGCCGGCCGTCAGCAGGGAGAACGCCAGTGCACGGACTGACGTCCGCCGAGGTCGCCGACCGTAGGTCTCAGGGCCTCGTCAACACGGTCGACACGACCACCTCTCGGTCCTTCAAGGACATCCTCCGGGAGAACGTCTTCACGCTCTTCAACCTGATCCTGGCGATCGCCCTCGTCCTGGTGCTGCTCACCGGCAGGTGGGCCGACGCGCTCTTCGGGTTCGTGATCGTCGTCAACGCGGCGATCGGCATCGTCACCGAGTACCGCGCCAAGCGGACCCTCGACAACCTCGCGATCCTCGACGCGCCCTTCGCGCGCGTGCTGCGCGACGGCTCCGAGCAGCAGGTTCGCCTGGAGGAGATCGTCCAGGACGACGTCGTCCAGCTCGGCACCGGCGACCAGGTCCCGGCAGACGGCACCGTCCTGACCTCGGCGGGGCTCGAGGTCGACGAGTCGATGCTCACCGGCGAGTCTCGCTCGGTCCACAAGGCCGTCGACGACGAGGTGCTCTCGGGTGCCTCGGTGGTCGCCGGCAGCGCGGCGTTCCGCGTCACCCGCGTCGGGGCCGACGGGTACGCCAACAAGATCACCGCCGTCGCCAAGCAGTACTCGACGGTGCAGTCGGACCTGCGCGACGGCGTCAACAAGGTGCTGCGGGTCGTCTCGTTCGCGATCGTCCCCATCGCCCTGCTGCTCGCCTGGAGCCAGCTGCGCGCGACCGGCGGATGGGCGACGGCCTTCGACGAGGGCCACTGGAAGGACGCCGTCGTGGCGGCGGTCGCCGGCGTCGTCGGCATGATCCCCGAGGGGCTCGTGCTCCTCACGTCGCTGAACTTCGCCCTCGCCGCGATGATCCTGGCACGCCAGAAGGTCCTGGTGCAGGAGCTCGCCGCGGTCGAGATCCTCGCCCGCGTCGACGTGCTCTGCCTCGACAAGACCGGGACCATCACCGACGGCACCGTGTCGCTCACCTCTCTCGAGACGCTCGCCGAGGTGCCTGGCGCCCTCGAGGCCCTCGCCGCGATCGCGACCGACGCGGAGGGCAACGCGACCTCGAAGGCCATCGCGGCAGGTGTCGCCACGACCGCGCCGGCGACCGTTCTCGGTGCGGTCCCGTTCTCCTCCGCCCGCAAGTGGAGCGCGGTCGAGACGTCGGACGGTGTCTGGGTCATGGGTGCTCCGGAGATCCTCCTGGGCGAGCGTGTCGACGCCGCGGCCGAGGCCGCGCGGACCGTCGTCGTCCGGGAGGCCGACACCGGGGCCCGCGTCGTGCTGCTGGCCCGCAGCGCCCTCCCGCTGCCTGCGCCCGACGGCTCGCTGCCCGGAGACCTGCAGCCGGCGGTCGTCGCGGTGCTGGGGGAGCGTGTGCGGCCTGACGCCGCCCAGACGCTCGCGTACTTCCGCGAGCAGGGCGTCCACGCCAAGATCATCTCGGGTGACAACCCGGGCACCGTCGCGGCCATCGCGACCCGGGTCGGGCTGCGCGGCGAGGGGGTGGCCGTCGAGGGCTACGACGCCCGCGACCTCCCGCACGACGACCCTGCCGAGCTCGCGCGGATCGTCCGCGAGAACGACGTCTTCGGTCGTGTCTCGCCCGAGCAGAAGCGCGACCTCGTCCACGCGCTGCAGGGCGACGGTCACGTGGTCGCCATGACCGGGGACGGCGTCAACGACGCCCTCGCGCTCAAGGACGCCGACCTCGGTATCGCGATGGGCAACGGAGCGGGGGCCAGCAAGGCCGTCGCCCGCATCGTGCTCGTCGACGGTGAGTTCTCGACCCTGCCGGGGGTCCTCGGGCAGGGCCGACGCATCATGGCGAACATGGAGCGCGTCGCGACGCTGTTCCTGTCCAAGACCACGTACGCCGCGCTGCTGGCCGTCGTGGTGGTCCTGCTCTCGTGGGACTACCCGTTCCTGCCGCGGCACATGACGATCATCGGGGCCCTGACCATCGGCATCCCCGCGTTCCTGCTCTCGCTGCCGTCGAACAACCAGCGCTTCGTCCCCGGCTTCCTGCGTCGCTGCCTGTCCTTCGCGATCCCGGTCGGTCTGGTGGTCGGGACCCTCGTGCTCTCCATCTACGCGTACGTGTGGGGGAGCGACTCGCTCGTCCAGGGACGCACCGCGGTGTTCATCGTGCTCATCTCGATCGGCCTCTGGGTGGTCGGGGTCCTCGCTCGGCCGTGGCAGGCGTGGAAGGTCGCGATGATCGTGGCGCTCGCCGCGGCGGCCGTCGCGGTGCTGCTGGTCGAGCCGGCACGCGAGCTCATCAGCCTCGAGTACCCGAGCCGCGAGTCTGCGCCGTGGATCGCAGCGACCGCGATCGTCGGGTGCCTCGCGGTCGAGGCGATCCACCGGTGGTTCACGCCGTACCTGGTGGCGCGAGGCGAGCGCACGGCGGACTGACCAGCGCGCCACACCGCCGTATATATCTTGACGTCAAGATACATGCGGTATGCTTGTCCCGGATTCGACGACGGCCGCACGAGCGGCTCGTCGAGCACTGCCCGGCTACGCTGGGCGAAGCCCCCCAACACCAGGTGCGGGCCGCAGCGGACGTCTCGCCGACGCCCCCGTGCGCGCACCTGTCTCGCCGAAGATGAAGGAGCCTACGTGAGCAGCGTGGACACGTTCGGGTCGAAGGGAACTCTCGAGGTCGATGGCACCTCGTACGAGATCTTCCGGCTCGCCGCAGTACAGGGGACGGACAAGCTTCCGTTCAGCCTCAAGGTTCTCGCCGAGAACCTCCTCCGCACCGAAGACGGCGCGAACATCACCGCTGACCACGTCAACGCCCTGGCCTCCTGGGACCCCGACGCTCAGCCGGACACCGAGATCCAGTTCACC
The DNA here is from genome assembly GCF_000024925.1 of Sanguibacter keddieii DSM 10542. Taxonomy (NCBI): domain Bacteria; kingdom Bacillati; phylum Actinomycetota; class Actinomycetes; order Micrococcales; family Sanguibacteraceae; genus Sanguibacter; species Sanguibacter keddieii. The sequence continues at coordinate 1,820,839 of NC_013521.1, forward strand.
CCTGCGCGCGTCATCATGCAGGACTTCACCGGTGTGCCCTGCGTCGTCGACCTCGCCACCATGCGCGAGGCCGTCGCCGACCTCGGCGGAGACCCCGAGCGCGTGAACCCGCTCGCCCCCGCCGAGCTGGTCATCGACCACTCCGTGCAGATCGACGTCGCCGGCCGCGCCGACGCCTTCGAGCGCAACGTCGAGCTCGAGTACGAGCGCAACCGTGAGCGCTACCAGTTCCTGCGCTGGGGCCAGACGGCCTTCGACGACTTCAAGGTCGTCCCCCCGGGCACCGGCATCGTGCACCAGGTCAACATCGAGTTCCTGGCCCGCACGATCATGACGCGCGAGGTGGACGGCGTCCTCCGCGCCTACCCCGACACCTGCGTCGGCACCGACTCGCACACGACGATGGTCAACGGCCTCGGCGTGCTCGGCTGGGGCGTCGGCGGCATCGAGGCCGAGGCCGCGATGCTCGGCCAGCCCGTGTCGATGCTCATCCCGCGCGTCGTCGGCTTCAAGCTCACCGGTCAGATCCCCTCGGGCGTCACCGCGACCGACGTGGTCCTCACCATCACGCAGCAGCTGCGCCAGCACGGCGTCGTCGGCAAGTTCGTCGAGTTCTACGGCGAGGGCGTCGCGGCGGTCCCGCTCGCCAACCGCGCGACCATCGGCAACATGAGCCCCGAGTTCGGCTCGACCGCGGCGATCTTCCCGATCGACGGCGTCACGCTCGACTACCTGCGCCTCACCGGCCGTTCCGAGGAGCAGCTCGCGCTCGTCGAGGCGTACGCCAAGGAGCAGGGCATGTGGCTCGACCCGTCGGCCCCGACGTACGTGGAGCCGAAGTTCTCCGAGTACCTCGAGCTCGACCTCTCGACCGTCGTCCCCTCGATCGCCGGCCCGAAGCGCCCCCAGGACCGCATCGAGCTCTCGAACGCCAAGTCCGCCTTCGAGCGCGACCTGCCGACGTACGCGCCCGAGGTCATCGACGCCGTCGACCAGGCGGAGAAGGAGTCCTTCCCCGCCTCCGACGCCCCCGCCGTCGGCACCCAGGTCCGCCGCGTCGTCGACGTCACCGACACCCAGGGCCGGTCCTTCGGGCTGTTCCACGGTGCGGTCGCGATCGCGTCGATCACCTCCTGCACCAACACGTCGAACCCGTCGGTCATGATGGCCGCCGCGCTCGTCGCCAAGAAGGCCGTCGAGAAGGGCCTCACGGCCAAGCCGTGGGTCAAGACCTCCATGGCCCCGGGCTCGCAGGTCGTCACGAACTACTACGAGAAGGCCGGCATGTGGCCTTACCTCGAGAAGCTCGGCTTCCACCTCGTCGGCTACGGCTGCGCCACCTGCATCGGCAACTCCGGCCCGCTCGACGAGAACATCTCGACCGCGGTCAACGACCACGACCTCGCCGTCGTCTCGGTGCTCTCGGGCAACCGCAACTTCGAGGGTCGCATCAACCCCGACGTCAAGATGAACTACCTCGCCTCGCCGCCGCTCGTCATCGCGTACGCGCTCGCCGGGACCATGGAGTTCGACTTCGACCACGAGCCCCTCGGGCGCTCCGAGGACGGCTCGCCGATCTTCCTCAAGGACATCTGGCCCACGCCGGAAGAGGTCCAGGAGACCATCGACGCGTCGATCGACCGTGCGATGTTCACCAAGGACTACGCCGACGTCTTCACCGGCGACGAGCGCTGGCGCGCCCTGCCGACCCCGGTCGGCAACACCTTCGAGTGGGACGCGGAGTCCACCTACGTCCGCAAGCCCCCGTACTTCGACGGCATGAGCCTCACGCCGTCGCCCGTCACGGACATCTCCGGTGCGCGCGTCCTCGCCAAGCTCGGCGACTCCGTCACCACCGACCACATCAGCCCTGCTGGTGCGATCAAGCCGGGCACCCCGGCCGCGGAGTACCTCGCTGGCAACGGCGTCGAGCGTCGCGACTACAACTCCTATGGCTCGCGCCGCGGGAACCACGAGGTGATGATCCGCGGGACCTTCGCGAACATCCGCCTGCGCAACCAGCTCCTGGAGAACGTCGAGGGTGGCTACACCT